>JBDGXD010000028.1:0-21699 GCA_039584755.1 Gemmatimonadota bacterium
ATGGCGATGACCGAGAAGATAGTGTCCAAGTCCACCGCTCCCGTAATATTGGGTTTGGAGAATGAACTTGGCAAACAGCGTCTCGAGTGGACGATAGACGACCTCACTGATCTGTTCGCAAGCAGAAACATCCGAGTACTCAGCCTGATGCACGTGGGTGGAGATGGCTGGCTCAAGACACTCGATTTCGTTCCCCGCAGTGTTGCGCACCTGACCGACATCATTCAGGGCGGTGAGCGTGCCGACGGTTCCAGTCTGTTTCCGGGAGCCGGGATCCCACCCGACGCCTCTGACATCGTGCTGCGGCCCCGGTTGGAAAGCGCCTTTCTCGATCCGTTCTCCTCGCTACCCACCCTGGTACTGATGTGCGGGCACACAGCTCGCGACGGGTCGCCGCTACCTCAATCACCCGATACCATATTACGGCGAGCTTGTGATCTCTTGAAACAGGAGACGGAAACGGAGCTCTGGGCGCTCGGTGAAGTGGAGTACTTCCTGGGCAAAAGGCGTGACGAGAACGACATCTATGGCGCTGACGACCGCGGCTACCACGCGACTTCGCCGTTCGTTTTCGGTGAGGACTTGCGTCGCCAGGCTCTGGCGCTGCTGGCTGATATCGGTGTGGCGGTAAAGTATGGACATTCCGAAGTGGGTTACATCGAAGCGAAAGAGATCAACGGCGTCATCTGGGAACAGCACGAGATAGAGCTGGCCTTGCGACCGTTGCCGGACGCAGCCGAAGGGGTGCTGTTGAGCCAGTGGGTGTTGCGGAACCTAGCGCACCAGAACGGAATGCGTTGCAGCACCGAACCGATGATGGCCGAAGGGCACGCCGGCAACGGTCTGCATTTCCACTTCGCGCCGATCAAGGATGGCATACCTCTGGAGATCAAAGACATAGATGGCAATCTGAGTGAGGCCTCCCGCTGGCTCATCGGCGGGCTGGTTCAAATGGGTGGTGCGTTGATGGCCTTCGGCAACCGGGTGGCTGACTCCTTCGTGCGTCTGAAGCAGGGCAAGGAAGCTCCCAACGCAATCGTCTGGGGTGAGTTCGACCGTTTGGCCCTGATCCGCCTGCCAGTGGTGAACATGGATGAACACGGTCGCATCGTCGGATCGCCGACCATCGAGTTCAGGCTCCCCGATGGGTCGGCTCTCCCCCACTCGCTGTTGGCTGGTGCCGCACTCGCCATGGTGCGTGGACGCGATACAGTGGACTTGGAAGATCTGTTGGACAGAACATCCACCAGTTTCACAGGCGAGCAGTCTGACGAGTCACCGCGAGTGCCACTCAATTTCGTGGAAGTGGCGGACGCAATCGAGTACTATCGCGGCACGCTCGAACTGGGAGGCACTTTCCCCCCGGGACTGATTGACTTGATCGTTGCGCGGCTGAAGCGCTAATGCAACGCCACCCCACCCTCACCGCTCGCGCCAGATCCTCCAGGTATCGACCACTCGGTCACCTTCGACAACGTGAAACTGGTCGAACTGCGCCACTGTTAGACAGGAGTGGTTGGGCAGGATACGTACCTTCGATCCAACGGGTAGCTGCCGGCTAACGATCCCATGTTCTTGGCTCAGTGAGACAACTCGGGTTTCCGGTAGCAGTGTTCCGGCGGCGTAGTCGTCGAAGATCTCACCCATTGACGCGACGGGCCGATCGGCCGGGCCGGTGTCTTTCGACAGGGCCAACGCCCCTGCATCGATCACGCAGTGTGTCATTCCGGGTTGTGACGATACTACGCTTGCCAGCACGGTGGCGGCACAGTCGGCAACCGTGCACGATCCCATGACCGTCTGGCTGTAATCATACAGGGCATAATTACCTGGGCGTATCTCCGTGATGCCCTCTAAGTGTTCCACGAAGCTCAAAGCTGGCGTCGATCCCACGCTGATGTGCGGCACGCCAATTCCACTGACCGATTGTAGCCGCTGCGAAAACTCTACCATCACGCGTCGCTCTTCTTCGGCGATACGGCCGATCTCTTCTCTCCCGCGGGCGTAGTACGAGTGTCCAGAATGGGTGAGAATGCCAGCAAACCTCATTGTGTGTGACTCGTGCAGGTCCCTTGCCAAGGTGACCGCGAGTGCACCGTGAGGATCGACACCGGCACGATGATACCCGCAGTCGATCTTTATCAAGACTTTGAAGGGGAATCGAGTCTCCGCCAGCTGGGCGAGCGCCTCTGCGGAATCGACCACGATGCGTAGCGTCACGCGCGAGGCGAGTTCCATGGCCTCGTCGACTCGGCTCGGCACGAGTGGAAACGCCCAGGTGATATCGTCGAACCCGTGATCCGCGAACGCGCGTGCCTCGTGTAATGTCGCGACTGTGATCCCGGTTGCACCGAGCGAGCGCTGCATCTGGCCAATCTCTATGCATTTGTGCGTCTTGATGTGGGGGCGCAATGCTACCCCTAGGCTTTCAGCCCGCGTAGCCATCGCGCCCAGATTCCTCTCGAGCTTCGTTCGGTCGAGTAGGAGTGCCGGAGTGGGCAGCTCTGCTATGTCGCTCATCTAGCTAGCGCACCAGGTGGAAAGCGGCCTGTCGTCGCAGGATCCAATTGACGGTTCCATCGGCCGCAACCTCCACGTCTTCTTCCAACGCCATGCGGACACGTTGCCCGTCCCACTCGGGAACCGGTGACGTAGCCTGTAGCTCGATTGAGTACCACGTGCTTGGCCTGATCGGCACATCTCCACGTCCCGGGACGCCATCTTGCCTGTCCCACAATCCCACGAGCGGACCGGCGCCGTGACCGTGGTTCCCAACCGGATGGCTGTAGACGGTCCCGTCGATACCGGCTTCGCGCATTGCATCGAGAGAGGCGAACAACGCTTCGTTGCCGGTCCGTCCCGGTTGGATCGCCGATACCACTATGTCCTGCAGCCTGTTCCCGGTCGTCAGGGCCTGCTTCAAGCCCTCCGGCACATCGGCTTCACCTTCACGCAGTACGTAACCCATGTGCTGTGTGTCAGTGTTGAGGTTGAGAGCCGTCACCCCAAAATCGCAATGCAATACGTCACCCCGCTCGATCACGGGCGATGGACCCTCCGGGTTTCCTCCCTGTCGCTGGACGTCCACCGAAGGTTGGAACCATGTGTCCAAGCCGCGGTCGTTCAAGGTCTGCCGCATCCACCACACCACGTCGTCGGTTGTCGTGACACCTGGGGTTATCACTTGGTTCGAGAATGCAGTGGCTATGATCTCGTGCGCCAACTCCATCATCGTCTTGAATGTGGGGAGCATTCCGGGAACGCGAATCGAGATGTAGTCGATTGGCAGCAGCTCAGCCCGCACGATTCTCCGAACGTATGTTGGCCCAAGAGCGTCACGCATCTGCTCCCACTCTCCGGCGCTGAGACCATCCGAATAGTTGTGCGTCTCAGAAATATTGACGGCGATGGTACGGGGGTTTCGTTCGCGCACCATGTCGGCGAATAGAACCCACTGGTCGCGACCCCAGAGCTCTCGTTGACGGCCGTCAGGAGCCTGCTGAATGCCACGCACTGCCTCGTACAGGCCTTGCTGGCTCGATCCGCCGAGGGCTAGCCGTTCCACCCCGTGTTCCGGTCCGCGATCGAAGAATACGTATATGGTCCGGCGACGGGCAGCGAATGTCGTGGGTGAAACGAGCGAGCTGAAAACGGGGTCTTCGTTGTATTCCCGCATTGCCACGACCCACATATCGACACCGTGTTGCCGCATCAACTGGGGCAGCACCGAGTCCAACCGTTCGGTCAACCACCGTTGCTGCAACTCGGCCTGCTCGCGCAGAGTGCCCAAGGGTCGATCGGCAATCCCATCGTCAGAGGTACCGCAGGCGGCAGCCAACAGTGAAATCGAAAGCACCGTCGTACAAAAGGCTCTCATCCGCATGATGCAGTCCTTTCGTGGATCCAGTTGTTTGGTGTTCTGGCGAAAGGTAGTTGTAGAGATTAGGAGGGGAAGGAGATGAAGGAGATGAAGGAGAGGGGATTCCCCTGGAGGAGATAACCTGTAGAATCCAGCGCAGTAGAAACGCCTGCGACGACGGAATCATGAGCTTCAGTGAAACCAATCTCGAGTTGAACGGCGAGCAGCTGCGCCGACTGGTCGATGCTGCAATGGCTCGCATCATCCCACACATTGACTCGCTGTCGGAGCAGCCCTCCGCTGACGTGGAGGGAGCAGCCGAGTTGGCCCGCTCGCTGGTGGAGTCGCTGCCGCAACGAGGCACTCCCCTCGATGAGGTGCTCGACCAGTTGTTCGACGAGGTCGTGCCGAAGAGCTTCAACACGGCTGGTCCGGGCTATCTGGCATACATACCAGGAGGTGGGATCCCCCATACGGCGGTCGCCGACTTGATCGCAGCTGCCGTGAACCGCTACGTAGGTGTCTGGGTAGCGGCACCAGGATTGGCCCAACTCGAAGCCAACACGATCCGCTGGCTGTGCGAGATAATGGGGTACGGACCCGATTCCTTGGGGTTCCTGACCAGCGGTGGGTCACTGGCCAACTTCTCGGCCGTCGTGGCGGCGCGACGCAAGTTGCTGCCCGATGATTTCCTGAGCGGGATGATCTATGCGTCCGACCAGGTCCATCATTCAATTCAGAAAGCAGCGACGTTGGCCGGTTTCCCTGCCGCATCGGTCCGCGTCATCCGATCTGACGATCTCTTCCGAATCCGTCTCGACGAGCTAGAGCAGCGGATCGACGACGACCGCGCCGCCGGCCGGGTCCCGTTTCTTATCGTGGCCAGTGCCGGTACCACCAACACCGGAGCGGTCGACGACCTCTCCGCTCTCACCGATCTGGCGCAAGGCCATCAGATGTGGCTGCACGTGGATGCGGCGTACGGTGGCTTTTTCATGCTGACCGAGCGCGGCCGGACTATCATGCATGGCATTGAACGCGCCGATTCAATAGCGCTTGATCCCCACAAGGGCATGTTCCTGCCGTACGGCACCGGATCGCTATTGGTCCGCGACGGCGACACGCTCAGACAATCACACACGGTCTACGCCGACTACATGCCGGTTATGCAAAGCGAGGAAGATTTGGTGGACTTCTGTCAGATCTCGCCGGAATTGTCGCGGCCCTTCCGCGGCTTGGGCGTGTGGCTTCCGATCAAGCTCCTGGGGATCGAGCCATTCAGGCAGAACCTGGAGGAGAAACTCGATCTCACCCATTGGGCCACGGATCAGCTGAAGTCGATCGAAGGCATAGAGATCGTGGCCGAACCACAGCTGTCGATTGTGGCCTTCCGGGTCAAACGACCCGGGCTCGAGACGGCTGCCCTGAACGATCTCAACCGTGACTTCATGGCTCGAGTGAATGCGAAAAAAAGGGTGTATCTGACAGGCACAATGCTGGGGGACCGATTCGCCGTCCGAATCTGCGTGCTCTCGTTCCGAACCCACATGGACCGGATGCGGCAAGCGTTGCAGGACATCAGGTACGCGGTTGGGGCAGTCTGATCGGTAGCTTCCGCTCGTTTCCATCCTCACCATGGGACGCCCGCCTGGGTGCCAACGACTCCGAGAACGATTAGTCAGGGACAACGCGCACGGCCTGCAGCCCACAATCTCCGATTAGGCAGACCAATCACTGCTATAATGGCAGCGCCCACCTGAGTTAGGCGAGATGGACTGCCAAAATGACTTCTTATCCTGGCACTCTCGATGCACTTGTGCTTAGCGGCAATCGGCCGGGCTTGTCGGCCCAGCTAATAAGCAGACAATCTGAGTACCAGGAGGAAATCCGATGGTGTATCCAACTCTATGGCGTGCTAGCCGTACCCCTGCATGGAGCGGCTTGAACCGCAGCAACTTCGATCGGCTGTTTGACGGCTTCTGGCTTGGCCGCGACACGGAATCCGGCTCAGCGGTGGCCTTGTCTCCGCTGGTGGATGTGCATGAGAGCGAGGACGGTTTGCAGGTGAGCGTCGAGCTTCCGGGCCTCGGCTCGGACGACGTCAAGGTCTCAGTCGAGAACGGCATTCTCACCATCAGCGGTGAGAAGAAGCGTGAGATCGAGCAGGGTGAGGAAGGAACCGATTACCACGTCGTCGAGCGTCGTTATGGTCGGTTCCAGCGGTCGTTCACACTGCCGCGCGGCATCGACACGGAGAAGACGAGCGCCAAGTTCGAGAACGGTGTTCTCGAGGTGACCCTTCCCAAGTCGGCCCAGGCGAAAGCGAAGTTGATCGAGATCAAGTAGGGTTAGGTAGGAGATGAAGCAGGGGAAGTAGATGAAGGAGGGGAAGGAGAAGTCTCCGGCCCCTCCTCGCCCCCCTAGTCCGGCCGGTTCGGCGACCGTGGAATTACAGATCGATCTCCAGAGTCGCTCCCGGCTCTATTCTATGCGGTACGCCTTTCACTTCTAGCACCAGGACCTCGTCGGCACACCCTTCCAAGGTGACGTGCAACTTGTCATGTGTCACGGTCAACTCGAGCCACTCTCCACGATACTGAACTTTCAGTCGAATACGGCGGAGGGACTTGGGTAGGTTGGGATTGATCGCGATGGTCTTGCCGGTCGTGTCCACTCCGGCATAGCGGTTGAGCACGATGTTGATCGTACCTGCCATTGCCCCGAGGTGGATCCCCTCCTTGGTAGTCCCCGCTTGGACATCTTCAAAGTCGGCACGCAGTGCGTGCCGGAATAGCTCCCAGCTCTTCTTGCGATCGATGCGGTCCAGGATGGCGGAAAAGACAACGTTGCTCAGGGTCGACCCATGGGAGCAACGATCCATGTAGTAGTGGATGTTGCCAGCGATGGTTTGCTCATCGAACGCATAGCCCAACTGCTTGAAGATTCGCTCTACCTCTTCTGGGCGGAGCAGGTAGAACAGCATCGTCACATCGGGTTGCTTCGCCACTTTGTAGAGGTCGGGGGACGATCCTTCGGCTTTGAGAATGCGATCGACTCGATGGATGTCACCATACTTCTCACGGTATTCTTCCCAGGGGAATTCAGCCAGCTTCTCGTAGCCGTCGAACTGACTGATGATGCCATCGCCGTGGAAGTGAATCGTCATCTTGTGCGTGATCTCACGCCACCGGGCGATCTCTTGGTCCTTGATGTCCAGTATGTCAACCAAGTCGTGGCGCCGCTCGGGATCGATACGTTCCAGTGCTTCCAGAGCACGTTCGATGCACCACACCGCCATGATGTTGGTGTAGGCGTTGTTGCGTAGCCCGCCCTCCGCTGACCCGGGATACCTCTCGTGGTATTCGTCAGGTCCCATCACGCCATGGATCTCGTAGCGTCCCGTCGCTTCGTTGAGCTGTGCGATGCTGCTCCAGAAACGCGCGATCTCGAGGATGATCTCCGCTCCATACTGCTCGAGGAATGGCCGCCGCCGCGTGACCAGATAATGCTCCCAGATGTTGTAAACGATGGCTGCGTTGTTGTGACGCTGTAGCCTGGTGTTGTCCGTATCCCAGGTACCCGACTTCGGGTTGAGGTGGACGTACTGGGTCTCCTCTCTGCCATTGCTGCTGCTCTGCCAGGGGAACATTGCGCCGCGATAGCCGCACTCCCTGGCGTAGGCTCTCGCCGCCGTCAATCTGAAGTATCGGTAGCGTGTGAGCGACCGGTTGACTTCCGGGAACCGTTGGTGATAGAAGGGCAGTATGAACAACTCGTCCCAGAAGATGTGCCCACGGTATGCCTCGCCATGCAGGCCGCGAGCGGGGACACTCACGTCGAGCCCACGAGTGTTCTCGGAAACGGTCTGAAGCAGATGGAAGATCTGGAAGCGGACCAACACACCATCGTCGGGTACGCCATTCTTAGACCCCGTTTCCAGTTCGACTTCGACATCCGCCCTGCGCCACAGCGAACGCCAGGCAGCGCGATGTGTTCGCAGCAGGTCTGCAAAACTGCCGGCCGTCGTGATCTGGAGGCGTACGTCCCGTGCACTTTCGGTGATACCGCGGTCGCGTGACGTGTGCAGGGCCACCACCTTTTCGACCCTGATCGATTCGCCCTGGCGGGCGTCCGTAGCAAAGATCTGTCCCACCGCGGAGCCCTCGATCACCGTGGTGATGTGTACGCGTGTTTCGGCTTCTTGTTTGAACAGTCTCGTCCTGGCGGCCTGAGCGACTTCCAGGCGTGACTGCGTTGTCTTCACCAGGAGAAAGACCCCTTCGGGCGCCACCGTTCCCTTGTTGATCGTTCTCAGATGGTTGGGATTCAACTGCCGATACCGCTCCACACCTGTGTTGGTCACCGTGCCGTCGAGCATCGAGCGGATCTGGATCGGTCCTGACCAGTCGACAGGTGTGATCTGGTACTCAATTGCGGCAACGTGGGGGCAGCGCATGTGTACCAGCCGACGGCTCGCAACGGAGGTTGTCCTGCCCTTGTCGTCGCGGATCGTGAACTCCTTGAGGAGCAGTCCCTCACGGAGATTCAACTGCCTGCGAAATGACACGATTTCCATCTTGGCGAAATCGACCCATTCGCCATCACTGGGCCGGAACGTGAGGCAGAGCCAGTTGGGGAAGTTTACCAGGTCTTCGTTTACGATCGTTTGTCCGGTCACCTCGCTTGTCGCCCGATTATACCCGCCGGCGATATACGTGCCGGGATAGTGTACGCCATCTGTTGAGACTTCCTCTGCCGCACCGCGAGTTACAAAGAAGCCGTTGCCCAGAGCACAGAGTACTTCGCGTAGCCCCTCCTGCTCCGGATCATACCCCTCGAATGTGATTGTCCATCTATCGCCGTCGTCGGCCATCATTCCTATCCTTGCCGGACTACTGAGAAGATTGCCATGCACTGACCAGTTCTAGGAATTCTCCGACCTCGTTGGTGTCCCGCAGTGACAAACTGGCGTGTGTCTCACGCGGGCTCTCGGTTACCAGGACACCCAGCCCCCGATCTTGCAGCGCCGCGAATGCATCCTCATCCGTTACATCGTCGCCTATGTAGAGTGGGACTACGTCGGCTGAGTCTAGCTCGAGTGCCTCGAGCAACCACAGCACAGCCTTGCCCTTGTCCCACTCGAGTTGGGGACGTACCTCAAAGACTTTCTTTCCGTGAGCCTTTCTGAGCTGGGGATTCTCGGCCACGGCCTGGTCGACGGCCCGCTCCATGCGCGGGACGTTCTCCTCTGCCACCAAACGGTAGTGAAGGGCGATGGAGAACTTCTTGTCCTCGATCAATGCTCCCTCGATGTCAGACGTTTGTTCCTCAAGACTCTGAGCTACCTGCTCGAGAACCGGGCGAAACTCCGCTCCTATCTCGTGGCGGACTGCCGTTCCGGCCGGTCCTGCGATGTCGAACCCGTGGCTTCCGGCGTAATAGAGGTTATCGAGGCCGACCAGACCACTCACATCCTCCCGGCCCCGCCCGCTGATTATCACAGTGGGACAAACGTCTGCCAGCCCGCTCAGTACTGCACTCATCTCGTCCGAGATATGTGCGAGGTCCGGTCGAGCCATGATTGGGGTCAGCGTCCCGTCATAGTCTAGAAAGACGGCCACACGCTTTCCGGCCCAATCCTGGGACAGACTGTGCCAGTGCTCTAGCGCGGAAGGGCGCCGGTGACGGTGTGTCGCAAACTGCTCATCGATGTCGTTGACTGTGAGTTCTCCCATGTCACTGACCACGATGTCTGCGCCGGCGCGCCAGAGCTCCTCTGAGTTACCCTCACGATCCACCCCGATTACCAACCCAAACCCACCCCGCCTCCCCGCTTCCACACCCGAGACCGCGTCTTCGACCACCAACGACTCGTTCGCCGACACGCCGAGTAGCTCAGCCGTCCTGAGATATGAATCAGGATGCGGCTTGCCGCGGAGGCCAGTTTCCTCTGCCACGACGCCGTCCACACGAGCCTCGAACAGGTACTCCAGCTTCGTACGTCGCAGTATCTGCGCGGTGTTCTTGCTGGAGGACATGAGTCCTACCCGAGTCCCGCGATTGCGCAGGTCTTCTATCAGGTTAACGGTGGTCTCAAAGACGTCGACACCCTGGCTGTCGATCAAGTTGTTGTACAACTCGTTCTTACGGTTGCCCACCCCGCAGATGGTTTCGTGGCTGGGTTCGTCGCTTGGCTGGCCAAAAAAAAGTTCAATCCCACGGGATTTCAGGAAGCTCTGCACGCCCTGGTAGCGTGGCTTTCCATCTACATAAGTGAGGTAATCGTCGCGCAGGTCGAAGGGCACGAACTCGACGCCTGAATCTCGGGCTATCGCCCCGAGGAACTCGTCGAACACCTGCTTCCACGCCTTGGCATGAAGACTGGCGGTGTGGGTTACTACGCCGTCTAGATCGAATATGGCGGCGGAGAAGGTCGATGGCGGTTTTTCAGTATCCATGGGTTGGTTTGGTTTGAGTGGGTGCGTGGCATGGCTGGAGAAAGTCGCCCTGCATGTCTGACTCGATCAGTCATCGTGCAAAAAGATGGTAAATTGATTATAGCAGCCTTGCCTGCGGAGGCATGTGCTACGAAAGACTCAGTCGATCAAGGGACCACGAAAGCTCAACTAGGGATGTGGCCAGCCGCGGGCCATGTCAAGGCCTCGGTTAGGTCGAATGGGGCTAGAGAGCCATGACCGAGTCAAAGCTCATAGTGGTATCTGCACGACTGCCCGTGCGGTTGGGTCGACACGGGCAAGAGTGGCAAGTAGAACCCAGCCCGGGGGGACTGGCAACTGCACTCCGGGCAGTGGCTGAAAAACGTCCATTCACTTGGGTCGGTTGGCCCGGAACCAATGTTCCTCCAGAGCTGCAAGGTTCGGCCGCGACTGCGCTGAGCGGCTACGGCGAACCGGTCTTTCTGAGTCAGCAGGAGTTCGAGGGGTTCTACGAGCAGTTTTCCAATCAGCTCGTCTGGCCGCTTTTCCACAACATGTCTGGGCGGCTCAGATTCGATCGATCCGCTTGGTACCGTTACAAGGTGGTAAACGAGCGCTTCGCCGACGCGGTACAACAGGTGGCTGAACCAGGTGATACCGTATGGGTGCATGACTACCAGCTCGCGCTCGTGCCCCAGATGTTGCGTAGAAAGCGGCTCGAATGCGCTATCGGGTTCTTCCTCCATATCCCATTCCCGTCCCACGAGACCTATCGGAAGTTGGCTGCGCGGGACGAAATCCTGCGAGGGATACTCGGTGCCGATCTCATTGGCTTTCACACCTACGAGTACTCACAACACTTTCGCAATGCCTGCCTGAGGGTGTTGGGTCTCGAGTCAGAGCGTGACATCATCTCGCTTCCGGGCCATCTGGCACATCTGGGAGTTCACCCGATTGGTGTCGATCCGGACGAGATCTTCGCTTTCACTCAGCTGCCCGAGGTGAGGGATGAGTATGAGAGCCTGCGAGCCCGGTTCCGTGCCAAGAAGGTCATTCTGGGGGTAGACCGCCTCGACTACACCAAGGGGATTCCAGAGAAACTACTCGCATTCGAAGAATTCTTGCGCTGCAATCCCCACTGGCAAAGCAAGACCGTGTTCATTCAAGTGGCCTCACCTTCGCGCACAGGCGTTCAGGAGTACCAGGAATTGAAGCGGGAGGTCGACGAACTAGTTGGCCGTATCAACGGTCGCTACGGTACGTTCAATCACACTCCGATCGTCTATATCAATCAAACCTTGCCGCGCACTCGTCTCTCAGCTCTCTATCGCCTTGCCGACGTCGCGTTCATAACACCATTGCGAGACGGTATGAACTTGGTCGCCATGGAATACGTGGCTGCTCGGCCCGATAATCCGGGTAGGCTGATATTGAGTGAATTCGCAGGAGCAGCGTCGTGCCTGGCTGGTGCACGTCTAGTCAATCCACACAACATGAGTCTCATGGCCGACGTGCTTGCCGAGACACTGCAGGATTCCGAATCCGCCGAGTCCGACTTCCAGCAAATGCGGGACTTTGTGCAATCCAATACCTCAGAAGCATGGGCAGAGCGGTTTCTGCAGAGATTGGAGGAGGTGCACGAGAGTCACCGGTGTGGTGCTTCGCGGTTTGACGCGGCGGTTGGAGCGCCGTTCGCGACGCGTGTTACGTCTCCGCTCTTGATTCTCGACTACGGTGGAACGCTGCAGCCGCATGTACCGCAGGTGAGTGAAGCAGCCCCAGATGAGCAGCTCCGCGACGTGCTCAAACGGTTGGCATCACTTGCCTCGGTGTATGTCATCAGCCAGCGTTCGGCTGAGGTGTTGGATTGCTGGCTGGGAGAAATCCCCCTGGGATTGGTGTGCGAGAACGGAGCCGCGGTCAAACATCCGGGAGGTGATTGGCCCGAAGAGCCCGAGATAGACTCCGCGATTCTGGAGACTCTGGTAAAGCCAATGATGGCCGACTTCGTCGAACACACTCCCGGGAGCAGACTCGAACGGAGGCGGGCTTCGTTGACGTGGCACTATCGCATGGCCGATCCAAGGCTGGGTGTACTCAGGGCGAAAGAGCTGTATGCCCAACTCGAAGACTTGGTGAAGGGTCTGCCGTGGACCGTGTTGGGTAGTGCGCGATCGATCGAGGTGAGACCGGCCAGCCTCACCAAGACGTATGTCGTCGAGCGGCTACTCGAGCTGTATCCCGCTGCTGATTTCGTATTCTGTGCCGGCAACGACCGTGTCGATGAGGGGATGTTCGAGGTGGCCATGCGTTCCGAGCGGCCCACAGTGCTAACCTGTTATGTAGGAAGCAAGGACACCGTGGGTCAGTATTTCGTTGAGTCGCCGGCCGAGTTGGTGGACCAACTCGATGCACTGGCCTCCCTGTGGCAACGGCCTCCCATAGTGGTGTCGGAGACACAGCGTACTGGTCACGCGCCAATCAGTAAGTGAATTTCATCGGGCTGCATTGCAAGTAAATCGGCGGTCCGACGCCTTCCATCCTGGCACATCTGCGGCGATCTTGTTTCGCATGCTCGCATTCCACGCAGCATTGACGCATAGAAGCCTAATCCCAACGAAAGTGTACTCACCGCCGGATTTCATGGCCTGGTGCACACTATTCGTCTGGCTGACCTCACTCGCTCTGCCGGGCGGCGGTGTGGCGCAGGACAACGGCCGACCCAGTTTGCCGATAGGTACGCTCGCCGAGCAGTTCAGGCTGGATGGGGTGTTGGACGAGCCGTTCTGGGACGAGACAGTGGCGATTTCCGGCCTCACGATGGTCGAACCGATCGAGGGTGGCGAGGTGGTGGGACCCACAACCGTTTGGGTCGTTGCCGACGCTACCGACATCGTGATTGGGGTGTTAGCGCTGGACCCAGATCCCAACGGCATTGTGACTTACTCGAAGGCGCGAGACGCCCGGCTGGACAACGAGGACCATATCAAGCTAATCCTCGACACGTTTTTGGACGGTCGCACCGGGTACATATTCGCGCTGAATCCCAGTGGAGCGCGCTACGACGCGCTGGTGGCTCGTTTCGGGGAGGGTGAGAACCCCGAGTGGGATGCTATCTGGCAAGCGCGGGCGCGTAAGGCAGCCGATGGCTGGTCCGCCGAGATCCGGATTCCGATCAAGAGCCTGGGTTTTGGGGCCGGCTCGACGGAATGGGGCTTCAACATCGAGCGCCGAGTGCAGCGGCTGCAGGAAACCAGCCGGTGGGCCAGTCCCACCCTCGATGCAAAGATCTCGCAGTCGGTCAGAGCCGGCCGGCTAACGGAACTGCCCGATTTTGACTTTGGGTTTGGTGCGACCATCAGGCCGGCGCTCGTGTCGGGTTTCGAATACGCCGCGGTCACCGACACCACTGAGGGTTCGTTTGAGCCGAGTCTCGACATCGGTCAACGACTCGGTTCCAATGCGCTGGCTTCATTGACGTTCAATACGGACTTTGCCGAAACCGAGGTAGATACCCGACGCACCAACCTGACGCGGTTTTCGCTGTTCTTCCCTGAGAAACGCACCTTCTTTCTCAAGGGCTCCGACATCTTCGACTTTGGCTTGGGTCTCACCTCGGGGCGCGATGTGGACGTGCTGCCGTTCAACTCTCGCAGGATCGGCCTGTTCGAGGGCGAGACAGTACCGCTCATGGCGGGCGGCAAGGTCAGCGGTCGGGTCGGCAACACCAATTTCGGCGCACTCGCGACCCATACCGGCAAGGTGGACAGCTTGGTGCCCGCCACCAACATGGGAGTAGTTCGAGTCAAGCAGAATGTGTTGGCGCAGTCGTCGGTAGGCGTTATCGCGACCGCGGGTGATCCACAGGGCCGGCCGGGTGCCTGGACGGCCGGGGTTGACGCCACCTTTCAGACTTCCCGTCTATTCGGTGACAAGAACTTCTTGTTCGGTCTCTGGGGGTTGGCAGCGAACAGGGACGGGCTGACCGGTGACAGGAAGTCGTTCGGTGGCAAGATCGATTATCCCAACGACACGTGGGACATCGCACTGCTCTACAAGTGGATCGGTGACGGGTTCGATCCGTCGCTCGGATTCGTGCCACGTCGAGGCATTCAGAAGTGGAGCGGGGGAGCGAATTACAGGTTCCGGCCTGGCTGGTCCTGGCTACGATGGATGTTGTATGAATTCCGGCCGAACTTGATACTAGATCTCGAGGGGCGGTGGGAGAGCTATCGCATGTTCACGGCGCCGGTCAACTGGCTGTTCGAGAGCGGCGACCGATTCGAGTTCAACATTATGCCGGAGGGCGACAGGCCCCTGGAGCCGTTCGAGATATCCGGCGTTCCGATCGACACTGGCACGTACAACTGGACCCGCTATCGTCTCGAGTTCCAAGCGGCTGCCAAGCGAATAGTCAGTGGACAGGTCTCATGGTGGTTCGGCGAGTTCTACGATGGTACGTTGCATCAGTTCCAGGTGCGGGCAGCGGTAAGACCTTCAGCTGTTTTCACCTTGGAAATTGACGGCGAGGTGAATGAGGGAAGGCTCCCGTCAGGTGATTTCACACAAGAACTCGTAGGTGTGCGGCTCCAGGTCGATTTCTCGTCGGACTTGCAGGTCAACAGTTTCGTGCAGTATGACAACGAGAGCCGCCTGATGGGCACAAATACCCGGCTACGCTGGACCTTCAGACCTCAGGGGGATCTGTTCTTCGTCTACAACCACAACATCGCCAAGCAGCCCGGCAACTGGGATCTGGAATCGAACCAACTGCTGGTGAAGGTCCAGTACGCATTCCGCATGTAGGGCCGCGGATGACACGGATGATTGCTGATGAGCACTGAACAATAGCGACCCGATGAGTCATAATTCATCAATCAACGGTCGACATTCTAATGCTGTTCCCAAACCCGGGCGGATATCTCGGTTCCTTTGGCCGGTTACCTCGTGGCTGGTAACGAATCTCACGGTGACATTCTTCTGGTTCTACTTTTTCGTGCTGAACCGCACAACGGTCATTGGCAGACGTGATGTTGGAGAGTCACCCAACACGCTACTCTTGTCCAATCACCAATCGATGATCGACAGTTTCCTGGTTGGGTTGGCCACCTTCTATCCCAAGTCTTGGATCAAGCCACGTCTGATGCCGTGGAACCCTGCCGCCGTCGAGAATTTCTACAGGACGCCACTGCTGGCGTGGTTGGCTTACAACTGGAAGTGCGTTCCGATAAGAGAAGGTAGGCGTGATCTCCGGGCGCTCCATCGTATGACGGAGGTGCTGCGGCAGGGAGTCATGACGCTGTTTCCCGAAGGCACGCGAACCAGAGACGGCTCGGTAGGTGACGGCAAACCGGGAGCGGGGATCGTGATCCTATCCACCCATCCAAAGGTCATCCCGGTAGCCATCGAGGGCATGAATCGCGTACTCCCGATCGGTTGCTACGTACCGCGTGTGATGAAGCGGATCTATGTGTACTACGGTTCACCCATAGACCTGTCGGACTTTGCCGGGAAGAAGCGCACTAAGGAGATGGCTGAGCAGGTGATGGCCCGTGTCATGGGCGCAATCCGCAAGCAGCACTCGACACTCCGGGACATTGCCGGGACGAATGCCGAATCGCCGTCAACCTCGTCGCCCGAACCTGCACCGGACATTATTGAACAGACCGACAAAGAGCTGGTGAATCGATGACCCACCCGACTATTCAATTCTTTGGCGCAGCAGAAACCGTTACCGGCTCCAAACATATGGTGACTGCCAACGGCCGCCGCGTGTTGCTCGACTGCGGCCTGTTCCAGGGCCTCAAGGCGTTGCGACTGCGCAACTGGCAAGCTCCACCGTTCGATCCCCAAGAGATCGATGCGGTGGTACTCAGTCATGCTCACCTGGATCACTCTGGCTACCTGCCGTTGCTCGTTCGGTTGGGATACGAGCGACCGATCTACTGTACGGCAGCCACGCGTGACTTGCTCGCCATCCTGCTGCGGGATTCCGCCTACCTGCAGGAAGAGCAGGCTGCGCATGCGAACCGACACAGGTACACGCGGCACAAACCGGCCCTGCCGCTCTACACGATGGAGGATGTAGAGAACACACTGCCGCTGATTCGAGCCCAGTCAAATCGCCAGGCGTTTGAGGTAACTGATGGGGTATCTGCGGTCTTTCGCTGCGCCGGCCATATTCTGGGATCGGCCACCGTGGAGCTAAAGCTGCAGGGCTCGCCCGACCGCAAGATCGCCTTCTCGGGAGACCTCGGCCGTTGGGGCAGGCCGATTCTGAAAGACCCGGTTCCGGTTCCGCAGGCCGATGTGGTGTTGGTCGAGTCGACCTACGGAAACCGAGAGCACGCTCCGGAACCGGATGCCGATCTGGCGCGAGTGATCTGCGAGACCGCCGAACGCGGTGCAGCGCTCATCGTGCCGGCCTTTGCAGTGGGACGCAGTCAAGAACTGCTGTGGCGGATCCGTGAACTGGAAGTCGAAGGGCGCATCCCTTCTGTGCCGGTGTATGCCGACAGCCCCATGGCGATCAACGTCACCGATGTGTATCGCCGGCATCCGGAAGAACACGACTTGGAGATGGCCGCGCTAATGAACAGCAAAGCGCGCCCTCTGTGCCCCAAGCTGTTCCAAACAGCCCGGACGTCGCTCCAGTCAAAGGCATTGAACGACATCAAGGGGCCCTTGATCATTGTTTCGGCCAGCGGCATGGCATCGGGCGGCCGCGTGCTGCATCATCTGAAACGCCGCTTGCCCGACAAGCGGACGACAGTGCTGTTATGCGGTTACCAGGCCGCCGGTACTCGTGGTCGCACGTTGCAAGAGGGAGCCAGGAAGGTTCGCATCCATGGCAAGGAGATCTCGGTTCGGGCCCGTGTCGAGACCCTACATGGCCTGTCGGCTCACGCAGACTGGAGGGAACTGATCGTCTGGCTGTCGCAGTTCGAGCAGCCGCCAAAGAAGGCCTTCGCCGTTCACGGTGAGGCTTCTGCAGCCCAGGCGCTGGTGGATGCGATCCGCGAACACCTGGGATGGGAGGCCAGTGTTGCAGTGGATGGAGCAACGGTGGTTGTGGAGTAGTCCGGTAGTCACTGCAATAGGAACCGGTCGCAACAACCAAAGGTCGGTGACCGGACGCATCGTGACACAGTTGGCACGTCGTACGGGCGCCATTCAACCCCATTACACATGTGAATAGCAGGTCGTCAATCCCAATCCTGCCACTGCTACGCCGACCGATTGTAGCCGTTCCCGTCGCTGGTTACTATGCATAGGAGCGTCATATTCACCACCGGGGTAGGTTGCCGTGGCAAGCAAGCGGGTCGAGAGCCCAAGTGAAGCACAGTTTTTTGAAACGGTCCTGCGCTGTGTGGCAGATGGTGTGTTCACGGTCGACTGCGACTGGCGGATAACTTCGTTCAACAAGGCTGCCGAGCGGATTACCGGCGTTCCGGCAGAGGAGGCCCTCGGGCGGCGCTGCTCGGAGGTGTTTCACGCAGACATCTGCGAGAGCGTCTGTGCGATTCGGCAGACTCTCAAAACGGGCCGCGAGATCATCGACCAACCGGCCAAGATCCTGAATCAGAGGGGTCGTTCGATCCCAATAAGCATCAGCACCGCCGTTCTGCGAACGGAGAATGGCGATCTGCTTGGTGCAGTCGAGACTTTCCGAGACCTGTCGGCTCTGGAGCAGCTCAGAAGAGAGCTGCAGAGTGGCTACACTTTCGAAGACATCATTGGCAAGAGCGAAGTATTCCAGAAGATCTTCGCCATCTTGCCCGACGTTGCCGCCAGTGAAAGTACGGTACTGATCGAAGGCCCGAGCGGCTCAGGCAAGGAGTTGCTGGCACGGGCAATCCACAATCTCAGTCCCCGCGGAAAGGACCCCTATGTAGTAGTGAACTGCGGTACGCTGCCAGCCAATCTGATCGAGTCGGAGCTGTTCGGCTACAAGCGCGGTGCCTTTACCGATGCCAAGAAGGACAAGCCCGGGCGGATTGCCCTGGCGGAGGGTGGAACCGTCTTCTTTGACGAGATTGGCGACTTACAGCCGGAGACACAGATCAAGTTGTTACGGCTGCTGCAAGAACGGGAGTACGAGCCCCTGGGTGGAGTGGGGGTGCAAAAGGCGAACGTGCGAGTAGTGGCCGCTACTAACAGGACGCTGTCGCAGCTCGTCAGCACAGGTCTATTCCGCGACGACCTCTACTTCAGGTTGGCAGTGGTGCGCCTGACCATCCCGCCGTTGGCGCAACGACGGGAAGACATCCCGTATCTCATCGAGCACTTTGTCCAACGTTTCAATGCCAAGCAGGGCAAGAGAATCCAGGGTATTACCCCCGCCGTGATGGAGATCCTCATGCGGCACGATTTCCCGGGCAATGCCCGAGAACTGGAGAACATCATAGAGTACTGCTTCGTCTTGTGTCACAACGGTTTGATTGATGTGAGACACCTGCCGGAGGATATCCGGGCAAAGGTGCAACCTTCCACGACAGCTCCGACTTTTGCCCTCCCGCTGTTGAAACAGAGTGAAGCCGATGTGATACGTATCGCACTGGATCATCATGGAGGCCACCAGGGTCGGGCAGCCAAGGAACTGGGGATCAGTCGCACGACCCTTTGGCGCAAGATGAACAAGTATGGCATCAAGGCCGGTCAATCCCAGAATGAGGTTTCAAATATGGACCCATGAAACGTCGTCATGTTTCATAATTGAAACCTCGCTGCAATACACTCATCTGAGCCAAATCACGTAACCTCTTGTAAATCAACACATTACAGTAGACTGCCCGGTCGGCCAAGAGTGGCTTGTTGCTTGCCTTGATATTGAGCCAGCATCAGGGAGGTCGCCGAGTGAAAGTTGCCATTCCACGTATGGGCGAGACCGTGGCTCCGTGCTTCGAGTACTGCGCCACGATGGCAATCTTCACGGTCACAAAAAAGGCCGTGACGAAACAGATCGACTTTCCGCTTCGTAGTCGGGAGCCGTTTGATCGGGTGCGGTTGCTTCGTGATCAAGCGGTCGACACGATCATCTGCGGTGGAGTTCGCGATCACTACGAGGATGCACTGCGTGCCAGCGGGATCCAGGTGATCTCGTGGGTATCCGGCTCGGTTGACGATCTCTTAGGGTTGTTTCTCAGAGGACAACTCGTTCCTCGTGATCGTCACAGAAACTCGGCGGCCCCCAACTCGCCGCCGACTGACTCAGATAGGGTTCATTGACCCGTGCAAACTAAAGAGACATACAGCTATTACGTCGAGACAGCGACACTACAGGTGACGGACAGGCCAAGGAAGTTCCTCGAGGCCTTTGCGTCGGTGCTCAAGCACGGCAACTACGGTGCAGTGTTGGACACATATTCGCGCGTCAGCGCCAAGTGTGCCCGCTGTGCTGCGTCCTGCCAGCTTTATGAGACCACCCAGGATTCTCGTGACATTCCATGTCGCCGGTCCCAGCTCCTCCTGCGGGTTTATCAGCGCTACTTCACCCACGCTGGAGTTGCCAAGGCAAGGTTGTTCGGAGGTTTCACGCTGAGCGATGAGTATCTGGACGAGATGGCCGAAGAATACTACCGCTGCACTGCGTGTCGCAGATGTAAGGCCACATGCCCAGTTGGTATCGACCACGGTCTGATAACGCACTTGGCTCGTTGGCTCTTGGCCGAAATCAAGGTTATTCCCAAGGCTCTCGTCGTGTCAGTCCGCGAGCAGCTCGAGGGTGTGGGCAACACGTCTGCGATTCCGGTTCCGGCTCTGAAGGACACCTGCGAGTTCTTGGAGGAGGAGCTGCAAGACCTCTATGGCGTCGACATCAAGTATCCGTTTGATGTTGAGGGATCTGAGTACGTGTTCTTCCCAGCTGTGTCTGACTTCCTGCTCGAGGCAGACACACTGATGGGCAATGCAGCTGTCATGCATGTAACTGGTGGATCGTGGACTATTGGAACGGGCAACTACGACGGGATCAACTATGGCCTGTTCTATAGCGATCGCATGATGGAACGCATCGTGAACAATGTGGTCGCCGAGGTGCGGCGGCTCAAAGGCCGCAAGGTTCTGGTCGGAGAGTGCGGTCATGCTACCCGCAGTGCGTGGTTCATACCGACGTTTGCCGGACCTGACGGGCCGGAGGTGGTCAACTGCCTAGAGTATGCGTACAACATGCTTGAAGCTGGCAAGCTGCCACTGAAAGACGCTCTCATTGAGGAACGCGTCACGTATCACGATCCCTGCAACATAGCTCGTACCGGACGCATCACCGAAGAGCCAAGAGAGATCTTGAAGGCGATCTGCAAGGACTACATGGAGATGACGCCGAACCGCACGCGCAACTATTGCTGTGGTGGTGGTGGTGGAACGGTCTCAATCGATGAGATCCGTGGGTTCCGCACTGGTCTCATGGGCAAGCGCAAAGCGGAGCAGATCCGCGCAACTGAAGCGCAGCTCGTCGTGTCTCCTTGTGCCAATTGCAAGAAGCAACTGAAGGAAGTCTGTGAAGACAACGAATTGAACGATGTCGAGGTGGTTGGACTACACGATCTTCTGCTCAAGGTAATCGACTTCGGAGTTCCGGAGCCGCAAGCGGAAGCGAGCGAAGCAGAGCACCTAAACGAAGAACAGTCGGAAGCGGGAGAGTTACAGAGCGACACCGTCAAGTAACGTATCCGATTCTGCTAGATAAGGAGAGTGTACCCTGGAAGCCTGGATTGATTTAGCACGTGGACCGATGTTCCGCGCCGCGCTGGCGTTCATGGTACTGGGGCTGATTCGTCACGCTGTGGTAACCCTGTCTGAGGTAAGGAAGATGGTTGGCCGGGCCGGTAACAAGAATGTGGCGTACCGCCAGGCGTTTGCTGCAACCATGAAGTGGCTGTTTCCGGTGGGCCAGATAAGACAGCGGTTCTTCTTCAGCATTACGAGTCTGCTCTTTCATGTCGCCATAATTGTCGTCCCGATCTTTCTGGCGGGGCACATTGCGTTGTGGAAGTCGGGCATAGGCCTATCGTGGCCGGCCATATCAAACGGCCTGGCGGATGTTCTGACATTTACGGCAGTTGCTACTGCCGTGCTACTGGTGGTGCAGCGTGCCGTAGCGCGCGATTCGAGGGCACTCAGTCGGTTCAACGACTACGCGCTACCGCTCCTGATAGCGGTTCCCTTCGTGTCGGGATTTCTGGTGATGCATCCCACATGGAATCCTTTCTCGCACAATGCTGCACTGCTCGTTCACGTAATGAGCGCCAACTTACTCTTGATCCTCATCCCTGTGACCAAGTTGAGTCATATCGTGCTGCTACCAGCTACCCAGTTAGTGTCTGAACTCGGTTGGCACTTCCCACCGGATGCGGGAAAGAAGGTCGGGCTGGATTTAGGGAAGGAAGGGCAACCGATATGAGT
>JBDGXD010000028.1:21734-23467 GCA_039584755.1 Gemmatimonadota bacterium
TGAAACAGTTGCTATCCTCAATGACACCACGCGCTGTACCGGATGTGAAAAGTGTGTGGCTGCCTGTAAAGAGGAGTACGACCTGGGTAGGGATCGGCCCTGGCGCGCTCAGGCTGCCGTGAGTGATCTGTCGTCCTCACGGTATACCACGGTCGTTCGCCGACCGGGAGAGCACAATGTGCGGCAACAATGCCGTCACTGTCTCGAGCCCGCCTGTGTAAGCGCCTGTCTCGTGGGTGCAATGCAGCAGACGCCTGAGGGGCCGGTCGTGTACGACGCTGACCGATGCATGGGCTGTCGCTACTGCCTGGCTGCGTGTCCCTACGGCATACCACGCTATGAGTGGGAAGAACGAGTACCCCTGGTAGCGAAGTGCACCATGTGTATCGACAGAATACGGCAGGGTGACATTCCTGCCTGTGTTGATGCGTGCCCTGAAGAAGCGACCATGTTTGGAACACGGACCGAACTCCTGGCCGAAGCTCATCGTCGCATCGCAGAGAACCCCGGCAAGTATCAACCGAAAGTGTTTGGCGAGCACGAGGTTGGAGGTAGTTCGGTGCTCTACCTCTCTGACATACCACTCGACTTCCTGGCTTGGCAGCCGGACCTGGGCACCCAACCGTTGCCAGAACTCACGTGGTCCGCGCTGCACAAGGTGCCGCCCTTGATGCTGGGCATGGCCGGTTTGATGACCGGCGTTTATTGGGTCGTGGGCAGAAGGATGAAGCTGGCCTCAGAAACCGCGATGGCAGAGGAGGCGGCACAAGCAACGCCGCCAGTGTCGGATGATGCCCCGGAGAGTGGGGAGGGCCCGGCATGAACAAGCGATTGCTGACCCTGAAGACGGTTCTCTGGGGGTTGGTTGGTGTGCTGGCAGTTGTGACGGCTGCCCGCTTCGTCAATGGCCTCGGCGCCGTCACCAATTTGTCCGACGCCGCACCCTGGGGCTTGTGGATCGGATTCGACGTATTTAGTGGCGTAGCGTTGGCAGCCGGAGGATTCGTCATTGCCGCAACCGTCTACATATTCGGCCTCGAACGGTACCGACCCTTCGTGCGGCCGGCGATACTCACTGCTTTCTTGGGTTACATCGCAGTAGCAGTGGGTCTGGTCTACGATCTCGGTGTACCGTGGCACATATGGCATCCTGCCCGTTACTGGCAGTACCATTCGGTGCTGTTCGAGGTTGCGGCCTGTGTGATGCTGTACCTCACCGTCCTCACCCTAGAGTTTGCCCCCGTTGTACTGGAACATCCCAAACTGGACAAGCCGCTGTTCCGCAACATTCTGAGTGGTCTGCGGCGAGTCACCATTCCGCTTGTCATCGCGGGTATCGTCTTGTCGACTCTACACCAATCGTCGCTTGGTTCGTTGTTTCTCATCACGCCGTATCGTGTTCACCCACTGTGGTACAGCCCAATCATGTACGTGTTGTTCTTCGTGTCGGCGATTGGGTTGGGCTTGATGATGGTGACGATGGAATCGCTATTGGCAGCCTTCTTCCTCAACCACAAGGTGCACAAGAAGCTCCTTTCCGGCATCGGCTTGGCAGCGGCGGCCGTATTGGGGATCTATGTAGTCCTGCGCGTGGGTGACCTGGTGGTTCGTGGGGTGCTTACTGCGTATCTCGATGGCTCGTGGCAGAGCATACTCTTCCTCACTGAGTTGGCAGTTAGCGCGATCATACCGGCGGGGTTGCTGCTCATCAAACCCATACGCACGAGTATTTC
>JBDGXD010000029.1:0-21171 GCA_039584755.1 Gemmatimonadota bacterium
ACAGTTGAGCAATGAGCGTTCGGATGCTGTCGACTGTCGCTGACTCGTTGCCGTTGAGTAGGCCACTGATCTCGGCCAGTCGATCCGCCATGTCGTTCCAACCTGACCGAGTGCTACCCACCAGGTTGGCAGCACCGGCCGTTTGGACCGTCATACCACCAGTGTCGTGATCTCCCATCACAATGAACAGAGTCTCCGGATGCCTGCGCTGATACTCGAGTACCACTTTGATCGTCTCATTAACATCGTGCATCTCACCGGCAATTACATCGTATGGTCTCTGCGCATGTGCTTCAATGTCGGTCGACTCGGTCTCGAGAAGCAGGAAGAACCCATCAGGATCTTTGTCCAGTACGGTCAGGGCCGCGTTGGTCATTTCCGTGAGCGACGGCGAGCGCAACGGATAGGGGGGCATGTCCGATCCGGTGAAGAGACCAAACACGGCCTCTACGCTGTCCGCGTCTAGCTCTCGAAGTTGGGCCAGTGTCTCCAACACTGTGTGGCCCTCTCGGAACAATGCGAGCAAGTCGGTCGAGTCGGGTCTATCCCAGGCTTCGAAGCTGTCGCGACCGCCACCCAGTAGAACCGTGATGTTCTTGACACTGAGTTGCCTGGCGATCTCCCACTCGTAGACACGGTTGGGAACGTGCGTGGAAAAAGCAGCCGGAGTGGCATCGGTTATCCGGCCGGTAGTCACCAATCCTGTCGAGAGCTCTCTTTCCTGTGCCAGTTCCAACACGTCTTTCAAGGGCAGCGTGTCCGGTCCGACGCCAATGGCGCCACGATACGTGCGGACACCGGTTGCAAGCGCCGTGGCCGTGGCCGCGCTGCCGGTGTAGATGTGGTCCGCTCCGCGGGTGTCGACGAGCCCTGCTATTGAGAACTGACGCAAGGCGAAATCGCTGGTCGACAGATTGGCAACGCTCCAATGACCGACACCAGCACCGTCGGGAATGAACACGATAACCCGAGTTGGATTCTGACCCGTCAGTTGCGCGGCCAGACTCAGTGGAACGGTGACTGCAACGACGGCGGTGATCAATATTGCGCGGGTTAGTCTCATTCTGCTCCCCTGATGCAAATACTTTACTTGTAACCTCTTAGACGGTTCAGCATGCGACGATCGGTGGCAACACCGTCGTCGCCTTTAGGCGTCTCAATCACTTTGATGATACCCCCGAACCGGGCGTCTCGCATCACTTCCTTGAAGGGCTCGGGACCGAGTGTGCCTTCGCCGATCAACTCGTGTCGGTCGCGTCTCGAACCAAACGAATTCATGGAGTCGTTCAGGTGCAGACAGTGGAGAAGGTTCAAGCCAAGCTTCTGATCCCACTCGCGCCATACGCCATCCCAGTCGTTTACTAGATCGTAACCTGCGGAGTACAGGTGGCATGTGTCGGCACAGAAGCCAACGCGTTCACGCAGCGAGGGTGGTATCGAGTGACGGATCTCGGCCAACTCTTCGAACGTTGAACCCAACGCCGTTCCGGTACCAGCCGTAGTCTCCAGTAGTACCATGGGCCCGTCTTCGGCCTCCAGGCATTCCACATACCCTGCGGCGTTGCGCTCGATTCCGGCATCCCGGTCTCCCATGTGATTGCCTGGGTGCGTCACAACAAGAGAGATCCCCAGTACACGGCAACGGCCCAACTCAGCCTTGAACGACGCAAGTGACTTTGCACGAACGGTCTCATCGGGAGAAGCCAGATTGACGAGATATGAATCGTGCGATACAACTGCGGACATGTTGCTGCTGACTAGCTCTGCCTTGAACCTCTCGATTTCATCCGGTGCGATTTCCGGATCGCGCCATTGATTGGGTGTCTTGGTGAAGATCTGAATCGCGGTGGCACCGATCTCGGCACCACGGCGCGGTGCATTGGCTACTCCGCCAGCTGTGGAGACATGCGCTCCCAGGAGTTGGGTGTCTGGAGACGTCAATCGCGAAAAGCCTGGGGTGAAACTAGGGGAACGAAACGGCACGATCCCGCCGAATGATTCACGAAACCACGCGGTGTCCGCTCGACGCTGTAAAGCGTTTGCACCGCCCGATCACCCACCGGAATCACCAGCCGTCCGCCCATTGCCAACTGTTGGAGCAAGGGGTTGGGAGAATCCGGTGCAGCGGCTGCGACAACGATTGCGTCAAATGGTGCCGCTTCAGAATGGCCTTGGGCGCCGTCACCGAGCAGCAGTGAAACGTTGTCTACCCCGATAGTTGTGAGCCTCACTTGCGCATCGCGCGATAGCTCTGCGATGCGCTCCACACTCCACACATGATTGGCGATCTTCGCTAACACCGCCGTGTGATATCCTGTCCCTGTCCCGACTTCCAATACCTTCGATTGGCGCGTTATGTGAGCCCTCTCTGTCATCAGTGCCACGATGAAAGGTTGCGATATGGTCTGTTCGCAGCCGATCGGCAACGGTTGGTCGGCATAGGCCAGGTGCTGCAGATCCTGGGGCACGAAATGCTCGCGTGGTACCGAAGCCATCGCGGCGAGGACCCGCTTGTCTGATATGCCTCTGCCAACTAGGTCCTTGTGAACCATGCGACGACTCTCGCGCCGCGTGTCCG
The DNA here is from genome assembly GCA_039584755.1 of Gemmatimonadota bacterium. Classification (GTDB taxonomy): domain Bacteria; phylum Gemmatimonadota; class Gemmatimonadetes; order Gemmatimonadales; family GWC2-71-9. The sequence continues at coordinate 2,579 of JBDGXD010000029.1, forward strand.
GGCCGGATCCGAACCTTGGTAATCGCATCGTTGTCAAGATAAGGTCGGCAACACCAGCGAGTAAGATCTTCTGAGACGATGTGGCCGACGACTGAGAGATCTAGTCCATTGATCTTCCCAACCGCACCATTGCCAAGATCATTGCGCTAGTGGCAATCAATGCCAACGCTATGTACTGGCGCCAAAGGCCGGCAAAGCCCTCTCCCTTGAGAAACAAGGTGCGTACGATCTCGATGAAGTGACGTATCGGGTTGACGACTGAGATCTTCCGGAAAACGTCGGTCATGCTGTCTACGGGGAACATGAATCCGGAGAGGATGATGATCGGAAACAAGACCAGGAACATCACCATGAATGCTTCTTGTTGAGTCTTGGAGATCGTCGAGATGATGAGGCCGAGCGAAATGCCCGCGAGGATATAGAGCAGTGCTGCGGGTAGCAATACCAGGACTGATCCACGCATCGGGATCCTGAACCACAATATGGCGACGCACGATACGAGAGTTATCTGAATCAGACCGACCAGCATCACCGGCATTGTCTTTCCCAGGATCAGTTCTGCTGTAGACAATGGGCTGACCATGAGCTGGTCGAGCGTTCCCAACTCCCTCTCCCGCACTACGGCCAACGAGGTGAGCAGCAGGCCCATCAGCATTACCAACACACCAACCACTCCAGGTACGTTGTATACCCGGCTCTCCAACTCGGGATTGTACCACGCTCGAGTTCTGAGGTCGATACCACCTGATGGCAGTTTGCCGGTTCGTCGCATGTAGTTGGTTGCATAGCGCTGCACGATCTGTCCTGCATACCCGTGCGCTACGGTGCCAGTGTTAGAGTCAGTACCATCCACCAACACCTGGACAATGCCGGTACCACGAGCCAGATCGGATGCGAAACCTGCCGGTATCTCGATGCCGATCACGGCGTCGCCGTTGTCCAATGCGAGCGCTAGGTCATCCGATCGGTCGGAACGGCCCAAGATGTCGAAGTATCCTGTTGCCGCGAAGACCTCGACGAGTTCACGTGAAGCAGCACTCTTGTCCAAGTCGACGACAAACGTTGGGGTGTTGCGAATGTCGGTGTTCACGGCGTAACCGAAGATCATGAGTTGAATCACGGGCGCCACGAATATGACAGCCTTCATCCGTGGATCACGCAGCATTTGCCGTAGCTCTTTCTTCAACAGCTCGCGCACGCGGTGACGAGATAACAGTCTCACGCGATCTCCTTCTTGAACGCTCGCGTAGCGAGCGTGAGACCGACGATAGCGAACACGATCATCGCCAACCCCTCGACCCAGAGGGTTTGTACGCCAACTCCTTTGAGGAAGATTCCGCGAGTCACCACTATGAAGTATCGAGCTGGTACGATATAGGTGAAGAGCCGTAGCACCACCGGCATTGTCGCAATGGAGAACATGAAGCCGGATAGCAACAGGGCAGGCAGAAAAGTGGCTATCATCGCTACCTGCGTCGCCAACACCTGCGTTTTTACAGCCGCCGAGATGAAGATTCCCAAACCCAATGCACCGATCAAGAACAACAAGGTCAAACCGGAAAGCAACAGAATGTTGCCATGAAACGGCACGCCCATTATCAGAACTCCGGTCAGCGCGGCCAACGTGACGTCTATCAAGCCGATGCCTATGTATGGTAGCAGCTTGCCGAGCACGACCTCGAGCCGATGCACTGGAGTGGCGGCAAGTTGCTCCATTGTCCCACGCTCCCACTCGCGCGCTATGGTGAGTGCCGTCAGCATTGCGGCAATGACCGCCATTATCACCGCAATTAGGCCAGGCACAACCATATTGCGACTCTCCAATGTCTCGTTGTACCACACGCGTGATTCAGTTTGTACCGCAATGGACAATGCGGTTGCGCCACCGAGTGCGGTGACCGAGTAGCGTGTAACTATGGCCTCGGCATAGTTCTTTGCGATGGTGGCGGTATTGGCATCCATGCCGTCCAACAGCAGTTGGACCGGCGCAGATCTTCCTGCCATGAGATCTTGATTGAAATGCGGCGGGATCACCAATACGAGACGTACGTCACCTTGCCCGAGTAACCTCTCTGCGTCGTCATACCGCTCGATGTGTCTCAGGACAGTGAAGTAGCCCGACCGCTCAAACGCTTCGATCAGAGACCGACTGCGCTGACTTTGGCTCTGGTCCAGAACTGCCATCTTGATGTCTTTGACGTCAAACGAGATCGCATAGCCAAAGAACAGGAGCAGCACCATTGGCAGTAGAAACGCGAGCGCCAAACTGCGGGTATCACGACTCAGCTGGATCGCTTCCTTGCGACTCATCGCCCAGAGACGTGACAGACTCATCCGATTACCGCTCCGCCCTCGCGACGCACCAGCGAAACGAACACATCCTCCAGAGACGGCGTGACTCTCTCCAACGACTCGCAGGTCCTGCCGGCGGCTGTGAGGGTGGCGCGCACGGTGTCGGGCGCGGTCGATTCGTCAGTAACGGTGATGTGTACTGCACGGCCGAACATTGCCGCATCGATGACACCGGGAGTCCCCTGCAGTGCTTCTACTGCTTCGGGTGCATTGTCGGTCTGGAGCTGTAGGATCGGCTCGTCCAGCTCTTGCTTGAGAGCTGCTGGTCTGTCCATGGCGATCAGTTTGCCACGGTTCATCAGTGCCAACCGATGACAGTACTCTGCCTCTTCCATGTAGTGGGTGCTCACGAACACCGTCGTACCAGTCTCAGCGAAGTGGTATATCAGATCCCAAAAGGCGCGCCGGGCCACTGGGTCTACGCCGGATGTGGGTTCGTCGAGAAACAAGATCGGTGGCTCGTGTATGACAGCACATCCTAGAGCTAGGCGCTGTTTGAATCCGAGCGGTAGTTCGGCGGTCAATCGATCGCGGTCATCCCCCAGGTCCGCCATTTGCAGCACCCAATCGCGTCGGTCTGAAAACCGCTGCCCTCTGACTCCATAGAGACCTCCAAACAGCTGGATGTTCTCAGCGACGGTGAGGTCGGCGTAGAGCGAGAACAACTGTGACATGTAACCGATCCTGGTCTTGATCTGTTGGATCTCGCGACTCACATCGAAGCCGGCAACCCGGGCAGACCCGGATGTGGGTCGCAGCAATCCCGTGAGCATCTTGATAGTGGTGGTTTTACCGGCGCCATTCGGACCGAGGAAGCCAAAGATCTCTCCACGTGACACTGTGAATGTCACCCGATCGACCGCAACGAAGTCACCAAATTTGCGTGTCAATTCGCTGACGTGGACCGCTTCACTCATTACGGGCCTCAGCGGAGCCGACCAACTCGATGAATACGTTCTCGAGCGATGGTTCGGCCGGTCCTTCTGATAGGATGGAGAGTCCCTCCGACTCCAGGAGTTGTCGTGCAGCCGGCCAGTCGTGGCTACGGTCGTCCAATGTTGTGTGGACGGTATCTCCAAATAGCACGGCATCCCGCACGTTGGGTTGTTTCATGAGCAGGTCTCTGGCACGACGCGGATTGTCGGTTCGCACCGTGTAGATCTCACCGTGGAACCGCCGCTGCAGATTGGCGGGGGTGTCCAGTGCAATCACACGTCCGTTGTGCAGCAAGGCCACACGGTCGCATCGCTCCGCTTCATCGAGATAGGCGGTTGAGACCAGAACGGTCATTCCGTCTGCTACCATGTCGTGCAATATCAGCCAAAGGTCGCGGCGAGAGATCGGATCTACTCCGAATGTCGGTTCGTCGAGTAACATCACGTCGGGGTGATGGATCAGGGCACAACAGAGCGAGAGTTTCTGCTTCATACCGCCGGACAACTTCCCGGCCAGGCGGTCTTCAAACGGGCCCAGCGCAGAGAACTGATAAAGACGTTCCAGCCGTGCGGGTCGCTCCGGCTTTGGCACACTGTAAAGGTCAGCGTAGAACTCGATGTTCTCGCGCACGGTCAAGTCGGTGTACAGGCCGAACCGTTGTGACATGTATGCGATGTGTGGTTTCACAGCTTCGGCGTCTTGCACTACGCTCACGCCGGCGATGTTTGCATCGCCGGCTGTCGGTCGCAACACACCTGACAGCATTCGCAGAGTGGTGGTCTTACCGGCCCCGTCAGGGCCCACGATGCCGAATAGTTCGCCGCGCGCCACGTCGAACGTGAGACCGTCCACCGCTCGGGTCGCGCCAAAGTGCCGAGTCAGCGAGTGGAGTGAGACCAGTGGTGCCATGCCGTGACTCACTCCGACTCGGTCTCGAGTTGGATGTCGGCTGCCAGTCCGGGTTTGAGATCAAATGACTGATCATTGGTGATCTGTACTTTCACCCGGTACACGAGCTTCACGCGCTCCGCCGTTGTCTGCACGTTCCGCGGAGTGAATTCCGCTTCGCTGGCGATGAAGATCACGCGGCCCTGATATTCGCGGTCACGATAGGAATCGGCCGTTATGGTGAGATCCTGCCCGATCTTTACTCGGCCAACCTGATCCTGACGCACGTAGATTCGCACCCAGCGGTCGTCGGGGTTGATGATGGTGAGTACTGGTGCCCCCGCTGGTATGACCTCACCCGGTTCGCGGTGCCGGACCGTGACGAGCCCATCGAATGGTGCAACGATCATCGCATTGTCTAGCACTGCATCAATCTGCGCGGCTGAAGCTCGGGCTTGAGCTACGATCGCGCGTTGCGCCGCAATCCGCTCTACGCGAGGCCCGGCCTCTACCATCTGCAACTGCTCGCGCGTTCGGTCGTACTCGGCCTGCGCCACTTCCAGGGCCGTCTCCTGGTGATCCAGGATCTGCCGACTGACTGCGCCACCCTCATGTAATCGCGTGGTTCGTTCGAAATCTCGCTTGGCGTTTGTGAGATTCTGCTCAGCTGCGCTCACTGCGGACCGCGCTTGGGCGATCTCCTCGGAGCGGGAGCCACTCTCCAGTTCACGCAGGACCGCACGGGCAGCTGCAACCTGCGCCTCGGCCGCAACCTTGCGGGCCCGGAGTTCGGTACGATCAAGCCAAGCCAGTTCTGAACCTCTGGCTACGGCATCTCCCTCCATGACATCGATCCCTTCGATCCGGCCGGGAATCTGGAACCCGAGATCGGCTTGGGTGGCTTCTACCGTACCCGATGCGATGATCACGCTGGCGTCATCAGTCGATCGAAACACGACAAAGCGTAACACCAGGATCAGAGCGACTATGACCGCCAGGACAATGGGTATGCGACGTTTTGCGTTCATTGGTTGATCTCCACGGCCCGGTTCAGCCAGTCTTGGGTTAGCTCACCCGTCACTCTCGCCAACTCCACCCGAGCAGCGATCTCTGCGTGTCTCGTTTCCACCAGCACAGCCCGCGCCCGGCTCAGGTCAGCCTCTGCTCTCAGGTAGTCGGGTTGGGTCCCCGCTCCTGCATCTAACGCGAGTTGCTCGATGCGCGCCACTTCGGTAAGGTGTTCTACGGCTCGGGTCATTGCGAGTAGGCGGGATTGGATTTCGCTCACCACTGTTACTGCTGCGTCTACCGACTCTTGTATTGACAGCTCTTCCATCAACAACAGTTCGCGCGCCGCGTCGGCTCGTGCACTCGCCCTGGCGACAGCGCTCGATCGACCACCCCCGGTAAAGATCGGGTACTGGAGTTTCGCCCCGAGCTGCCACTCGGTGCTGAGACCACCGGGGTAGCCGTAGCCAATCCATCCTCCCATCAACTCAAGACTAGGCCACCACTGTGCTATGGCGGCCTTTCTGCCCGACTCGGCAGCCTTAACGTTTTCACGGGCCTTATCGAGATTGGGATTCGTCGCGTTAGCCATTGCTTGATACGCGCTCCGCTGTCTCTCGCCGGGCGCGGCTGCACGGAGGTCGACAGGTGTTAGTCGGCTTGCTTCAGCCTCCTCAGCTGAAGCACCGATTAGTCTTGCGAGGCTGCGCTCCGCCAGGTCCAGGTTTGCAGCGGCAGCCACAAGGTCGGCTTCTGCCGCCGCTAGTGCGGCTTCCGCGCGCAGCAATTCAACCCGGGCTGCGGTGCCCTCGGCTAAGAGACGGTTGACTCGATCGAGTTCCGCGGTGAGAGCCGTTATTAGGTCCTCTTGTGCCTCCAAGACACCGCGATTGGAGAGTACGCGAAGGTATGAAACGGTAACTGAAGCGATCAGCCCCTGATGGGTCGACTCACCCTCGGCTGAGGCTCCTCTCGACTCAGCGTTGGCCATGCCAATTCGTGCCGTGCGGCCACCGCCATCGAACACATTGAAGCCAACCATCGCGCTGCCACCATACAGTGTACGGTCGAATGGCGGGATAGTCTCCGGTGTGAATGCATGAATCGGAGCCGTCAACATGGGTAGTTCAAACCTGGTGGCGGATGCCTCGAGCTGGACGCGCGGCCACCACTGCGATTTTGCCTCGCCGACAGTGGCCGCGGCTGCGTCGACTGCCGCCTCGGCCACACGCAGCGATGGGTGATACTCCAACGCGCGTTCAACTGCCTGCTGCAGCGTGAGCCGCGACGCACCTGTCTGCTCATGACCCTGCGAGTTGGCCGCGGAACCCATTGATCCCGCTAGCAGCAGGATCAACACAACCACGCTGTTGAGATGTCTCGGTGTTCTTCGATTCATTGTTCTTTCGCTGGATTGAGAGCGAGTCCCGCTCTGACGAAGTGGACGACACTATCCTCTATATCGTGTCCCGTTTCCGGGTCGCTTTGATCGATTGCCGTGCCTTCTCTGAGTACGTGGCCCACTAGGCTGAGAAACAGTGGTTGCGATCCGATACTCAGTGCCATGAGTCTCGGGTCGCCTTGCCGTACGGTTCCGCCCTGCTGTCCCTCTGCAATGAGCGCCGCGATTTGCCCGATGTTCCCGACCATAACTCGGCGAACCGATTGCAGCAGGGGCAAATGGCTTGCGAGGTGTTGGTTGATGAGTCGCGGTAGAGTCGGGTGATTGCGCAGATACTGGAATAGGGCTCGGACGAAGCGCTCGATGCGAGCGAGCGGGCTTCCTTCTGTGCCCACGGTCTCGACCATGTGCGGCCGGAACGGTTCCATAACCTGACCGAACACCCGTTCGTAAAGAGCTTCCTTGGAGCCAAAATGGTATGTGATCGCACCGAGGTTTGCTCCGGCCTTGTCCGTGATCATGCGGATCGAGGTGCCCTCGTACCCGTACTCCGCAAACAGCTCAGCGGCAACGGAGGTCAGTTGGCTAGCGGTGTCATTCATACGTATGTATGAATAACGTCGTGAGATCCCAATGGCAAGGAGGGCATGTGAGAGAGAAAGATCGCTACGGACTAGGAGAGGCAGAGGGGGCGGAGGGGGCAGAACACGGCCGGCTGCAAATCTGCAGCTACATGTCCACGATCCGGGCTACCGGGCTACCGCCGTCTCGTCAGCCAGTTCTCCGGGTCGAGCGCGATGGGCTGGCCGCTCACCTCCTGGCGGATCTGGAACTCCAGGTGGGGGCCGTGATCGGATGCTGTGCCGCCGGTCCTGCCGATGACTTGACCTACTGTCACCATCTGTCCGACGGACACGTCGAAGCGGGACAGGTAGAAGTAGAGTGTGCGGAATCCGTTGCCGTGATCGAGGACTATGGTGGGGCCGTATGTTCCGAACAGTCCGGCGACTTCCACGAGTCCGCTAGCCACTGCCTCGATGGGAGTGCCGAGTGCTGCTGCAATCCCGATTCCCTGGTTGATTATCCTTGTGCCATCGGGTCCCGGAGCGGCTCCAAACCGGTACAGCACACGTCCGTCGACCGGCCAGTTGAGTGATCCCAGATCGCTCTCACTGATACTACCCTCCAGGTTGGTCCGGTCGCCCCGTGATATGGCCCGGCGTCGTTCTGCTTCTAGGGCTGTGAGCAGGGTGTTCAAGGCCTCGGCAGCTGCTGCCAACGAGTCCAAGCGGGAGGCGGCCGTTTGTTCTGACGCTCGGGTTTGTCGCAATGTGTTCTGCCGTTGTTGTTCCAAGCGCACGAATCTTTGGAGCTCATCGCCGCGTTGCTCTCTCTGCTGCGCCAGGGTAGTCTGGGCACTCACGTGTTGTCGTCGTTGGCCAGAAATGCGGTCTCGCAGATCCTCGATTTCGTGAGACAAGGCTCGGTCCTGGCGACTCACGAGTTGCAGGTATTTGTACCTGCTCAGCAGATCACCAAACGACTCGGCCGCAAGTAACACCTGAAAGCCCCACAGAGTGCCTCGCTTGTATATCTGTGCCAACCGCCGCTCCAACACGGCGTTGGCCTCAACCAACGCATCCTGGGCCAACATGAGGTCCATCGTGATGGTGTCGAGCTGACTCGTCATAGATGCCATCTGACGATCCAGTTCGTTGACGACACGGTTGGTCAGATTCTTCTGTTGTTCGATGTTGTTTATTTCGCTGGTTATGTCGCGGGCTCGACCTCTCAGTGATTCGAGTTCGTCTTGCAGCGTTTCTCGCGCCCTGCGGATCGAGTCAAGCCTGGCTTGGTTTTGTCTGATACGGCGATCGAGGTTGCCTTGGGCCTGCGTGGGGTCAATCGCTGCGGTGAGCAGCCCAGTCACAATCGTGAGGTGGCGCAGTAAAACTGACAGGCTTCTCAACCGTGCTTCACCCGTCTCAGGTGGCGTCCGACGCTCATCGCACTCGCGAGAAAACCCAATGCGGTTCCGAACGCAACGAGCAGGAGGGCTTGCTGCACGTTGAAGAACGAAGCACGAAACATCTGATTCACTGCTGTATAGGCCGCGTAGTTCAGTCCCACTGCTGCAATGCCTCCCAGTGCGCCCTTGACCAGTCCGTCAAGCAGAAATGGACGTCTTACGAAGCCATCAGTTGCTCCCACAAGTCGCATGATGGCGATCTCGCGGCTGCGGTGCAGCACGGCCATTCTGACGGTGGTACCGATGATGATGATCGACGCGACCGCAAAGGCGCCACCTACAACCACACCGACCACCGTGGCAATGTTGCGCAAGCGATCGAGTCGTTCCACCCACTCCCTACCGAATTGAATGTCATCGGCAAATCGGAACCCTCGCAGCCACTCGGCGACCCTGGACACGCTCTCGCTGTCGCGAGAACCAGGTTGCATGCGAACTTCGATCGATGCAGGGAGGGGGTTGCTGGCCAAATCGTCGAACACATCCTGAAACTCGGTCATCTTGCTACGAGCTTGTTCCAACGCTTCTTCTTGTGGTACGTACACCGCAGCTTCGACGCCCGGAAAGGCCTGGATGTCGGCCAGCGCCACGGTGATCACCTCGATGGGCGTGCCACGCACCAAGAAGGCTACCACCTCAACACGCTCTTCTATTTCGCCGAGTGTCTGTCTCAGGTTCAAGGCAACCAAGCCCACCAAACCGACCACAAACAGCGCAAATGCGATCGTTGTTATCGAAAGTATCGATAGGACCGGGGCCCGGCGGAAGGACAAACCCGCTTCGCGCAGAACCAACCTCATCGTGCCACCGCTCCCGCATTGGGGTCGTCGACTGCCGAGTCGTAGACGATCGCTCCCTCCTGAAGTTCGATGGTTCGCCGGGATACCGAGCGAACCAGGCCCAAATCGTGGGTTGCCATGAGGACTGCCGTGCCATTGCTGTTGATGTCGTGCAGCAGTTGGAACACACCGCGTGTGGCCCGTTCATCGAGGTTGCCGGTTGGCTCATCAGCCAGCAGTACGAGGGGATCATTCACTAACGCACGCGCGATCGCCACTCGCTGCTGTTCACCGCCGGAGAGTTCGCGAGGATAGGCTGCAGCTTTGGCAGCGAGGCCGACTTGTGTGAGCACTCGCATCACCTTGGGTGCGATGACCCCGCGGCGCACTCCGGTGACCTCGAGTGCAAATGCGATGTTCTCTTCCGCAGTGCGGTCTTCCAGGAGCCCGATGTCTTGAAACACGATTCCCAGCCGCCGCCGCAGCTTGGGCACGTCCCGCCGCTTCAACTTCGTGGTGCTGAACCCCGACACGCGGACTTCACCCGACGTCGGGAGTTGCTCGGCATAGATCAGACGCAGCACTGTTGATTTGCCGGCACCTGAGTGTCCAGTCAGGAATGCGAATTCTCCCTTTGCGAGATGAAACGAAATGTCCTTGAGAGCCAGAGAGTCGGCGCGAAATGCCTTGAAGACTTTCTTGAAGCGGATCACGGTTTCAGTTGGTCGAACGCCATCTCGAAATCGGCGATGATATCCTCCACGTCTTCAATCCCCAGACTGATCCTCATCAGACCCTCCGAGATCCCTTGCGCCTCGAGCTCGTCGGCTGACAAACCGGCATGGGAAGTGAACCGCGGTATGGACACAAGAGTCTCGGTGCCGCCGAGACTTGGCGCATGTGTGGCGAGTCGAAGGTTCTTCGCGACGGTCTCTGTCGCTTCAGCGCCGCCCTCGAGAACGAGAGACACCATCCCGCCATAACCGTCGAGCAGGTTCTGTGCGATCTCATAATCGGCGTGTTGCTCGAGGCCCGGGTAAAACACCTCAGCCACCGCAGGTTGTCCGGCCGCCCAGCGGGCGAACGCAAGCCCGTTGGAGTTGTGTCGCTCCATCCTGACCACCAAGGTCTTGAGCCCGCGTTCAACCAACCAAGCCTGATGGGGGTCGATTGCCGGTCCCCACAGGCTCATGAGCCGCCGGACTTCATCCACCACCGGTTGGTCACCGACCACCGCTCCAGCAATCACGTCAGAGTGACCGTTGAGGTACTTGGTTGCGCTGTGGATCACGATATCCGCGCCATGTTCCAACGGTCTGCAATTGACCGGGGTAGCAAAGGTCGAATCCACCAAGAGACTGATGCCCAGCTCACGACAGAACGTCGCGAGGTAGTCGATGTCGACGACTCGCACTACGGGGTTTGTCACAGCCTCCACGAACACGGCCCTGGTGGTCTTCTTGAGCTGGCGGCGCCAGTTGCGTGGGTCCGACGGATCGACGTAGCTGACATCGATTCCCAAGCGGTGAAACTCCTCAGCGAAGAGCTTCCGCGTGCCTCCGTAGATCCATTCGCTCGACAACAAGTGGTCACCGGGGTGGAGAACGGCCAGGTGGGCCATTGCGGTGGCGCCCATCCCACTCCCCAGGAATAGAGCCCCCTCTGCTCCCTCGAGCGCCGCGAGGCGTCGTCCGATGGCAAGTTGATTTGGCGTGTTCCCGTACCGAGTGTAGAGCACACTTTCCGAGCTGCCGATCGGGTTGGCGAACGTCGTGCTCTGATAGATGGGCGATACGACTGGGCTGTTGACAGGCTTCGGATGCGGTTCTCCGTGTATCGCTTTTGTCGCTATGCCGCGGGGCGGTTTCTTCATTGTGCAGTGGGGGCCCGGTACCCGCCGGCCTCCTGCTGAACCAGCCGGCGTTCCAGCAGTTCGTTCAGTACCTGTCTCGTGGTTTCCGTCGGCATGTCCAGCCGCGCCGCAACGTCGTTGACGAGCGCGGGGCCGCTCTCTATCACGGCGGCAAATGCGCGCTTTGCAGTCTCCGCCAGCGGCCCGAGTAGCTGGAGCTGGCCGTGGCGATCCTCTGTCACAACCGCCATGCCATGGCGTTCGAGAACCAGGCTGATGGCCTCGCAGTGGGCTTCCGTGACGCCGCGGAGCAGGAAATAGCGTGCCTGCCCGTAGTCCAGCAGAAGCCTGCCCACAATCTCATCAGCACATGAAATATCGAGGCACCCAACTGCGCTGAAGTCGATGACCGCCACCTGACCGCCATCGACTGCGTCCAGTAGCTCCTCGACACCGCCTCTGACAGCTCGGCCAGTGTGGCGGGTTACCAAGTCACCGTACCCAGTGGAGACCGTCTGCTGGAGAATCGTTATCAAATCGATGCTATTCACTGTCGTTCACTCGGCTCGGTGCGCTGGTATGATCTGAAGCATCTGGCTGCCCGGGAAGGGAGGCAGGCCGTCAGCCAACGGGATGTCGTCGTCCCAAGTTGGGACAATCGCGATACGAGCAGACCCACTGCGAACACTGAACTTGCCGTCCCAGCGGTTCAAGTAGCGACGAATACCCCCCAAGCCCTGCCCCCGGCCCGGATCGCGAAACCGGCTCGCTCCTTGGATGAGTGCCGCCTCGAGTGCTGTCGCGTCACCCCAACGGTCGCCGTAGCGGCTGGCTTGGGTCGTCTCGAGGGAGCGGCGGAACCCCATGCCTGCGTCCGCCACTGCGATAACCACCACCCGGCGGCCCAACCTGCGGCGCCAGTAGTAGGTTTGGACGGCGACCCAGCCGGCTGTTCCGGCGTGCTCTACAATATTCTGACACGCTTCCGAAAGCGCCATACCGAATCCCATGGTTGCCGTGGCCTCGAGGCCCAGCTCAGCCGAGAGAATGGCAGCGGCGCGTTCCTGAATGACTCCGACGACACCGTGAACATCGTCAGCTCCCCGCACCGGCGTGATTTCCAGCAGGACCTCAGACGATCGGCTCACCGCCACCCGGGGAACCTTACCGTGGATCTCGAACCACTCCCCTCCGAATTCGAAGAAACCGGCGCGACCCCAATAGTGGAGTACGTCCCGGTCGGTCGGGATCGTCAGCTGCGGGCGCTGGGCGCCGCGTGCTACCGTGGTCTGCCCCGCTACCAACAGACCTAGAAGCCCGTACGGCGACGCCCATTGCACGGCGTGTGCATCGAACAGCAACCGCTCGTCATCTGGCTCGCCGCATTGCTGGGCAAACTGATCGAACGAGCGATCGTCAAAATGAGTCGGAACCTGCACCACGCGGGTCATCGGCGAACGATGTCGCCACGCAAGTGGTGGTGCAAGTAGGTGGCTCCACGGTATGACATGTTCCGCGCCGCAGACCGATTGGCTCGGCGGACTGCCTCTTCGATTCCGACTTCTCGAACCAGCCAGGACACGGTAGTCGCGCCGAACACATCGCCACAACCGGTAGGGTCGAGTGGGTTGTCTACTCCGGCCGCGGGGATCCGAGCTGTACTCACGGGTCCAGTATCCCACCGTTGCTGCTGCTCGTGCCGAAAGAGGGTGAATGAAGGCGCTGCGAAATAGACGGCGCCAAGCGCACCTAGCGTGACTATCAGGAGTCCTACTCCGGCCCCCAATACGCGGGCCGCCACCTCCAGTGGATCAGAACCCACCAACGCCATTTCGTCCTCGTTCAGTTGGACTACGTCGAAGCACGAGAACCAGCTAGACAGGTCATGCACAGCCTGGGGGATGCGGCGGCCGTCGCTCTCCACGCCGAGAAACAGACTGTGGAGATCGGCGTAGATCGGTCCGGCAAACCCGTGTCTCAAGTGGTGCGCGGTCTCGAGCTGCATCTCGAAGCCGGAGATGAAGTTCACGTAGAGGGCGTCGAGATCTCGTACCATTGGGCCCAGCTCTTCCCAGCTCCACGCGGGCACCCCGCCGCTCAAGTGTTCGGCCACGCGATCGAATGCCTGGTAACGCAACGTCACCCGGTTGTTGGGCTCGCGGACCTCGACGAAGCGCGCGGCCGCGGCTCTGTGGGTCAAATTCCTCAAGAACTCGTTGGCGCGCGGCGCAAGATCGCTGCCGACCTTTATCAGTGGAATCAGTTCCCAGTCGTCGGGCAGCTCCGCCTCTAGCGCTGCGAGGGCATAACATATTCCACCCCACTCCTCAACCGGCTCCACCTCCGCGTCACGGCCGTAGATCGTGTCCCACACCATGGTGCCCAGCACGCCAAGCCGCTTCAATCCAGTACCCCGGTCTGTGCTCTGAATGAAGCGATCGCACCGATGACTCCGGCCGTGCCGGGGAGGCTGCCAGCCACAATGCGGCACGCAGCCACGGCCGGCCGAAACGCACGCCGGCGCACCTGATTGCAGAGGGGATCGAACAGGTGACGGCCAGCAAGCGTCACCCCGCCGCACACCACCACCGTGTCGGGGTTGAAGATGTTCACCAGGTTAGCGATGGCTCCGCCCAGGTAGTGCGCTGTCTCTCTGATCACCTCGAGACAGAATTCGTCGCCGTCACGCGCCGCCTGGGATACGGTCCGCGCTGAAATGACGGTCAGGTCACCGTCGACGTACTCGGGTAGCCGTGAATCGGCTCCAGCGGCGAGTCCCTCCACCGCCCGGCGGGCGATTGCGGGTCCCGCGGCATAGGCTTCCAGACAGCCGTAGTTGCCGCATTTGCACTGGCGCCCCGCTTGATCGATGCTGACATGGCCGATTTCTCCGGCGCAGTCACTGGCACCGTGGTAGACCTTCCCGTCCAAGACAATCCCCCCGCCGATGCCCGTGCCGATCGTGATTCCGATGACGACTCTGCCACCCTGGGCTGCGCCGCGCCACCATTCACCAAGAACTGAGCAGTTGGCATCATTGTCGAGCGTGGTCGGCAACCCTGCTGCCGCAGCTACCCGATCGCGCAACGGCATCTCGGTCCAGCCCAGGTTGGGGGTCAGTAGGACGGTGCCACTGCGGGTATCCAACGGCCCGGGGGAACCGATTCCGACTCCGATTACGTCAATACCGCTGCCCAACTCGGCCCGAGCCTGCGTTAGAGATACGGCAACCAGTCGGTTGACCTGGTCGACGGTTGCACCGGGCCCGCCAGTCAAGTGCGTCGGTTCCTTTTGGTGACCGTGAAGGCTGTGCCCGTCTTCCTGTCCGGTGCCCACCACTACATTGGTGCCACCGATATCCACGCCGACTATGTACCGCATCTTACCTCCGGGCGGCTCGCTGCAGGGACCGCAAGTCCAACTGGCCTCATGTTACTCTACCTGCAACACGGCAAGGAACGCCTCCTGAGGTATCTCCACCGTCCCGACCTGCTTCATGCGTTTCTTCCCCTCCTTCTGTTTCTCGAGCAACTTCCTTTTGCGGGTCACGTCACCACCGTAGCACTTGGCGGTAACCTGCTTTCTCAGCGCTTTGACGGTAGTCCGGGAAATGACTTTTGATCCCACCGATGCCTGAATGATCACCTCGAATAACTGCCGCGGAATGAGTTCCTTGAGTTTCGCAGCGATCTTCCGACCCCAATCATAGGCCTTGTCAGTATGGATGATAACACTGAACGCATCGATGGGGTCTCCGTTGATCAACATGTCGAGCTTGACCAATTGGCTCTTGCGACAGTCGGCGAACTCGTAATCCATGGCAGCGTAGCCCCGCGATACCGTCTTCAGTTTGTCGTAGAAGTCGAGGATGATCTCACCTAAAGGAAAGTCCCACTCCAATTGGACTCTGGTAGTATCGAGATAGTGCATACCCTCGTATTCACCACGTCGCTCCTGCCCCAACTTCATGATTGCACCGATATAGTCAGAAGGTGCTGTGATTCGGGCTCTCACATAGGGCTCTTCCACATGGTGAACCTTCGAACCGGTGGGCATCTTGGAGGGGTTCTCGACCAGTTCGACGGAACCGTCAGTCAGGTAAACGTGGTACTCGACGTTCGGAACCGTGCTGATCAGATCCAAATTGAATTCCCGCTCCAGTCGTTCGCGCACGATGTCCATGTGTAACAGGCCAAGAAACCCACAGCGGAATCCGAACCCAAGCGCCACCGACGTTTCGGGCTCGTAGTGCAGCGAAGCGTCGTTCAGCTGCAGTTTTTCCAATGCGTCACGCAGCTCTTCGTACTGGTTGGCATCGGTAGGGTACAACCCCGCGAACACCATGGAGTGGATGTCGCGATAGCCAGGCAACATCTGCTCCGCCGGCCGAGCCGAGTCGAGTACCGTGTCACCTACGCGGGTCTCACCCACCCCCGCACGTTTGCCACGAAATAGCCTACCTCACCAGCCTCGAGTCGCTCGGTACGGCGTTGGCCGAGCTGTAAGTAGCCGACTTCAGCCAGCTCATATCGGTCCTGCGGATGCGACCCGAATGCGACCTCCATGCCTTTCTCCATACGTCCGTCCACTACTCTCACACTGGGTATGGCTCCACGGTAGCGGTCGTAGTAGGTGTCGAAGATCAGTGCTCTCAGGGGTGCGTCCGGGTTTCCGGCGGGTGGGGGGACCCGCTCGATGATCGCCCCGAGAAGCTCTAGCATACCGGTGCCCTCCTTGGCGGACACGCGAAGGATCTCAGATTCCGCCACGCCGAGCAGGTCTTCCAGCTCCCGGGCCCTCCGATCCGGCTCGGCCGCAGGGAGATCGATCTTGTTGAGCACCGGAATGATCTCGAGTCCGGCGTCCAACGCGAGGAATAGATTGCTCACAGTCTGAGCTTCGATGCCCTGACTCGCATCCACGACGAGGACTGCTCCCTCACACGCGTTGAGCGAACGCGAAACCTCATACGTGAAGTCGACATGTCCGGGTGTGTCGATCAGGTTGAGTTCGTAGGTGTCACCATCGGATGAGTAGTTCATCCGAACTGCATTGAGCTTGATGGTGATCCCGCGCTCACGCTCTAAGTCCATCGTGTCGAGAACTTGGGCCCGCATGCGGCGCTTCTCTAGCGTACCGGTGAGTTCGATCAGCCGGTCGGCTATAGTAGACTTGCCGTGGTCAATGTGTGCTACGATGCAGAAGTTGCGGACTCGGTCCTGTTGCATGGGTCAGAATATACCACAGCCCACCACCCCACCACCGTGGTTGCTCTGACGCACGGACGCCCAGTTACTGACGATACAACTGGGCGTCTGGACGCGTAAACTGCTGCGCAAGCTAACCTAGGGTGTTACCCTTCGCACGATCCTGTCGTAACTCTCGGGATCCCACTTGGGTCGCTCGGCTGCGTTAGCCACTTCGAGTCCCAAATAGAACATCAGCTTGACTATCCGTGCCGTCTTCTCCGCGTCGATCTTCTCGACTTCGTCACTCGCCCGATGGTAGTCCTCGTGGGTTGCATTGAAGAAGAAGAGGATCGGCACACCCTTGCGCGCGAAGTTGTAGTGATCCGACCGACGGTAGAAGTTCTCTTCGGGCCAGATGTCGTCGATCGCCGTCATTTTCAGTTCCGGGTGCTCCTGATTCACCCGGTTCATAGTCGTCCCGAGGTCAGAGTGCTCCTTGCCGATCGCCACTATGGTATCAGGCCAATTGCGACCGATCATATCGGCGTTCATGTTGGCGACGAGTTGTTCGATTGGAACCGAGGGGTTGTCGGCGTAGTGCGCACTGCCCCACAGTCCCTTCTCCTCGCCACTAACAACCAGGAATACCATAGAGCGCTTGGGCCGTGGCTCCAGCATGGCAAAGGCCTCGGCCAATTCGACCACACCAATCGTGCCCGATGCATCGTCGTCGGCCCCATTCCAAATACTGTCGCCCTCGACGCCACTGCGAAATCCCACATGATCCATGTGGCCACTGAACACGACGTATTCGTTCTTCAGCACTGGATCACTACCCTCTAGGATACCAACCACGTTGGGAGCACTGGTCTCACTGACATCGTGGGTTGCCGTCACGGTGAAACTCAGACCGTCAACATCACGGGCCGTTAGGTCTCCTTCGGTGGTGGGCATCACGCCCAGCAGTCCGACTGCCGCTGCCGGACTCACGGCCAGAACTGGTGGTCCCGTCTGCGAGCCTGCTACATGATTCCTGACCACCTGAGAAGGTCTCTGGAGTCGCGCGAAGAATCGCCAGATCCTGTCCGGGTAATCCGCCAAGAGGAACACCGCTGCCGGCTGCCGGGCTCTGATCGTGCGCAGCAGCTCCTGACTCTCTTCGGTTAGCCCGCGCCTCTCGGGGTCGTACTTGGCGGCGAGCAGCACCATCGCACCGGAGATGGGCGCTGAGCCGCTTAGGTCCCCGGAGCCTGTTATGAGCACGGTCGGACCAGTCGCACCGCTGACATCCCGAATCCCATCCACCTGCACTACGCTCGTTCCCACCACGAGGTCATCGCCTCCCTGGACGTCTACTTCGAGGCTCGCATGAATCTCCGTTAGTGGGTAGCGCTGCAGAAAGCTGCCATCATCCCCACCCGGCTCGAGCCCGAACCTAGCGAACTCGTCGGCGATGTAGCGGGCAGTCATCTCCAGCCCAGGGCTCGGAGTATCCCTGCCCATCATGGAATCATCAGCGATGATCGCGACACGGCGATAGATGTCTTCAGAGGTTATCGAACTGACGGCGGTATTGACGTCAGGTGGACCCTGGCCAACAGCAACGGCCGGCAAGGCCAACACAAACATCGTGAGTAACGAACGCTTCATGACAACGTGTCTCCAGTCAAGGATTGAATCGAGCTAGACAAGAATACTACAAGCAGGGAGATGAGGAGGGGAAGGAGAACCACCTTGCCCCGTCTCCTTCCTCTCCTTCCTCCTTCAAATTCCCTTACTCCCCTCCGCCCCTCGGTCTGATCCGCTTCTTCTTGGGCAAGGTTCTCACCTTGGGCGCGGCAGCCCTGGGTGGCGCCACCTCTGGCCTTCCCGGCTTGCTAACCGAATCCTTCTTGCGCGCTTCACCCTTGCGCCGCTTCTCAGAAGCAGCCTGCGGCGTCTTCGTCTCGGCTGCAGGGCTTCGTGCCGGGGTCCGGAGGGCGGGACCTTTCGCTTCGCTTCGCTCAGGCTTGCGTCGCTCCAGCGTGGGCCGCAGTCTCACCTGAGGCCGTGCCGGTGTCTCCTGATGCTCGAGTGAACGTCGGTCCTGCCCTAGTGGCGTGTCATCACTGGCAACACGTCTCTTGGCAGTCTCCCCGGTGGGTGCAGTCCGGCGCAC
>JBDGXD010000030.1:0-20888 GCA_039584755.1 Gemmatimonadota bacterium
TCCTGGGAGTTGCGGTATTGGTCACGCTCGGATCAGCTATGGTGACTGCACCCGTCCACGGGCAGGCCTGCGCACCCGCGTCAGGTGGCGGCCCGGTCTACTTCCACGAATTCACGGAGGCAAGGGGGACACCCGCCGTCGGATCCATCACCATCTCGACGCCCTGTACCGACGCGGGCGACCTTCTGATTACCGCGATCGCCATGGATGGAGATCTGACGGGCTCTCTGGCTCCCCCGTCAGGTGAGGGCTGGGATCTGGTCGACCTGAGTGTCTACGGCGCGAGCCCCACACTGGGTGTCTGGTGGAAGCTCGCGGGTGCCACGGAATCACCGAGTCACACATTCACTTTTACCGATCAGGACCACACCTACGCTTGGATGATGCGGTTCACCGGACACGATCGGGCGAACCCGATCAATGCATTCAGCGCGACGGGACAAGACTTGAGTTCCACCCCAATGAGTCCGAGCATCACGTCTACCGTGGACGACGCGTTGATCCTGAGGATTGGAGGGTTCGACGACGACGACATCGTCCTTGATGTTCCCGGCGTTCCCGGACACACCCCGATCACGATGGACAGAAGCGCCGTGGTTTCCCAGTCAGCCTCTGGTGGCGCCGCGTACATCGTCCAAGCGATTGCAGGACCTAGCGGCACGTCGACATTCTCGCTCACGGCTTCTGAAGAGTCGCGGGCGGTCACGATCGCAATCTCGCCGCTGCGGACACCTTCCATGTCATCGGCGGCCGATCAGACCTTCTGGGTTGGCAAGGCGCCAACGGCAATCGGCACATTGACGGTCGCCGATACCGGGACCGCACCATCCATCACCGCCACGAAGGACATCCGCGTTCGGATCCCAGCTGGATTCGACATGAGCTGGGACACACTGGATGTGGCTGCAACTTTGGGAGGCGGAGCGGCGGCGAAAGTCTCGCCGACAGTGAGGTATGAGGACGCCGGCGCGACGCTGGTGCTCGACGTGACGGCGAATTTCGCGGCTGGCGACACGATCACGATCTCTGACCTGAGTTTCATGAGCTTCACAGGTACCTCGGGCAGCGACAACCTCGAGCTCGAGGTCTACAACGACGACGCCGTATCCGCCAGCGACGACAAGACCATCGAGATCCTTGCAGCCGGTACACCAATCATCTCCTCTGAGTTCGATCAGAGTTTCCGTGTCGGTGTTCCACCAATCACCATCAGCACGCTGATGATCGTCGCGGATTCATCGCGACCAATCATCACGGCAACCAACGACATCCGGGTCCGCATCCCTGCGGGATTCAACATGAGCTGGGACGTTTCGGACACCGACGCGTTCATTCTCGGCACCGCGGCCAGCAAGGTGTCGAGCACGGTCAGCTACGAGGACGGCGGCAGGACACTGGTGCTCGACGTGACCGATGACTTTGCGGCCGGCGAGTTGATTACCATCCGCGAGCTCAGCTTCGCCAACTTCACGGCGGCATCGCCCAGTGACAATCTCGAGCTGGAAGTCCTCAACGACGGCATTGTCACTGCCGAAGATGACAAAGAGATATTCATCGTCTTCGTGCTGGTGACGCCACACATTGCGTCGGCTGAGAACCAGGTGTTCGGTGTTGGCGACCCACCCACTGGAATGATCATTCTTCGCATCACCGACGACCCCAACCCAGTCATCACCGCCGCCGGTGATATTCGGATCACAGTTCCGGCCGGGTTCAACATGATCTGGGACACCACCGCCGTGAGCCCCACAATCTCCGGCCGCGGCAATAGCAACGTGTCAAAAACCGTGAGCTACGAAGACGGCGGCAGAACGATGGTGATCGATGTCGAGAGCAACTTCAGTCCCAATGACTGGGTCAACGTCAAGCATGTGAACTTCGTCAACTTCACCTCTGCCTCGCCGACGGATCGTCTCCGTCTCGACATCGACAACGACGGTGCTCCCGACGCCGTCGACGACCGCACCAAACTGATCCTCGGGGCCACCTACGACGTATACGTCGCACCGGATACGGCAACGTACACCCGTCTACCGAGTAACGGGACCAACTACCAGATCGACTTCAGCGTCGCCAACATCGGCAGCATAGCCGACGACTACGACCTTCTCGCGTCCACCACCCCCGGCGGCACCCTCGCCGTCATTTCCATCAGCGGTGGGGGAATCACACAGGGCGCGAACCCCGATAGCGCACGCCTAGTGGGGCTGGGCTCGGGCCTGAGCAACCTGGCCACGGTGACCTATTCGGTCGCAAACGTTCCCGACGGTTCAACCGACACGCTCACCCTCGTGGCGCGTTCGGTCGCCGTCCCCGCAATCATTGACGCTGGAGTTTTTCTGCTCGTGGTGGGCCGACCCGCCATTGCCACCTCGAAAGTGGTCAACCCAAACGGCACGGTGCTCCCGGGAACCGATCTGACGTACACCATCACATTCACCAACAATGGGAGCGAGGCGGCCGACAGCGTCGTGACCGTCGACTCATTGGCAGTGGAAGTCGACTTCAAGGTGGGCAGCGTGGTGAACAACCTTCCCGGAGGTATCGGTGTCGTCGTCGAGTACTCCAACGACGGCGGCGCGGGCTGGGCGTACACTCCCGTCTCCCAAGGTTGCGGCGCGCCAAGCGACTACGACGGGTGCGTCACTCATCTTCGCTGGACCCTGCAGAATCCCCTAGGATCTACCGCCCCCGATAATACCGGGACGCTGGAGTTCATAGCCCGAATCAAGTAACACAACCTGTACTGACCGGCTCCCGTAACGCGCCACCGCGCGGTCCGGTTTCCGTTACCCGATCAGTTACCGCTAGGTAACATCGACCCACCCCACAGCCCTCCCCAGCGCCCCGCTCAAGGCGCCTAACTCCTTGTAAAACAATCCTTTACACGACACAGCCACCATGCCTGGCACAGGGCACGAGAACTGCCTTTTCACAACATCAGCAGAGTCCAACTAACACCCAAAGAAGGAGCGAGACGTGGTCCTACGGTGCCCACAATGCGGAATGATCGGTGGTCATGACCGCACAGCCTTCTTCGGCCACTGGGTGGTCTGTCCCAGCTGCGAACGCCCGTTCGCCTGGAAACAGGCCCGAGTGAGTCCGAAAGGATGCCCGACTGAGGGTCGCACCCAGACCAGGTCGGACGAAGACCAGAGGAGAAAGAAGATGAAAGCACTGCGCAAGATGATCTACTCACTCGCCGCCCTCACGGTCTTGGGCGGTGCCGACGGGCTGGCCCAGGCCCCCGACCAGCAACAGGCGCTCGTCGTTACCGCAGAAAACCTCATGGCCGGCGATGCTCGCCACCAGGAGAACGCGCGCAACGGCGGTGACGCGAACACTCTGTTTCCAGGAGACGTCGTCTCGTACCAGTTGGTCTTCACCAACATCACGACCGACCCCGTACGCAACGTCGAGTTCGTCGATCCGCTGCCAGCCGGTCTGCACTACGTGGCGCAATCAGCCGCGGCCGATCGCGCCGACGTGGTGATCGAGTACTCGGCTGACGGCGGTGAGACGTTCTCCCACCAACCGACGATCGAAGTAGTCGTCGACGGAGAACGGGTCCTCCGGCCAGCCCCCAGTGACAAGTACACCCACATCCGCTGGCGCATCGAGGGAGCCGTACAGCCCGGTGCGCAAGTGACAGCGGCGTTTCGGGCCGAATTGCCCGGCAAAGATGAAACCGATGGGTCGGGCAAATGAATAACGCACTAACCCACGCACTTAACACCAAACCGAGGAGCAGGGAGAAATGATGAACTGGATGCTTCGAGGCTGCGTTCGAGCAATCGCCGTGACCGTGATGATCACGGCCGTGGCGGTAGCGACCTCGCATGCACAAACGCCCGAGGGCACCGTGATCACCAACACGGCATCGGTGTCCTGGACCGACGCCAACGGTAACGCATACCTGCCAGTCGTTGGCAGCGTAGACATTACCGTCGGCTTCCAAGCCGGTATCGACGTCGTATCTGTTGGCGACGTGACACCGGCCTCACCGAGTTCAGGCAACTCAATCTCATTCACCATCCAAAACATCGGTAACGGTGACGACAATGTCACGGTCGACACAACCTATTTGGGCGCCGCCGTCGTGGGCGTCACCGGATGGCGATTGGATGCTACTCCGTACGCCGACCTGACGGCGTTGAACGCGGCACTGGCAGCCGCAACCATCACGGCAGGCAATAACGTCACGGTCGAGATGGTGTTTGACGTGGATGCGGCACAGGGTGGCCAATCGGTGGCGTACACCCTGACGGCCAACTCCGTCCGCACGCCAGCCACAACGGATGCCGATGTGGCCAACATCTCGCCGCCGGCAACGTACGCGGTGACCGTCACGCCGGACGGTCTGCAGAATCTTCAGTTGCTTCCGACCAACGGGACCAACGAGACGTTCACATTCCGCGTGACCAACACCGGTAACATCACGGATGATTTCGACCTCACAGCGTCGACCTTTGGTGCCACCATAACGATCATCTCGGTCAACACCAATCCCGGCACCACGGACCAGATCAACCTGGCTCCCGCTGCGTTCGCCGACATCGTTGTCGAGTATCAGGTGGGCGACATGCCGGTCGGCACAGTCGACACGCTCTTTTTGGCCGCGAGCCCGGCATCCGTAGCGACAAACGACCAGGGTTTTGCAGACCTGACCGTGATTCGACCGGTGCTGACCATCACCAAGGCAGCCTATCGTGACGACCAGTCCACCCTGATTGGTGCCGGGACTGTCGTTCCGACTGAGACCATCTGGTATCTGGTGACCGTCACAAACAACGGCAGCACCGACGCCGACGTCGTGCACGTCGACGACCTGCTGCCGGGTCAGGTAACACTGCAGTCGACCGCCGCCAATGTGGGAGTCTGGACGATCGCCACGGTGGGCAACGACGTGGATGCAGACCTGACGGGCACACTCGCCCCGTTGGCGAGTGTCTCATTCTGGATCGAAGTGCAGATCAACTAGAGGTTGAGGCATTCAGGTGCGTTTCTCCCGTAGAGTGACGGGTGGCAGTGGGCAGAGAGCCCGTTTCGGTCGCAAGACCGGCGGGCTGCTCTGCGTTCTGTTGCTTGTCGCTCTGTCGGCGTCAGCAGTCGAGGCGCAGACCCCGGCAGGAACGCAGATCGCAGACTCGGCGCAAGCCACGTACGAGGACCTCAACGGGTCCTCCTACACAATTACTTCCAACACACACATAATGACGGTAGGACAGGCGGCCGGTGTTGACATCGAGCCGCCGAGAACGGGTTTGTTCGACCCCGGTAGCACCGCCGTCTTCAGTCACACGCTCACGAACATCGGAAACGACGTCGACAGCATTACCGTAGCCGTCGCTTCTCTGACGGGTTGGCCGGCTCGTATCTACAGGGATTCAAACGGGGATGGATCGCTAGACGCCGGCGACTCCGAAGTAACGGCACCTGTCACTCTAGCTACTGGTGAGGTGCTGAACCTCCTCGTTACAGTCGACGTCCCAGCGTCCGCGAGCGTTCGTGGCGCAGTCGACACGCTCGATGTCACAGTCACGAGCTTGTTCGATCCGGCGGTGAGCGACGGGCTGCAAGACGAGCTGCAGGTGCGTGACGCCGGAATCAGCGTCGCCCTCAGCAAGTCGGTGGATCAGAGCAGCGCCACGGTCGGCGACAACCTGACCTACACGCTCAGCTACTCCACGATCGGGACGAACAGCGCCACGGCCTTCATGCTGGTTGACACCATACCTACTGGCTTGAGTTACATCACGGGAACACTGCTGTGGAACGGCACGCCCCAGACCGATGCTCCGGGAGATGACGCGGGCTGGTTCGATGCTGCAAACGGCCGGGTTGTGTTCCAGGTCGCCAGTGTCTCGGGTGGTGAGACCGGAACAGGTGAGTTCCGAGCCAACATCACTTCCGGCTCGTCTGCTACCGTCGCGAACCGTGCCTCGGCCATCTACCAGACCGTGGTCGGTCCCGACTCAGTTGTATCCAACACGGTTCAGACAAGTGTAGCCTACCCTGAGCTATTCGTTGCCAAACTGCTCAATAGTCCGAACACGGCCCAGATCGGCGATGAGATCCAATACACGATTCGGTACGCGAACGGATCGAGCACCACGATCGCGCAGAACGCTGTTCTAGCTGACTCGCTACCCACTGGACTGGAGTTTGTCACCGCTCAGCCGTCGCCCCAAGTGTCAGGGCAGACCCTGACATGGGACGTGGGCGACCTACAGCCGCAAGACACCCTACAGGTTGCACTGACCGTACGGGTGAGTCAGAGCGTGCAAGACACATTGCGCGTACGCAACGTCGCCACGCTCGCTGCCCAGAATTCACTTGTCGAGCTGGCGGTGTCTGAAGAGGTCACCCTGATCGGCGTGAACGACGCGCAACTCTCGGTGGAGAAGACCGCCAACGTACTCGAGGTCGGCATCGGTGAGACGGTACCGTATACCGTGACGGTAGAGAATACCGGATCGCTGCCGGTCGGAGACGTGATGATCCACGATCTCCTGCCTGAAGGCGGCAGGTATTCTGAAAACAGCTTGATCGGTGCAGACTCGGCTCACGCTGATGGCCGCAACCTGACCATCTATGTCACGACGACACTGGCTGCAGGGACGAGCCAGACCGTGCACTACTCCGTTGCCATCGTCTCGGCTGCGACGGAAATCATCGAGAATCGAGCCTACGCCTCAGCGCAGAATCAGTTCGTGACATCCGACGAAGCGGTGGCTTGGGTACGTGTGCGATCCAACTGGCCGATGGAGACCCGCGCGGCAATCGGTAAAGTGTGGGAAGACCGCGATGGTGACGGTGTGCAGGATGCGAACGAGCCAGGCGTTGCAGGAGTGGAAATATGGAGTGGCAATGGAGTGGTCGCTACGTCAGATGCGGACGGCAAGTTCTCATTTGTCAATCTGCGGGCTGGCCAACACTCGTTCCGACTCGACCGGGCTACGATGCCATCCAACTTCAGTATCACCGGAAGCCGTGGATCTCAGGATCTGGCAATCCGTGCCGGAGACGGTTGGACTACTCCACGAATCAACTTCCCGCTGACGCCTACCGAAGGAAGGATCGCACAGGTCTACCTGCCGTTCGACTGGCAGTTTCTTGCCCGGCCGATACACCAAACGGTGGACCAAGACAGCTCTGAGAACGTGACGCCGGCCGATACGGTTCCCGCTGCTCCGGCGGTACCAATCATCGCGATTGACACGTTAGAACCGGCTCAGCCACTCGTGCTCAAAGGAGTCCGCTTCGAGTCCTCCAGTTCTCAGCTCACTCAGGAGTCGTTCACGATCTTGAACGAGGTTGTCGAGTCTCTACTCGCCTATCCTGACATTCGAGTTGAAATCGCCGGACATACCGACTCCACGGGTCCGTTAGGGTTCAACATGACGCTCGCCCCCGCTCGGGCCAAGTCGGTAGTGAACTACCTGGTGTTCAGCGGTGTAGCGCCAGCGCGCTTGGAGGCAAAGGGGTATGGCCCCTTCAGGCCGATCGCCTCCAACGCCACCAAGCAAGGTCGCGCACTCAACCGTCGTGTCGAGCTGCACATACTCAATGACATCCAGACCGAGCAGACTACCCAGTTCCGTAGCCACCTCGGCACGATGCTCGAAGGCCCCGACTCGGTGACGGCAGCCAGCGTCGGCGAGCCCGTCAGCGATACTGCGGTCAGTGGACGACTTGTGGAGTACGAGCTGGTCGTACCGAATCCATACGACGTCGAGTTGAGAGGAATCGTCGTTTCATTCGAGCCCGCGATCGACTCGGCCATCGTCACAGCAAGTGACTCCAGTATCATCAGAGAGTCGCAGAAGCGTGTCGCCCTACAACCGATCGCGCCGCATTCGACCGTAACCGTCCGCGGTTGGACAACGACCGACCGCGACTCAGCCGTGGCATTCGTGGAGAGCGCCGACCTACCAGCCGATCGGCTCGCGGCCGAGATACACAATCCGTTGCTGCCGGTGACGGGTGTGAGCCGGCCGCGGGTGTTGGTCGATTCGCTTCCCGACCCCGACGCAATTCCAGATGGCAGCGAAGTGAAGGTACTGATCGACCCACACAGAACAGGCTGGCCGGTCCTGACCCTTCCACTTCCTGCTGGATGGCGAGTAGTCAATGGGACCACCCTGTTGGGTGGGGCAGCGAGCACGGAGCCGCAGGTCAGTCGGGATTTCGCCGGCAGACTCTTCTTGCGCTGGTCGTTCCCCGAGCAAGAGGTGTCGCCGGTTGAGGTCACACTAGAAACGACTGGCACGGTCGAACTCACTGGGACTGTCACGGTACCCGCATTGCGGACCGCAGAGGAGCGCGAGCAGGATCGTGGTCAGGAGTTCCTGACCGGGCCGAGTGTCGCGCTGTTCCATCCCACAGACGGAGAGGTTCTCCCCAGCGACCGTGTCTTCGTGGGAGTACGAGGCGAGGCAGGTGCGCCGGTGATTCTGTTTGACGGCGATTCGGTGATCGGCGAGGCCAATTTACGAATCGACGGCGTGCACGACTTCATCGGTGTGCCCCTGTCTCGGGGACCCCACCGGCTGCGGGTACAAATGCGCAACTCCTGGAATCAAGAACATTGGGACAGCATGACGGTACACGTGACCGGTGAGCCCGCTGGCTTCCAGGTCCCAGCCGGTCCAATCACCCTGACAGCCGACGGACACACATTGAAGACGATCCGTGTCAGGCTGATCGACAAGTGGGGCGTACCGGTAACGAGTCAGGCCAATGTCACGGTTACAGCGGGCGGTGTTTACCTCACAGGCGAAGACTCCGACGCATCTTCGGTTGGACTGCAACTCAAGTCAGACCCAGCCGGTTGGCTCAATCTCGAGATCATGCCAGGCAACGAGGTCGGCACCGGAATGCTCACGCTCGAGGCCGGCTCTCAGATGGATCAGATCAGCATCGAGCTGTTGCCGGCAATCCGTTCGTTCATGCTAACTGGAATTGGCCGGGTCGGCATTGGCGCCAGCCCCGATGCACTCGGAACGATTACCGCGCGTGGGCGTGTCGATCACCGCACGGCCATCGTGTTGAGCTACGACTCGCGACGCCTGGACGCAGGACGCGCCGCTCTGGGGCGAATCTATGACCCACTAGAGGAAGCTCAATACCCAATCCTGGGCGACGCCAGTCAAAACCGGGTCCTCAGCGCCTCGCGGAACGCTTTTGCGGCACGGCTAGAGCGTGGCTTCGATTGGGTCGCCGTAGGCGACATCGCAACCAACGATTTCGCTGGCGGCCTCGGCCTGACCAGCTATCGCCGGGCGCTGACGGGCGGCGCCGCCCGCATCACTACGGGCTTCGTGGTGTGGCAGGGTTTCGGCAGCCTCACCCGCCAGTCGCTGCAACAAGCGCAGTTGCGCGGAGCAGGCACTTCCGGCCCCTACGCACTGGAGTCTGGGATAATCCCGGGGTCCGAGCGAATCTCTATCGAGACTCGTGCCGCGGAGAACGCCGAACGAGTTGTGAACCGTCAAGTCACGATCCGCTACATCGATTACCAAATCGATTACGAGCGCGGGACGCTACAGTTCAAACATCCGATTCCAGCCGCCGACCCACACGGGAACTCGATGTTCATAATGGTGACGTACGAAGTCGAGCGGGGCGACGATCAGAGACTGGTTGCCGGATTGCGAGCTTCGGTGGACGCCGGACAGTTGCTCAACTACGACCTATTGGACTCGATGCGCATAGGCATCACGGGTATCAGATCTGATGAGCCCCTCGGTGCCCACCATCTGGCCGGAATGGATATGCGTCTGCTTCGTTTTGGTGGCTTCGATGTCGGCGCAGAGGTCTCCTACTCCGATACGCCCGACTCGAGCGGCTTCGCCACTGCTATCGGTGGTGAGTGGCACGGATTCGGCGATGCGCTCACAGTCAATGCGGGCTGGTCGAAGATCGGTGAGGGATTTGGCAACCCCTCGAACATCGCCCTGCAAGGCGGAACCGAAGAACTGAAACTCGGTGGGAATCTGAAGATTGGTGATAGTAAGCTGAACCTGAGACATGAACGGCAATACTTCAGCAATCTAGGCATCGAACGAACTCGCACCACAGCGGGCGTAACCCAGGTTCTTGGGAACAATTTGCAATTCGAAGCGTCCGGAGCAGCAGACCGCTTCGACAACCTGGCCGGTGCGGATAGATCACAAGCTGCCGAGGTCAAGCTGACCTGGTCACCCATGTCTTCCCTCAAGCTCTGGACTGAGGGTCGTCGCCAGTTTGCACAATCGGGGGCCGCATTCTTGCCCAGTCACTTCGGCGCCGGAGCGGAGTTTGAGATACGTCGCGGCATCTCACTCGAAGCCAGGCACTTGAGAGTGGCCCCCAGCAGTGATGCGTCGTACTCAGTAACTCGTCTTGGCCTTCGAACTGACATCGGATTCGGGACACAGATGTGGGGCTCTTATGACCTCGCAGGCGGAGCAGCCGGCTCACGCAACGCCGCCATCGTTGGCTTGAACAACAACTTGAGGCTGGGATCTGCTTGGACACTCAACACCATGTTTGAGCGACGTGTGGGACTCGAGAATGCGTCGATCGGTGATCCAGTACGCGCCCTTCCGTATCTGCAAATGGAAGAGGACTATTGGTCGCTCGGGTTTGGTGTGGAGCTCCTACCCCTTGAGGCACCATACCGTCTCAGCGCTCGCGGAGAGTATCGGGACGGACAATTACAGTCGACTCAAATCGTCACAATCGCCGGGGATTTGTCGATCAATCGGTCGCTTGCGATCCTGTCGCGCCAGGAGTTCCAACGCATCGAGCAGTCTCAGAGCATAGACTTTGGGTTGCGCCGCCGCTTGCACTCACTATGGGGAGCGGCCTTCCGTCCAATAAGCAGCGATGCCCTCAACGTGTTGGCCAAGTTTTCCTGGTTGGAAGAGACAAACCCCCGACTCGGCGCATTGACGCAACTCGGTGACGAGCAAAGGCTGATCGGTGCCGCCGAAGTGATTTGGGCCCCGGCAGCGAACACGGAACTCGCGGGCCGATACGCCATCAGGCACTCGAGAGCTGACCAGCCCATAGACGATGATGTCAACCAACGCCTCGAGTCATGGGCCGACTATGTCGGCATGCGAGCTCAGCAGAAGTTAAACCAGTGGTTACAAATCCGAGGAGAAGGGCGTCTCCTGGTCGAGCATACGAGCGACACGCGTCGTTGGGATGCCACACCCACATTGGCGTTCACTCCAATTGGGCAGTTAGAGGTGGCCGCGGGCTATCGCTTCGGCAACTTGATGGACCCGGACTTTACCGTACACGGTGGCTTCGGCTGGTTTGTCACCTTCAGCGCTCGCGTCACGGAATCGGTCTTCCCGACGGCTGCGGATTTCTGGAGAGACCGATTCGGTGGGTAGCGCCTGACGGTCAGCTAGCCACTTGGAAAAAGGGATTTGACAATGAACTGTTCTGATTGCAACTGTGAAATGGAAGCCGGATTCATTTACGTCAGAGGATTCGGTGCGTCTTTACTCTGGTCCGACAAACCCAGCGTTACAGCCGTGTCCCGGCAAGGGGTGGAACAGATCGACCTGAGTAGCATATGCGTCGCTCCTTCCAGACAACAAGCTGTCGTGAACGGCTTCCGCTGCTCACAATGTGGTGGGGTCTATTTCAGGACGAGGAGGATGGCTATGCCCTTTTTGAAGACTCCAACCGTCACGGACGACATTTCTGTGGAGGCTACGGAAACACGGTAGTGGGACGGCGTCTTGCGACTCCGCCCCGCTCGAAACATCCGTGTTATAACAGCTGGATTCTTATCCTTCTATCAGATCCCGTAACACGTCTACCAGCGTTGGCTCGCCGATCTCCTGCAGCTCGTAGCGGACACGCTGGGCCGGTTTCCTGATTTCGATGAGCTTGCGCAAATCGATTGGCGAGGCGATCAGCACCAGATCGGCCGGAGTGTTCTCGATCGTCTGTGCCAGCTCGTTGGTCTGCTCTTCCCCATAACCCATGGCAGGCAAGACGTCTCCCGTAGTCGGATATTTTTCGTATGTCTCACGAATGGATCCAACCGCGTACGGACGGGGATCGATTATCTCTGCAGCACCGTAACGCCTTGCGGCGACCCAACCCGCCCCGTAGGGCATCTCGCCGTGGGTCAGCGTGGGACCATCCTCGACAACAAGAACGCGTTTACCGCGCAGCTGAGATCCGTCTTCTACATAAATCGGGCTGGCTGCTTCGATGAAAGTCGCAGAGGGATTCATCTTCCAGGCGATACGGCGTGCCGTCTCGACCTCCTCGAAGCTTGCAGTGCCAACCTTGTTGATGAGGATCACGTCTGCCAGACGAACGTTGGTTTCACCCGGAAAGTACCGCGCTGCGTGATCCGCCCGATGGGGATCCACGACAGTAATGTAGTGATCTGCCTGGTAGAACGACGTGTCATTGTTGCCACCGTCCCAGATCACTATGTCCGCTTCCTCCTCGGCTTCGGATAGTATCTTTCCATAGTCGACGCCGGCGAAAACAACGCATCCCGCCTGAAGATGAGGCTCGTACTCTTCTCTTTCCTCGATTGTCACATCGTGTTTTTCGAGATCCTCATATGACTCGAAGCGCTGCACCGCCTGTTTCGCAAGATCCCCATAAGGCATCGGATGGCGGACCACAACAACCCGCTTACCGGCTTCTCGCAGAATCGCTGCCACGCGGCGGCTCGTTTGGCTCTTTCCGGAACCAGTGCGAACTGCACAGACCGCCACGACCGGAACTCGTGACTTGATCGTTGTATGACGGGGACCGAGCAGTAGGTAGTCGGCGCCGGCAGCCATTGCCTCAGATCCAACATGCATGACATGCTCGTGTGATACGTCACTGTAGCCAAACACGACCACGTCTACTGCAAGCTCCTGAATCAACTGCGTAAACTCGGCTTCCGGCTCAATCGGGATACCCTTTGGATACCGGGAGCCAGCGAGCTCCGGCGGATACCGCCTGTCATCTATGTTCGGGATCTGCGTCGCTGTGAACGCAACCACCTCATAGTCAGGATTATTGCGGAAATGAACGTTGAAGTTGTGAAAATCACGTCCAGCGGCCCCAAGTATGAGAACGCGCTGAGCCATATAGAAACCTCCTGGACAGGTTCAATGGTTGTTGTCAGGTTGCGAATGTGATGCTACTCGGTCTACCAACGCATCCGCCCCACCCAGTTCTCCAGCCACACCATACCCTTGCTTCCTATTCCCGCATCACCTCACACATCACTCGTCATCACGAATAGTGGCTGTCGGACCAGGGTTCTGTATTTGGGACGCAGTCGTCCGGTATTGTAGTATCTGTGGAGATCGACCACTTTCTTGCGGCCTGTCACGACGTCGATTGGAACGCTGTCGTAGACGCCGTTTCGAACGCTGACCAATCGACCCGACGTACCCGCCAAGATCAGGTCGAGCGCGATGTTGCCAAACGCCATAGGAACGATGGAGTCGAGCGCATCGGGATCGCCACACCGCACCAAGTAACCTAGTCGTTGATTCACTACGTTGACTCGGCGACCATTATTGTACTTGGGGGAGACCGCTTTGAGCTTGGCAGCGACTCTATCGCCGATACCACCCAGCTTGCGGTGTCCGTATTGGTCCATTTCGCTTCCTTCGAACGACATATCCTCGGACTCCATAGAAGCACCCTCTGATACTAGCACCACTGCATAGCTACTCGGGTGATTCTTGCGGTCTCCCATGAGGAGTTCCGCCAAGCGATCCACCTCGAACGGGTATTCAGGGATCACACAGCGATCGGCTGCACCAGCCATGGTGGGCAACAACGCTGTGTAACCAGCGTACCTGCCAAACACCTCGATCACCAAGAAGCGCTCATGGGACCCTGCCGTGGTGCGCAGTGCATGGGTCAGCTCGATCGTGCGGGTGACACAGGTACTGAACCCGATACAGTAGTCGGTGCCCGGAACATCGTTGTCCATCGTCTTGGGTACCCCTACCACCTTGATTCCTTCTTCGTGGAGCCGCTGGCCGTAGCTCAGAGTGTCATCCCCACCGATTGGGACGAGAAACTCGATACCGAGAAACTCCAGATTCTTGAGCACATGGGGAGTTACGTCGTTGAACTCCTCGGAATACTCTTCCTGCAAGTGCTCGGGGACTACCACTGCCGGGAGGTGACTCGGTCGAGTTCGCGAAGTGTGCAAGAACGTTCCGCCGGTTCTACCCGCCTTGTTGACAGTGTCCTCAGTCAACACCTGAACGTGTTCTCTGTTGTCGGCATCTCGTTCGGGCACCAAATCGACCAAGCCCGCCCAACCACGCCTGATTCCTACAACCCGGTAACCCTCGCGCACCGCGCGGATCGTGATGGCGCGAATCGCCGGATTGAGTCCTGGAACGTCTCCCCCTCCAGTGAGGATACCGATAGTGCCCTTGTAGCTAGTCACTGCTTCACTCCCGCACTCATGTTCAGGCCCCCGAGAGGATCGAGATCGCGCTGCACACCATACATCTGGTTGGGAACCAGAATCTCGGGAAACCTACCACGCAGAGCCACGCGTGCCTCATAGCAAGCATGGCACGCGTCTGCATAATGTTGCTTGTGATCCAAACCGTAGCGCAACACCAACTCGACCGGGCCCCCTTTCAATAGCGGGCCCAGCACCGGATGCAAGTCCGGTTCGTAGTTGCCGCATATTTCTCGTAGCGGAGTCTTGTTGATGTTCCCGATTGAGATGCCTTGACAAACGTGCACGTCTCCAAGCGGATCTACATAGACACGCCTCGGATCACGCAGATCTTCATGCTCACATGACGTGAATGAAAGCCACGGCTTCGCCGGAGCATCCGGGGCGAGTTCGTGGGAAGCCCGTCCACGGTACATGACAGGATACTCACTCACAGGCAGTGAATCCTCGCTACCCCCGGCTTCGAGACAGCCGGGATAGACAACACTCCTGACTCCCACCGGGATGCCGAGGTCCCGAGCCACAGCACATGCATGCATCACATGCTGCCTCAGATCCGATTCCCAGTGGTACCAATCGCTGCTGATGGTCAGGTCGTCGATCAAACCCGCAAGCGGTCCCAACCACTCGGCACAGTCTGCTTCGCCGTTGGCCCAGTACCCATTGGTGAGCAGTCCCACACGGAACCCCTTACGAACCGCCAATCTTATGGCACTCAGCAGTACCGGATAGTGGAGAAACGGTTCGCCACCACCGATGTAAACCCACTCAATCGTGCCGACTTCCGTGGCCTGTTCTAGGATCCGTTTGACATCTTCCAGAGTCATGGTGCCACGCTGGAACGGACTACCCCAAACGAAACAGTGATCACATTCACGCGTGCACTGATACGTGAGAAGCAGCTGAAGACCGGTTAGCTCCATGACAGCCTCCGACCCACCGGCATCAATACCAGGGGTTTCTCATTGATTCCTAGTTCAATCAATTCACTCACCTTGTCATCGTCAAATGCTCCCATGATGACAGTCCCCAAGCCAAGTGCCGCCGCTTGGAGATGGACGTTCTCGGCGGCCATGCCAACTTCCATATGAGTGTAGGGCACGCCCCGCTGCCCATACTTCTGTACGATGCGTTCGTATGCTGCGGACAGCGCGATCACAACCGCCGCACGTTGAACTTGTTCCTGGTCGTATGCCGCCGTGGTCAAGTCAAGCCGACGGTCTCCCTCTGCTACTCTCACCATGTCATGCTCGGCAGGGCAATAGTGATAGACGCCCTGCTCGATTCCATCGACTTGGCCCACGACGATGTGTACCAGCAACGGATACAACGCCCCTGCGGATGGTGCTGTACGCAATCCTCCCGGGCTAGTCACTCCCTGTGCAGCCCATAGGAGCTGCGATACTTCAGCCACCGTCAGTGGAGTCTGGTCGTATTCACGCACCGACCTACGTGCGGACATCGCGGCTTCGAGAGACATCTCTCCCGCTCGTATTGGATCAACCAGCTGCACTGCTCTGCGCCCCTGCTGGGACATCGTGCCCCTTCTACCCCCTGCCCTTCTGCGGAGCAGGGTTAGTCACGGCATCGTTATCGGGTGGTCCTCTTCCTCACGCTCGAGGTCCTTGAGCAGGCAGTTGACTGTCTGCTCCACCAGGACCTCCACCCTCACACCCTGCCTTCGTGCTTCGTCTTCATACGCTCGGAAGAGCGTCTCGCTCAATTCAGCCTCGATCCTTACCTTAGGCATCAGTGCACCTCAGCAAGATGACCGGTGGGGTCACAGCCCAACCGGAACTCCCTTGTGGCCGTAACACAGAATCCCACTGAGCCCCTCCTTCCGGATCAGGCGAAACTCGAGTGAGACCTCCATGCCTGGCTGCACCGTAGCTGGATCACAGTCGACGACTTGTATCATCAACCGCGCTCCCTCCGGGGTCTCTATAACGGCCATAGCATAGGGAGCCTCCATTTGAAACTCCCCCGGTGCCACATGAACTACAGTCGATGTGATCACCTTTCCCTTGCGAGACAGATTCAGGGGTTCCGATTCGGTGCCGCGACAGGAGGGGCATATGGAGCGCGACGGAAACATGACCTCACCGCACTTCTTGCAGCGCGCTGCCTCGAGGCGGAAGCGATTCCCCTTTTCTCGCCAATACCTGGGACTCGGCATCGTCAAACCCCCTGGTAGATGTGGACCACCGAGCTCGCACCCGATCCGCCCATGTTCTGCGTGAGCCCGAGCCGCGCACCTTCCACCTGACGCTCTCCGGATTCGCCGCGAAGCTGCTCGAAAATCTCAATGGCTTGTGCTACGCCGGTTGCGCCCACAGGGTGGCCCTTGGACTTGAGGCCACCACTGGTGTTGACCGGAACCCTACCACCCAAGGACGTGTCACCCGAAGAGGCAGCCTTTGCACCCTGTCCTACTTCTACCAAGCCAATCGCTTCGAGACAACAGATCTCCGCAATAGCGAAGCAGTCGTGGACTTCCGCAACCTGAATATCTTTAGGCGTCACACCCGCCATCTGGTATGCGCGTTCGGCTGATTTCTCGACGGCACTCAAGAAAGCCGGATCCTTGCGCCCGGCAAGCGCCATCGAGTCGGTTGCCAAGCCGGTCCCAATCAGCTTGACGGGTTTGTCGGTGAAGTTCTTTGCCTGATCCAACGGGCAGAGCAGCACCGCAGCCGCTCCATCGCTTACCGGAGAGCAGTGCAACAACCGTAGCGGCTCGGCAACCATAGAAGAGCTCAACACTTGCTCCACGGTCACCTCGCTTCTGAATTGGGCTTTCGGATTCAGCGCACCGTGTTTGTGGTTCTTCACGGCGACCCAGGCGAGGTCCTCTTCTGTTGTCCCGTGCTTCGCCATATGGGCCCGGGCTATCATGGCATATAGGCCTGGAAACGTGATGCCGTGATACACTTCGGTCTCCTGATCAGCAGCCGATGCCAACACATTGGTCACATCGGCACCGTCGGTCATCTTCTCGACACCGGTCACCAGTACCAGATCTGCGAAGCCGGAAGCGACAGACATGAAACCCATATTGAGTGCGACACCACCCGAAGCACAAGCAGACTCGACTCGAGCCGCCGCGACTCCCGCCATCCCGAAATGGTCGGCCATCAACGGCCCCAGGTGCTCTTGACCTACAAACTGACCACCAGACATGTTGCCGACTAAGATCGAATCCACGTGATCCGCCCCTGCCGAGCTGAGCGCTGCGGCAGCGGCTTCCACGAAGAGGTCGCGCAGGCTCGAGTGCCACAGTTCGCCGAATCGGGTCATCCCCGCACCGACGATCGCCACCTCGCGCATATCCACCCTCCTATTCTCTGTGAGAGCTGCGGTCTCTTGTTCGAGTCACAGCGTAGCTACGAGCCAAGTTGTTCGGCAGTCCCGGTTACCCGAAGGCTGCGACAGCCAGTTCCGTTGGAAGCCGCAACAGGCAGAACCGCTGAGCGCTCAGTCATTCAGAATGATCTTTCCCCTGTACTTCGCGTACTCACCGTAGGTCAGATAGTTACGCGGTCCTTCCAGCATCGAGCTCACCGTACGTGCGCTATCAACCCGCTGTGGCAACAGATCCGTCGCCCTCAGCACAAACGAGTCACTTCCCGCACCGGACCCAAAGGACGTTATGAGTATCAGGTCGTCAGGGTCAGCCACGTCCAGTATCGCGGCAAGCCCGGTCGGTGACGACCCCGAATACGTGTTGCCCATCAACGGAACCACCCAACCCACTTCGAACTGCTCCTTGGTGAAACCCAACTGCTTCCCGGCCGATAGCGGAAACTTCCCGTTCGGCATGTGGAAAACGACATAGCGGAAATCCGCCGGCTTGAAACCGGTCCGGTCGAGGATTCCGCGAGTGGCTGAGAGCACATGCTTGAAGTAGGCGGGTTCACCGGTGAATCTCCCACCGTGGCGGGGGTAGAACTCCCCCTCACGACGCCAGAAATCGGGCGTATCGGTTGTATAGCTGTAGGTGTCAACCACGTCGACCAACAGGTTCTGCTTGCCAAAGATGTAGGCTGCCCCACCGGCGGAGGCTGAAAACTCCAAGGCGTCATTAGGGGCGCCCTGCGATGTATCTGCCCCTATTCCCATCGCGTAATCAACACGGCCGGACTCGACTAGTCCTAGGGCGACAAACATTGCTTCCGTACCGGCCTTGCAGGCGAACTCGAAGTCCGCCACGTGGACTTCTGGTGCGATGCCCAGCGCCTCGCTGACGATTGTTCCCGTGGGTTTCACAGCGTAGGGATGCGATTCCGAACCCACGTACACTGCACCAATCAGAGCCGGGTCTATGCCCGCCCTATCTACCGCTCCCCTTCCGGCGGCCACCGATATGGTGACGGTGTCCTCGTCCAGCCCTGGGACCGACTTCTCCTTGAGCAGCAAGCCTCGCTGGATCACCACCGGGTCCTTGCCCCACTGGCGGGCGATCTCTTCGCTCTTGATCCTGTTTCGGGGTATGTATGCGCCGTAACCGACGATACCGGCCATTTCATGCTCCTGCGAGTTGGAGCCCCATAGAGGGCGTGTGTCGACGTTCTCCTGCGAACTAGCAAAAATTAACCCATTCCACCCGACACACCTACCTACTTTAAGGATATCTTAATGGAGATTCACAACGGAATCGGCGTCTTCCTAGGTAGGTTTCGTTGGCGACAGGAGCCGGTTGGAGCGTGGAGTTCGCTCCTCTAGCTTGTACAACCAGAGTCGCCGAGTCTTGCTTCCGGAAGCGCTACGCCGGTGGGGAGGCATATTCGGTGCGTGTGGTCATAGATCAATCCGTCATAGACATCATTGAAGGTGCCCGGGCAGAGGGGCGGTCGGTGTTGCTCGACCCCGAAGGCTTCAGGTTGCTTGACGCCATGGGCATCATGGTTCCACGTCACCAATTCTTGCTTTCTGCTGCCGATCTCCAGGCAGACCATCTGGTCAAGTTCCCCGGCGACAGGGTGGTTTTGAAGGTAGTAACCCAGCGGATTCTTCATAAAACCGATGTGGGTGGCGTTCTTGCGGTTCCCAAAGAATTTGCTGTAGTGACGGCAGCGTTGGAGAGCATGGAGCGCAAGTTCTCCAAGCACGTCATCGCTGGATTCACTCTCAATGAGTACATCCATCACGACATCGCGCTGGGAAGCCAGCTGCTGCTGGGAATGCGTTGGACAGATGACTTCGGCCCCGTCGTGACGATTGGACCGGGAGGTATTCACGCCGCCTTCCTCGCTGAAAACCTGAGGCCGGGCTCTGCTCTGGCTGTCTTCTCACCCAATCTCACTCCCGACGACAGGATTGAGTCGGTTCTGGCGGAGGACGCGATCACTCGGCTCGTTACCCAGCACATCAGGAACAGGGATGCGCAGATCAGCCCCGAGTCTCTTGGAGATCTAGTGCGAAAGTTCTTGGATGTTGCTGCCACCAACATGCCGCATGACATAGCTGAGTTCGAGATCAACCCGCTGGTACTCACATCGCGTGGACCGATCGCACTGGACGTACTCGTCAAATTGGGAGCTGGTCACACTCCTGTGCGCGAGGAGCGTCCGCTCGGCAAGATAAAGCACTTGCTGAAGCCACGGTCGATCGCTCTGATCGGCGTGTCGCAGTCACGCAACCCAGGGCGTGTGATCCTGGAGAATATCCTGCAAGAGGGCTTCGATGGTGATCGGATCCTTTTGGTGAAACCGGGCACGGATCACATCGACGGCATCCGTTGTTACCCCAGTATTACTTCGCTCCCGAGCAAGGTAGACCTGTTTGTCGTGAGCGTGGCAGCAGCGCGAGTACCGGAGATCGTTCAGGAGGTCATCGGCTCGGAGAAAGCGGAAAGCATGATCGTGATCCCGGGTGGACTGGGTGAAACGGATGGGACTGAAGATCTCGAGCAGGGAGTCCGGTTCGCCCTGGCTGAAGCACGCAAGAGCGGGGAGGGCCCAGTCATCAACGGAGGGAACTGTCTTGGAATCCGTTCGGTACCGGGCAAATACAACGCGACCTTCCTACCGGAGTACAAGATCCGGAGTCATCCAGGTCGTCCCACTCCCCTTGCCGTAGTATCTCAGAGCGGCGCGTTCGCGGCCGCGAGCGCCAGCCGGTTGGCCAACCTGAATCCCCGTTACATCATATCGGTAGGGAACCAGAGTGATCTAACCGTGGGCGACCATCTGGCATACCTGAAGGACGATCCGGAAATTGAGATCTTCGCTTGTTATGTAGAGGGCTTCCGGCCGCTCGATGGCAGGCAGTGGCTCTCCGCCGCGGCTGAGATCACGGCAAGCGGCAGAAGCGTGATCCTGTACCGCGCAGGCAGAACCGCGGCAGGTGTAACCGCGGCGGCGTCACACACGGCATCTATAGCCGGTGACTACCCCGTGACGCGCGAGTTGGCACGGGTAACCGGTGTTCT
>JBDGXD010000031.1:0-20802 GCA_039584755.1 Gemmatimonadota bacterium
TCCCTATCCGTGAACTCCTGTACGTCATTCAGTTAGCACGAAGGTGTCCCCAATGAATCTCCGCATTCTGCGTCTTGTCCGTGCCACTCAGAAAGTGTTCGCTCTTGCTGTCTTGACCTGTTCGACAACTGTCTCGACGATCACTGCTCAAGACACGGAAGACGTACGGGCGGTACTCATAACAGGAACCAGTTCTGGCATCGGATTGCGCATGACCGAAGTCCTCTCACAGAATGGGTTCTTCGTCTATGCAGGTGCTCGTAAGGCCGAGGACCTGGCACGTCTGGACGCGATGGTGAATGTGAAAGCCGTACGTCTGGATGTGACGATCCAGAGCGAAATCGATGCGGCGGCGGCGCTAGTTCAGGCGGAGGGAAGAGGACTCTACGGGTTGATCAACAACGCTGGCGTATCCGTCATGGGGCCACTCATTGAGCTGTCACAAGAGGACATGGACTTCCAACTCGATGTGAACCTCTTTGGGCCGTACCGTGTGACCAAAGCGTTTGCAGATCTGCTCATCGAGAGCGAGGGGCGAATCATGAACGTGAGTTCCATCGCCGGGATCTTGTCGGGACCGTTGGGCGGCCCGTACAGCATGAGCAAACACGGGGTCGAGGCCTATACCGATGCCCTGGCCGCCGAGCTGGCTCGCTTCAACGTAGCGGTGGCCGCAGTAGAGCCCGGCAACTACAAGTCGCAAATCCTGGCCTCCATGGTAAAGCGGATGGAAGAGACCGGCTACTCGGCCGAAGGTTCCCGCTACGGTTCGATGCTCGACCTAATTGGCGGCCCGCTCGATCGATCGCAGTACAAAGAGCCTGATGATGTGGCCATGGCTGCGCTTGATTTTCTATCCAGTGACTCGCCCAAGCGTCGTTACATGGTCGTGCCCAATCAGTTTGAGGCGGAGATGACCATCCGCCAGGCCATGCTGGAGTTGGCTCAGCTCAACGAGGGTCACGAGTTCTCGTATAGCCGAGACGAGTTGATGGAGATGCTTGACGGAGTCTTGGCTGCATCACAGGCTTCAGCTTCACAGGCAGCTCAAACTTCTACGAGTGTTGGACTTCACCAAGCAGCCTTCGAGGGGAATCTCGCAGCCATTCAGCAACACGTAGAGGCGGGGGCGGATCTCAACGAAAAAGACGCGTATGGCTCAACTCCCCTGATCATCGCTACGACATTCGGTCATACGGCAGTGGCCCAGCAACTGATCGAGGCGGGAGCCGACTTGGATCAACAGAACGGCGAGGGAGCAACCGCACTGTTCACCGCCGCACTTTTGTGTCGCACCGAGATCGTCGAGGCACTGCTGGAGAAAGGTGCAGACAAGAGTATCCGGAACAACACCGGATCTACAGCTCTCGAGGTCGTAACGACCCCCTGGGATGCGATAGAGGAAGTCTACGATTACCTAGGGGCCATGCTCGAACCATTTGGACTGCAGCTGGACTACGAGCGGCTCGAGGCGACGCGCCCCAAGATTGCGGAGCTGCTGCGATAGCGGGGTATGGATCTGCCGGAGAGCCTCGCGGCAGCAACGTCAGGTAAGGCCATCAAGCAGCGATTGTGCGATCTGACAGCGACAACGGCCCGTTAGGAATCGTGACGAGGTAGTCGTGTTCGGCTCGAGTTAGCTCCTTGATTGGCCTTCTCGCTTCTGAGCGATGCGAACAAGTCAGCGCCGGGCTCCATCTGTTGTTCCTCTAACTCCGACTTCGCTCGGGCCGCCCCCTCCGCGTGCGACTCGCAGCGTCATCAGTGCTGAGATACCACCTAGGAACCCGGTGACAACAGCCGTCTGCGCCACGTCAGCCCATCCTGCACTGGACGTGAGCCCACAGGTCAAGTGAACGAGGACCGGCACCAGAGCGCCTCCCGCAGCTCCCCATAGGGCGACGCGAACCCGCACCAGTCGGTCAAGAGCTTGGCCCCGCTCGAGCGGCCCGGTATCACGGTCTGTAATGGCTGGGCCTTACATCGACCTAATTTCATAGACCCTGACGCTTGCGATGTATGGATTTTCTTGTGCGACTTTTTCTGCCGCGTCGAGATCTTCGGCTTCGATGATGTTGTAGCCGGTGATGGACTCCATGCCCCACGGCAGATCCTTGGTTCCGTCTTTTGAGATTTCGCGCCCACCGCTGAAACCGCCCTGGTCGACCTGCTTGTCGGCGATCGACTCGAACCATTTTCCCCAGGCCCCCATGATTTCAGGCGTGGGTTTCTCGAATCCGAAATGCAGAATCATGAACTTCTTCATTGCTCTCTCCTCGTTGGTGGTTTCGCTCTTCTATTGGTCGCGCGATCTCGGCGCCGCTGTAGGTCGACCGCCGCTCGTCGTCTAAGTCGAGCCGCCTAACTCGTAAATGAACTGACCCGCATATCAACGTATCCTAGCCGCCGTCTGCAACATGGCAACGGACTCGTGCGGGATTTCCTTGTGAAAAAATGCACAAAGTTGACCCTGTCGGTACCGTGTCGTAGCTTGGCGCGTCGCCCTTAGAGCCGTTGGAGTCCCGTGACGCTACGCGACCATGGCTGACTTGGAGAAGCCTGCCTGACGTCGTGACTACACGAGCCTTTCCGACGGATAACAAAACACACACATCCACAGCTCGCTGACGCCGCGCGCAAGCTTGCGTTGAGGTTGTGCGTGCTCGAAGTAGTCAGCGTAGGAACTAACAGAAGGGGTACGTCATGGACCGTCGTCAATTCGTTCAATCAGCCATCGCCGGCGTTGCCGGCTCAACTCCGTTGCTCACGGCATGTGATCGCAGCTCACCCAATGCCAGGGGGGCAGACACGAGTATTTCTGCCATCTCACTCGACGGTGCCGAGATAGAGCTGGAGCGAGCCGCGGTCAACGAACTGGGTGAGAGTATCTCGGGACCTGTAATGCTTGCCAATCATCCGCAGTACGACGGCGCACGCATGCTCTGGAATGGTATGCACGACAAGCGCCCCGCCCTGATCGCCCGCTGCCTGAGCAGCGCAGACGTGAGGGAAGCCGTAACCTTTGCGCGCGAAC
The DNA here is from genome assembly GCA_039584755.1 of Gemmatimonadota bacterium. Taxonomy (GTDB): domain Bacteria; phylum Gemmatimonadota; class Gemmatimonadetes; order Gemmatimonadales; family GWC2-71-9. The sequence continues at coordinate 3,035 of JBDGXD010000031.1, forward strand.
GGGAGCTGCTCGTCGCCGTGCGTGGTGGCGGCCATAGCTGGCCGGGCAAGTCAGTGTGCGACGGCGGAATGATGATCGACCTGTCGCAGATGAATACCGTGCGGGCCGACCCCGATACGCGACGGGCGTTCGCTCAGGGCGGCGCGCTACTCAACGGGCTCGACACTGCCGCACGAGAGCACGGACTGATCACCACGGCCGGTGTCGTGTCGCATACCGGGGTCGGCGGCTTCACACTGGGAGGCGGCTTTGGCCGGCTCAACCGCAAGTTAGGACTGACGATCGACAATCTCAGGTCCGCCGAGATCACCACGGCCGACGGACAAACCCACAGGGTCAGCGAAGAAGAGCAGCCCGATCTGTTCTGGGCCATTCGCGGTGGTGGCGGCAACTTCGGGGTGGTGACGGAATTCGAATACCAGTTGCATCCCTTTGAGCACGAAGTGTTGTCCGGCGGCATCGTGTGGCCCATCGAACAGGCGCGCGAAGTTCTCGACTTCTATGGTGATTGGTACGCCGGCCTGTCAGACGATCTATACGTCGGCCCCGCCATAATGACGACGCCTGAAGGCCAGGGAGTGCTGGCAATGGAAGTGGTCTACGCCGCCGATCCTGTCGCAGGTGAAAAAGAGCTTGCGCCGTTACTTCGCATCGGCAAACCGATCGACAACGGAGTAAAGCTGCAGGACTACATGGTGATGCAGACGGAATCGGACGCGATCGCGCATCACGGTATTCGATCGTATGCCAAGAACGGTATGGTGAAGGAGATAACACCGGCCTTCATCGACGCGATGATCGAAGCCTATCGACCCGATCCCCGGATCGCGTTGTTCTCGCACACGGCTGGCGGCGCGGTCGGCCGCGTCGATGAACTTGCCACCGCGTTCCCCCATCGCAATGCGGAGACGATGCTAGTGTACGCCAGCTTCTGGAGTGACCCGGCGGAGGATGAGGAAGTCATCGCGAGCACACGTGCGTGGCATAAGCATCTGGAGCCGTTTACGGGCGGTTACTATGACAACATCGAGTACGAGATCGACGCGAGGGCTTCGGGCAACTACGGACCGGCGTACGAGCGCCTTACTCGGGTCAAGGGCCAGTACGATCCGACGAACTTGTTCCGGTTGAACAGCAACGTGAAGCCGGCGTAGCAAAGGAGCTGGGAGCGGACGTAGCCAACTCGAGCCCGGAGCTCAGTTGAACGATTTGAGGGAACCAACGGAACGATTAAAGACCGCCCTCGCGGACCGTGACCAACGCGGCCTAGCGCTGATCTTGGCGGATCGACGCGGAGATCTGTCGTGACGACGTTCGACAGATTGTCGGCCGCCCTTTCGGACCGCTACAACATCGACAGGCAACTCGGCCAAGGCGGCATGGCCACAGTCTACCTTGCCGAGGACCTCAAGCACGACCGCAAGATAGCTCTCAAAGGGTGGCTCGAACAGACGCCACGTCAACACGCCTTACCGCGCAGTCAGGTCGAGTGCCACAATCCTCTCAGACCGTTCCGTCCTCCTGAGCGGCTGCATACCTCCGACAATAAAGCACCTATTCGGGTTGAGTGGATTCAAACACCTACTGGGCTAGTGGTCTCGGTGCGATCCTACGCGATGAACCCGTGCCTATCCTGGCCAGGTCTACGGTCAGCCAGTAGGGATGCTGCCTTCGGTCGAAATGAACTCGGCGGCATCCACGGCAACTACGACTGCCTGATCGCGTGACACCCGGTCGGCTTCCGGCCAGTGAGTTGGTTACCCCGAGGATCGAGAGGCACTCGGGGCCGATGACGGTGGCCGGCCGCTCCGGATCCGCTCGATCATAGTTTCTGCGTTCGTGTTCTCCGGGTTGAGTTCCAGCGACCGCTGGTAGGCACGAATAGCCTCGTCGTTGTTGCCTAGGTTCATGTGCGCTTCGCCCAGGCTGTCCCACGTGTTGAACGCATCCGGGAAGACGCGCGTGTTGAGTTGGAAGATCTCCAGAGCCTGCTCCGTCCGCTCCATCCGCATCAACGCGTATCCGGTAGCGTTGACCTCGGCCTCGACCTGGGCCGGATCGTTGCGCTCGGCAAGCTGACTCACGGCGCGGTCTGCCGAGTCATCCCTGCCAGCGAGAACATCGACCACGGCTCTGCCAACTCCGACCGGTACTGTCTCAACACCCTCCACCATTGCCAGAAGCTGTGCGACCCGGTCGCTCTGACGGTCGGCTGCGAGCCTTACCGCCCCCGACATGATGATCCTGGTATCGGAGATCCCGGCAAAGGAACCGGCATCGTCCCGCACCGGCACGTAGCGCTCGTAACTGTCTTCCTCATGCAGCGTGCCGTCGGGTTGCAGGTAGAGTCTGAACGTCCCGGCCACCGGGGCATAGCCCACCAGGTGACCATCACCGGCGGTGATCCTCACCGTCGTGAGCGAGCCCATGCCGAGCGGCGGTGCAGGAAAGCGCCACTCGCCCACCATCTCCGCCAATCGGTCATCCGACACACTGGTAACTTTGGGGTCTGAGCCCACATCGAGCGCTACGAGTGTCGGCTCTGCGACCGCAGTACCTGTCCGTGCCTCAAGCACCTGCTCGATCAGGTCGAGCAGCGGCCCCATTGGTGTGCTCTCGCCCTGGTAGGTGTTGGCGCGATTCACGATTACCAGATCGCTCTTGGGTAGCACCGCGATCATCTGGTTGCCAACACCGAGCGCAGCATACATCCCGTGCTGGGTGAAGCGGGGCTCGCGCATCACCCACCACATGAAACCGTAACCCATTACGTCGCTGTCGATCGAGTAGAGCGCGGAGCTACGGCTCACCCAATGCTCGGAGAGTATCCGCTGGTCGTGCCACATTCCGTCGCGGGCGTAGAGCAGCCCGAAACGCGCCGCGTCACGTGCCGACATGCGAAAGGGATAGGCCGGGTACTGCGACTTGTCGCGTTCGTAGTGATAGTAGCCGTCCGACACACGCCAATCGTCCATTTGCAGCGGCTGGCCGAAGTACTGATCGAACGCCTCGAACACGTCGGCACCCGTCTCCTGCTTCAGGATCGCGGCCGCGGTGTTGAAGTCCCAGTTGTTGTAAGCGAAGTAGCGACCCGGGCCTTCGCTGCCGCGGGGCCGCGAGTCGGTGCGACCGGCATAGGCGGCGGGATGGAACACACCGGAGCGTGCCTTCAAGAGATCGAGGATGCGCGCCCGTTTCTCGGTTTCCAACAGCGGGCTCGGCTCATCGTCGATGCCGAGGTCTGCCAGGGTCTTGTTGAGCTCGATCTCGCCGCGGTCCCAGTAGATGCCATACAGCGCGGTGAGGAAACTCTTGCGCACCGAATGACACATGAAGCGGCGTTCGACATCGCCCCAGGCAGCAACGACGGCGCCGTCGGCAATCACCATGAAGGCCGAGGACGGCAGTCCTTCCCACGTCGTGCGCGCGGCCTCGAGCTTCCCGTCATCGAAACCGGCCTGCGCGACATCCGCGAACTGCATCCAACGATCGCCGGGAACGCGATCGCTCGTGGCTTGCCCCCGGCTCGCCGCGGGTGCCGCTAGAAGGACGCCTAGGATCAGACCAAATACGAATCGTCGCGGCTCAATCTTGTTGCGCATTGCTTGCCCCCTAAGACCGCTGGATTGGAAGAAAGGTTCAAGATCCATACGATGGGAGGCCTGGCAGGGTTGCAACAAGGTACTGGTGATCACTTCAGGCTTCGGACTTCGGCCTCGAGATTCAGCCTTCAAGACTGAATTCTGAATTTCGAAGTCTGAAGTGCCCCGAAAACGCCCAGGCCTTAACTTAGAACCCTAAGCCCCACCAACACTCGCCGCTCTCGAGGAGAACCGCATGCCACGCCACATAAGCCGTCGGGACTTCGTCAACACCAGTGTAACCGCCACCCTCAGTGCGGCGCTCTTTCCGTTGGGGCGCGTTCGCTTCACACCCAGTTTCGATCTCGTGATCAAGAACGGGACGGTGCTGGACGGTACGGGTGGACCGGCGTGGCAGGGCGATCTTGGCATCTTGGGCGACACCATCACGGCAATTGATTCGATCGCACCGGAACAGAGTAGCCGCGTGTTGGATGCCGCGGGTCTCCATGTGTCACCCGGGTTCATCGACATCCACACGCACTCGGACTTCACTATCTATGCCTATCCCGGCGCCGACAGCCGGGTGCGCCAGGGCGTCACTACCGAGGTGACAGGCAACTGCGGCTCGTCTGCGGCACCGCTGGAAGGTGTGGACGCAGACAGACGGAGGGCTGACATGGAGGAGGACAGCGGCGCGCCGGTGACGTGGAACGGTGTCGCTTCCTACTTCGAAACGTTGGAGCAGCTCGGCATCTCCATCAACCAGGCTTTCCTGCTCGGCCAAGGTACTCTGAGACGCAACGTCGCCGGCCTTGAAGACCGGATACTCACCTTCGACGAGTTGGAAGAAGTAGTAGCGGCGCTGGAAGAGGGGATGGATGAGGGAGCCTACGGTCTTTCCACCGGTCTGGAATACGCCCCCGGCATGTTCACTCCAACTGACGAGATCATCGCACTCGCTTCCGTCGTTGCGGGGCGTGGCGGGCTGTATGCCTCGCACATTCGCAACGAAGAGTCGGCCTTGCTGGCGGCGGTCGACGAGGCGATACACATCGGCCGCAAGAGCGGCGTGCGGGTAGAGATAGCCCACTTCAAGGCAGCGGGACAAGCCAGTTGGGGCAAGCAACGCGCTGCACTGAATCTCGTGGAATCGGCGCGGCGTGATGGTGTACAGGTGTTGGCCGATGCGTATCCCTACACGGCGTACTCGACCGGTCTCACGATCTTCCTGCCGAGTTGGGCGCTTGCGGGTGGTTGGCCCAGATTGCAAGAGCGCATGAATGACTCGGCCCAGCGGGCCCGTATCCGGGAGGAATTGATCGCTGAAGTTGAGATGGACCCGGGTGCGTTCGATCGCATCGTCATTGCAAGCACCCGCAGCGATGCCAACCGCGTTACCATCGGCAAGAACCTGGAAGAGATCGCCGAATCGTGGCAGATGGACGCAGCCGATGCAGCACTCAGGTTGATATTGGAAGAAGAGGGCAACGTGGGCATGGTGGGCCACGGCATGAGCGAAGCCAATGTAGAGATGGTGCTGGCGCATCCGCTCGTGATGGTCGGCTCCGACGGCAGCAGTGTGGCGCCCACCGGCAAGGCGGCCGAGACCAAGCCGCACCCCAGGTACTACGGCACATGTGCGCGTGTGCTGGCGCACTACTGTCGCGAGCGTGGTGTGTTCGACTTGCCCACCGCAGTCAAGAAGATGACCAGCATGCCGGCCGACCAGACTGGGATCAGCGATCGCGGGCGCGTAGCACGCGGCAAGAAGGCCGACTTGGTGGTGTTCAGCGCCGAGCGGATACAAGACGAAGCTACCTTCGCCGACCCGCATCGGTTTGCTTCAGGCATCAAGTACGTCCTGGTGAACGGTGAGATTGCCGTGGATCTCGGGCAACCTACTGGAGGGCGTCCAGGACGGGTGCTGCGGAAGGCATGAGGCGTGCGGGGAATTTCAGATTGACGATTTGCGCTTTTCCACTTGTGATCGGGCGTTGTTGCAGCGCTTCCCTGTTGGTCGCTGGTCTGACGCTGCCGACTCCTGCCTTGTCTCAGGGAGCACTTTCGGTGCAGCGGGAGTTCGTACTCTCGACGCCGGGTCTGGGTGTGGGAAACGCGATCATAGAGTTGCGGGCCGGCGGGTTCGCGGCCGTGGGGTATGCCGATCTAGGCACCAGCACCGGGACGGACGCGATCCTCGTGCGCTTTGATGCCGCCGGGGACACGCTGTGGGCTCGCTCGTACGGCGGGGAGCACGAGGACTTTGGCTGGGATGTCGTGGAGGCAGTCGATGGTGGTTTCTTCATCGCAGGGTACACAGAGGCGCCGACGGTGGGCCGTGAGGATGTTCTGGTGTTGCGCCTCGACGCAGTGGGTGAGCTCCTGTGGGAACGGACTCTGGGCGGTGAGGGGCGTGACCGAGCATGGTCGGCCACCCTTGCGACGGACGGAGGGGTAGTGATCGCGGCCGAGAGTGAGAGCGCCGAGCGGGCAGGACGTGATGCCTATTTGGTTCGTATGAGCGATGACGGTGACGTGCAGTGGACGCTTGCCGTCGAAGCCGCAGGAGATCAGCGCGTGTATCATGTGGCACGTACCACCGACGGCGCGTTTGTTTCTACCGGGACTACGGCGGCAACAGGCGAAACGAACCGCGACGTATACGTTGTTCGCGTGACAGGTGACGGCGACCTCGAGTGGTCACGTTCGTTCGGGGGCGAGCCGGATGACGTCGGACACGGGGTTGTGGGTCTAGCGGATGGCGATGTACTGGTGACCGGATACGGTGGCACCTACTCCGACGGAGATCGCGAAGTCTACCTCTTGCGGCTCGGAGCAACTGGAAATCTCCGCTGGTGGCGTTACGGGACCAGACCCGGCGAAGACCGCGCCATGATGAGTGCGCTGCGACCTGGTGGTTACGTCACCGTGGGCTTCTCCATGGCACCAACGGGGTTCGACATGGTGATCTTGGAGAGCGACGCCGATGGGAACGAGCAGACACGTACACTGCTGGAGCGACCCGGTAACGACCGCGGAGTCATGATCCTCACGGCGCAGACTGGCGAGTACGTACTTGCGGGAACTGTCGACGGCTCGAACTCGTCGCCGGGAGATTTCGCGGTTCTGTGGCTTGCAGCCAATCGGGAGCAGTGAAGTACGACACGCTTGGGGATAGGTATGAAGCAGTCCTTGGGTTGCTGGGGAGGTGGCTGCGAACCGGGAGAAACACTATGGGCCAGAGAGCTAGTCACGTTTGCCCAGTAGAGATAGCCGGTAGTCTCGACAACACAATTCGACGATGGCTGCAGGACCCACATAAGATACTGGGACCATATGTCGACGAGGGAATGACGGCGTTAGACATAGGCTGCGGTCCCGGGTTTTTCTCGACTGCCATGGCCGAGTTAGTAGGGGCGACTGGTCATGTGATTGCCGCAGATCTACAGCAGGGAATGCTGCAGAGACTGCAGCGGAAGGTTGCGGGTACAGCACTAGAGGAACGCATCATTCTGCACAATTGTGAGGAGAGCAGCATCGGCGTGTCTACGCCAATCGATTTCGCATTGGCCTTCTACATGGTTCATGAGGTCGCAGACCAGGACGCGTTCTTTGACGAGGTAGCCGCGCTACTCAAACCCAACGGGCAACTACTGATTGTGGAGCCGCCGTTCCACGTCTCGCAGCGGGCGTTTCAGGCATGCCTCAGCAAAGCCCGTAACGCGGGGCTCGAGTTCGTGAACAGACCACGGGTGCTGTTCAGTAAGACAGCGTTGATGCAAAGAAGGTCAGGCGATTAATTCGACCGCTAGCTCCCCTTCAGCTTGGCTCCAATCATCACACCCACCGCACCCAACAGGGGATTCAGCAATGCAATCCAGCTGGGCTGCTTGGCGTTTTGCATCGCGTCGAACATGCCCACGGTATCGGAGCGCACGGCAGTAGCCACCTCTGCGGAGCCCAACAGGACTGACAGCGCCATCAGCAATCCGATCAAGAGCACCACCACGGCCAGTGCGTTCGGACCCTTGGCATCCTTGGCGATCGCGCCGCAGACCCAGCCACCTGCGATAGCCGCAACCAGGCCTACCACAATGCTGCTGAGGAGCCATGCAAACGAAACGTCCCAGGAACCCTCCTTGAAGGCTCCACTTGCCCCGAGCACCATGTACGCTACGGAAAACAGGACGAACACCAGCACGAACATGGTGACGTACCCGGCTACCACACTGCCAATGATCTTGCCCATGTGCGATTATCTCCTGTCATGGTCCGTGGCGGGCAATGATATCACGCGTGTGGTGGAATGGCGAGTGTCGGATCTCAGTCCGTCGGACCCCCGCGGTGACTGGTCGTACTGGATCGGGTTCTGCTCCCCGCTCCCCGCTCCCCGCTGACCCTCCCTGTAAACGTTTCCCGCCCCCCAGCTGTACTGTCCATGAGGCCGCCCAAGGCGTAACTCTAGAAGCGATGAAACTCGACAATGCCACGGATCTCGAACTGGTCGCCCTGGCCCGGCGCGGAAGCCGCGACGCCTTTGGCACCCTGGTATCCCGCTACCTGCGGCCGGCGTTGGCCGTGGCGTGGGAATACGCCCCGACGCGGGATGATGCCGAGGACCTGGTACAGGACGCGTTTCACCGGGCACTCCGCAGTCTCGACCGGTTCGACGAGACACGGCCCTTCCGACCATGGTTCTTCACGATTCTCCGGAACGTGGCGCGAAACGAGGCCGTGCGACACTCGCGCTGGACGTCGGTGGCCGTACCAGATGACCTGCCGGCCAGCGAGGGTGACCCTGAGCACGAGGCACACCGAACCGGGTTGCGCGAGGGCATCAAGCAAGGACTCGACATGCTGCCGCCAATGCAGCAGACGTGTTTTCGGCTGTGTGACATCGAGGGCTTCGACGGCCCCGAAGTAGCCGAGATGCTGGGGTTGAGCGCTGCCACGGTGCGCACCCACCGGCATCGCGCACGCGCGACGTTGCGTGACGCATTGCGGCGGCTGAATGAACAGAAAGAGGCATGATGAACCACATACCCGAACGCAGTCAGTTCGAATCGCGGTTGCCTGATGAGCAAGCATACTGGGACAAACTTGCGGCGCGGGTTAGCGATTCCGCCGAGCCGATACTGCGTGAACGACGCGATGCGGACGCCTGGTGGCAGCCGCTCGCCAAGTGGAGCCCGGCCATTGGTGTGGCGGCGGCAGCGGCGGCACTGTTGGTCGTGCTGACCGGACCACCAGCCCAGGCACAGCCCGCGCAAGTTTCTTTCGAAGAGCTCTTGAGTCCGGACGATCCGGTCTCGCGCGCGCTCGTCGGTGCGGCAGAGATCGCGGACCTCTCCACCATGTTGTTGGTGGAAAGTGGAGGTGAGCAATGAGCGGAAAGACCAGGGCGGGATTCGCCGCCGTTGGACTCGTAATACTCGGTTTCGCACTCGGCGTGTTTGCCGACCACTTGTGGCTCGCATACCGCATGCATCGAGTAGAGATGGAGCCGACACATGAAGCATCGCTGGTCGCGTTTCTCGCGTCGCTCGATCTGTCGAACCAACAACACGATGCGGTCCAACAGATCCTCGATCGGTACCACGCCAACCTCGAGGAGAGGCTAGCAACGGTGCATCCGGTGTTGCTGGCAACCATCGACAGCGCCAGACAGGAGATCGAAACACTGCTCGACTCGACCCAACTGGTGTCGTTTCGCGATTGGATGCACGCCGAGCACGGCCGGCTGCAACCGACACCCAATTCTGTCATCGGTCATTAGGCGCGGCAGCCCATGAGAATCTTCTCGATTGGTTTACTGATTGTCCTCATCGGTTCCGGCGTTTGGTTCGTTGCCCGCGGCAATGATGGTGCGGCGGATACCGGTTCCGACTCTGCTGACAATACGGCCCTCGTAGCGCGACGCGATCTTGCTGCGACCGTCCTCGCGACCGGTGTCGTGCGGCCAATGGTTGGCGCGGAGGTGCGCGTCGGTTCGCGGGTCTCCGGTGTATTGCAGCGCCTTTACGTGACTGTGGGTGACCGCGTGCGCGCCGGCCAGCTGCTGGCCCAACTCGATTCCACCGAACTCGCAGCACGGCTCAGACAAGCACAGGCTGCGCTCGGGAACGCCCGGGCCGAGCGCGAGTACGCGCTGCAGGAGTATGCGCGTGCGGTCGAGCTGCGGGAGAAGGCGATCATTGCCGAGAACGAGATGGCGCTGATGGAGCGCCAACGTGATGTCACCACATCTCAAGTCGAGCAGGCCGAGGCCAATCTCGAGGCGGCGGGCATCCAGCTTGGTTACACGAAGGTGTATGCGCCGATCAGTGGGGTAGTCGCCGAGGTGGCGACGCAGGTGGGTGAAACCGTTGCCGCCAGCTTTGCGGCGCCTACGTTCGTGACGATCATCGACCTCGACCGGCTCGAGGTCTGGGCGTACGTAGATGAAACCGACATTGGCCGCGTCACGGTAGGCCAGCGCGCAGTTTTCACAGTCGACACCTACTCCGACACCGACTTCACGGGAACGGTCACCGCGATCCGCCCCATGGCGGAGATCCAGGACGCAGTCGTGAACTACGTGACAGTCATAGAAATCGCCGAGCGCCACGGCAAGATTCTGCGGCCGGAAATGACGACCACGGTCAACATCGAGCTCGAACGACGGGACGATGTGCTCGCGATTCCCAATCGTGCGGTTCGGCGCGATCGCGCTGGAACCTATGCGTTCGTCATGGAGAGTGGAGCGCGGGTGCGACACGATATTCGCGTGGGATACCGCGGTCGAGACTATTCAGAAGTGCTCGAGGGCTTGAGCGGGGGCGACCGCATCGTCGTCGGAACCATCGAGCAGTAACGGGACACGAACAGGAGAACAGCAACCCATGAGCATGATCAACATTGAGGCCGTCCACAAACGTTACGAGAAGGACGCGAACACGGTCCACGCCTTGGACGATGTGTCACTCACCATCGACCGCGGCGAGTTCGTGGCGATACTCGGCCCGTCAGGTTCGGGAAAGTCCACACTGCTAAACATGTTCGGGTTGCTGGACCGCCCGGATGAAGGCACCTGCCGGTTGGACGGTCGCGACGTGAGCGCGTTCAGCGCCGATGAACTCGCTGCCTATCGCAACGAGAAGATCGGATTCGTGTTCCAATCGTTTCACCTGCTGCCCAAGACGCCGGCAGTCGAGAATGTCGAGCTGCCACTCATCTACTCGGAACGCTCTGATCTGTCCGGCCTCGCGATGAAAGCGCTCGACAAAGTCGGGTTGATCGATCGGGCGTCGCATTTGCCCAATGAGCTTTCGGGTGGGCAGCAACAACGAGTTGCGATCGCTCGCGCGCTAGTCAACGAACCGGACCTCATTCTTGCCGACGAGCCCACGGGGAATCTCGACTCCAAGTCCGGGCTCGAGGTAATGGGCATCCTGCAGGAGTTGAACGCCGAGGGTGTGACGGTCGTGCTCGTAACGCATGACGCTGAACTCGCACGCATGGCGAGTCGCAAAGTGGAAATGGTGGACGGACGCATTGCCACCGATGAGACCGTAGCCGACCGGCGTGATGCGCGTGAAGCTCTCGCCGTGGTCGCCTGAGCTCCAAGGAGACGAGGAAGCAATGAAAACGACGCGAGTTATTGGCAGCAGCCTGCGCGCGATGAACCGCAACAAGCTGCGGACCTTCTTCATGATGCTGGGAACGTTGATCGGCGTTACGGCACTCACGGTGGTCATGGCGTTGGGGCGCGGCACGCAGGACGAGGTACTCCACGGCATCGAACGCATGTTCTCGGGATCGACGATTCTGTTGAATGCTGGCTCGGGTTTTGTAGAGGACGGTCCTCACGGGGCTGGCCCGGCAACGACCTTGATACCGGCCGATATCGATGCGATCGAGGCCGAGATACCGGCAATCGAAATGGCCGATCGACTGCAGGGCGTTGGTTGGAGCGAGGTCGTGTTCGAGGGCACAGCGAGTGACATCCGCGTCTTGGGTCACTCGCATACCTCACCGGAAGTGTGGAATCGCGGGGCCGGTCGGGGCTCGTATTTCTCGCAAGCTGATGTGCGGTCGGCAGCGCGAGTTGCCGTCATCGGGACAAACTCGGCGGCTGAGCTCTTTGGCGACGGCGATCCGCTCGGGCAGCAGATCCGGATTGGTACGGTCCCGTTCGAGGTGATCGGCGTGTTGGAACCGTTCGGTATCGATCCGCATGGCATCGACAAGGATAATGAGATCCACGTTCCATACACCACGGTGATGCGGCGATTGCGGAACGTCGACTACATCGCGGCGTCCAAGATCATGGTCGATCCGCACGCAGATCTGGAAGCGACAGTGGAGACCATAGAGACACTGCTGCGCGAGCGGCATGGACTCGCCCCTACCGATGCAAACGACTTCCACATGATCACGCCCATGCAGGTGCAACAGATGGTCGCGTCGGCCAATACGACGTTTGGAGTGTTTCTCCCGATCGTCGCGCTCATTGCGATCGTCGCTGGTGGGGTGGTCGTCGCCAACCTCATGCTGCTGTCGGTCAACGAGCGGCGCAACGAGATCGGACTGCGGAAGGCCATTGGTGCCCGCACACGTGACGTGTGGTGGCAGTTCGTGCTCGAAGCCACGGCAGTGACGACGGTCGGGGGGCTGTTGGCCATTGGGCTTGGCTTCGGGATCGTCAAGTTCGTACAGATGCACGGGATGGAAGCCTTCACGTTCCCGTGGCCAGTCACGTTTGTCGGCCTGGGTGTCGCCATCGTGGTTGGCCTCGTCTCCGGTGCGTTCCCCGCTCGACGTGCCGCTCGCATGGATCCGATCGATGCGCTGAGATGAAGTGGGCACGGAACGTCGCCCTGTCCCGCAAGGCGTTGTGGCGTCACAAGGCGCGCACGATTCTCGCGCTCAGCGGGACGGCGGTCGGCGTTGCGGTGGTGCTGGCGATGGTGGCGATCGGCGAAGGTGCCGAACGCGAAGTGGTGACCCGGGTGCGGGCCATGGGCCGCAACATGCTGGTTGTGAACGCGGGCCCACAGGAGCGGCGCGCGGGCCGGGTCCTGGCGCGCGGCGCCATCGTCGAAACGCTGACGCTCGCTGATGCGAACGCTATCGTGGAGCAGAGCGGATTCGTGGCCAGAGTTGCACCGTCATTCGACGATCCCAAGCAAATCACACATCGGGATCTCTCCACGGGAGCCACTGTTCGTGGCACGACACACGAGTACGGCGTCATTCGCGACTTCCCCACATCATCCGGGCGCTTCTTTACGGCCGAGGAAGATCGCGCTGGGCTGCGTGTTGCGGTACTCGGCAGCGTGATTGCCGATCGGTTGTTTCCCGATTCGGACCCGATCGGGCAGGTCATCCGTATCGGTCGTGTACCCTTCGAGGTCGTCGGTGTGTTGATCGCAAAGGGAATCTCGGTCGACGGCTCCGCGCAGGAGGACAATCAAGTCATCGTTCCGATCAACAGCGCGCTGCGCCGGGTGTTCAACGCCGACTTTCTCAAGATGATCTACTTGGAGGTGACCAGCCCCACGTTGATGGACGAGGCCGAGCAGGAAGTTGCAGCCATCCTTCGCGAGCGCCATCGGTTGGCACGGTACGATCGGCCGGACGATTTCAGGATCCAGAATCAACGCGTGATCATGAACGCCGAACTCGCCACGGTGGCATCGTTCCGCAGGATGATCACGGGCATGGGTGCGGTCGCGTTGGCAGTCGGCGGCGTTGGGATTCTGTCCATCATGTTGCTCTCCGTGCGCGAACGGCGTTCCGAGATCGGCCTGCGCGTGGCGGTGGGCGCGCGCCGCCGCGATGTCTGGGTGCAATTCCTCATAGAAGCAATCGTACTCGGCGGCGCCGGTGGCCTGCTGGGCCTGGTGCTCGGAATCAGCGCGTCTTCGGTGGTATCGGCGGCAACCGAGTGGACGGCCGTGGTTACTCCACCCGCGATCGGTCTGGCGCTAGCCTCGGCGTTGACCGTCGGTGTCGTGTTTGGCGTCTATCCGGCGTTTCGCGCAGCGTCGTGGGATCCGATCGAGGCGTTGCGGACTGAGTAGAGTACAGGGTACAGAGTACAGGGTACAGCGTAGTTCCCCACTCCCCTCCAAATCGGGGGGGCCGGGATGCAGAGTGCAGAGTGTCGGGATCTGTTATGGTCGAAAATCAAACGAGAACGACCACATCCCTGTTGACATGGACGACACGCTCACCCGTCTCTCACCATCCCCAACAAAGGCCAAGTCCTGCAGAGCCTGCGCTTGACGCTCCCTTGACGGCCAGTGGCGAACGTGTGCCTCAGCCGGTCAAACGTACGAACTCGGCAAAACGGGCACTGGAGGTTCGCCGATGTCATTGACTCCAACAGCTGCAGCCCTTCCGGCATGGTGGTCTGGAACCAGAGGTCCTGGTGCTTTGCAGCGGAATGGGCAGGGTGACCGCACCAGGTCATCCGTGGTGGATCAGTCCATCGGGTTCGCAGCCGCCCTCGGGAACCGTTACGCAATAGTCCATCCCCTGGGCCGGGGCGGGATGGCCACCGTGTATCTGGCTGATGACCTGAGGCATCAACGGCTGGTCGCTATCAAGGTCCTCCATCCGGAACTTTCGGTCACTCTCGCCGCCAACCGATTCCTACGAGAGATCAGGATAACGGCCAGGCTGCAGCATCCCCACATACTCACTTTGATCGATTCAGGAGAGATCGACGGATTCCTCTACTATGTCATGCCGTACGTCGCAGGCGCTTCGTTGCGTGAGCGGTTGCGTGACGAATCTTATCTGCCGGTGCGGGAGGCTGTGCGAATAGCTGATGGGCTTGCTTCTGCGCTGGACCATGCACATGGGCGTGGGGTGATCCATAGAGACATCAAACCGGAGAACATCCTGTTCAACGACGGGCACCCGATACTAGCTGACTTTGGCATCGCCCTAGCCGTGGGATCGGCAGCGGATGAGCATCTGACCAAGCAAGGCTTCTCGGTTGGGACGCCAGCGTACATGAGTCCCGAACAGGCCGCTGGGATCCGGGAACTGGATGGACGTAGCGACGTGTATTCGCTGGCTTGCGTCCTCTATGAGATGCTGACTGGAGAGCCGTTGTTCACGGGCAGTACGCCACGGGCCGTCTTGGCCCGTCAACTGGCCGACCCTGTCCCCTCGGTCAAAGTGGCGCGACCCGAGATACCGGAGTCACTCGATTCTGCATTGCACCGAGCGCTGGCCACGCACCCTGGCGACAGGTTCGAGTCGGCTGCGGCTCTGGGCCAGGCACTCGTGTCCGTTGGGCGATTGACTTATCACTGTGGGGTACGCCAACCGATACCCCCGCGCAATTCGCCGCCGTCCTGGTTGCGGAGAATGCTGGGAGCACGTCGCTAGTTCACAGCCCAATCAATAGCTGGCCAACTCACTTTGAGCATGCTGGAGCCGCACCGCGATGAGCCACCGTGTCGGCTTTTCCTGTGATCCAAGTAGATGGGTCCCCAGGTGCGCCGCCCGGCCCCGGGCTCCCAGGTTCGCCCCCGCCGGATTTCCGGCGATCATGCAACAGGAGGTTTTCCGCCATGCGATCGCTCACCGCCGCCGTGCTCGGCCTGATGCTCATGGACCCGGCCCGCGCGGCCGTGACCCAGCAGTTCGAAGGCGTGATCACGCAGCGCACCCTGACGGCCGCAGCCGCGGGGCAGGGCGATGCGTGTCCCGCGCCGGTCGTGGAGTTGCGCAGCCTGGTAAACGGCGCTGCCAAGAACCGGGCCGTGCAACTCGGGAGCCCGCTCCCCCCGGGGGCCGGATTCGTGAACGACGCGGCCATCAACCGGATCGTCGAGGCGAACCGGAGTGATGTCCGGTTCTACGAGGCGGCAGCCTCTGCTCCCGACGTGGATTTCATCCTCACGCTGGAGGAGGTCATCGACTGGCCGCGCGGTACCGTCACCATGAGACTCGAGGATACCAAGGGGCGGAGCGTGCTCGCGACCGCCGGCATTCCCTTCACGCAGGATGAAGCAATGGGTCAGGGCAACCAGGCGCTGGTTTCCCGCGTCGCCGACCCGGCCATCCCGCTCCTGCCGGTGATCCGCGATTATCAGCGGCGTGTGCGGGACCGGGAGGGGAGCGCGATCTACGCGCGCATCCGCGCCACCCCGGCACGCCACACGCTCGCCCCGACCGAGCCGTTACGAGTGGAATTCGCCCTGGTGGACTGCGACGAGGGGAACCCGCCGCTTCCCGGGCGCGCCGTGACGGTCACCCCCTCCGGAGTCGGTGGCATCGACCGGACTGCGATCACGACGGATGACCAGGGGTTGGGGTCGGTGGTATTCGAGTCAGCCGAGCGTGGCGTGGCCGAGCTGTTTCCGGAGTGGCGCTACGAGAACACGGCGGGCCTCCAGACCGTTGCTGATGCGGACCTGGTCTCGATCACGGTCCAGCCACCATTCGGATTCAGCCGCGTCAGACTGGTCCCGACGTTCCAGCCACTGTCATCCGCAGATGCCTGGTACCTGGGCAATCTCTGGGTGCTGGCGGACGGGGAGGTGGATCGGAACTTCCCGGACGCGGCGACGCATGGGGCCCGTACGGCTCAGAGCCCCGCCTGCAACCTGCAGTTGCCGTTGGGCGCGGGAGGCATCGTCGTACCCGGGGGCGGCCAGCGCCGCTGGGAGCCAGAGGGCAGCTCGGGTAGCCAGCGGGCCGCCGCCGTGATCGAGGCCGGGTTCGACAGCACGCAGTCGGTGCACCTCCAGGTCGCGCTCAGCGCGCACGGCAAGCCGGAAGCGACCTGGGAGGAAGAAGGCGGCAGTGAGGTATCGGCCGGGGCATCCTTCGAACTCGTCGTCGATATCGAGAATCCGGAGGAATCGGATTACGACCTGGTGGTCACCCCACGGAGTCTGCAGGGGACCACATCGGGTTCCGGTGCGGTCATGGTGTCGATCGTGCTCGATGCGCGCGGGTGCCGTGGCCACCACCTGACTGAGTGGGCCGTGAACATGGAGGCAGCCGAGGGGCGGACCCGGTCAAGGCGCGCCCGGGGAACACGCTTGACGATCAACGGTGACCCGCATGTCCAGGCGGCATTCAATGTCTCCGCCACAGCCGGAGCCGCCGGCCAGAAGTTGGAGGCACCATTCGCCGGCGACGCGGAGCTCGAACTCGAGCTCGAAGTTACCGTCGTACCGGTCCCGAAACCGGACCCGGCGGCATCGCCGCCGGTACAAGCCTACCAACCCCACTCTCGCGTATCTCTGTCTTTTTCACAAATTAGGTGCTTGGCAGGACAGCGCCCGTTTCCTGGTGCTGCGCTGCCGGACGAGAAGATGCGCGAAGGCAGACTAGAATCTCTGGCATGCCTGCCGATCCGGAGAGGCGAATGAGATCGCAAGAGTTGAACCTCTTGCCGACGTGGGGACGTTGTGCGCTAAGACGGCGGTGGGAAAAATGGCAGATATCGATCTAACCCCCAGCGAGATGCGAGTGCTACAGGCTAGCAGTGACTCCGCACCTACGATCCGACGGCGCCGTATGGCCGTAGTCACGGGTGGGGGGATGCTAGCGGTGATCATCGGTGCCGCCCTGGTGCCGGTGTCACGCGCCCTGCTACTAGCTGCCTTCGCAGCGTATGTGGCAGCAATCATCTTCGAGCGAGTCAGCTACGCGAATAGCGTGCTTGCGTACAAGAGCCTCATTCGAAAACTCCTGCCTCATGTCAACATAGACCGGCCAGATGAAGACGCCACGTAACCCGCCCGCGCGTTAGCGTGCGAGTTGCAGAGTACAGCGTGCATCTTCTTCCCCCGCTTCCCTCCTAGTCGGGGCTGGGACGGGTTGCGGGGCCGCAGAGAACGTATTCATCAACACCAGCTTGATGGAGATCCTCGGCGCCGCCGCATGGCCGTCTTCCTGCTGATACCGTAACTTAGACCCTGAAGGATGGAGGTAGACCGAGGTAGCAGGAGGTGTCACTTGAGACGAATCATGTTGTTTTGTCTTTTCGCTTCGTTGCCGGTTGTTACAATCGCTTGTGGCGACGAAGCGATCCAGCAGCCGCTGGTGCAGGTAGCGGAGTTCGACGGGACCTGGAGCTTTTACGAGGCATTCGAGGATACAGTGTGGAATGTGGGTGCGGGCTGCGAGGGATACGGCACGTTGGTGATAAGCAACGCCAATACCACGTTC
>JBDGXD010000032.1:0-19908 GCA_039584755.1 Gemmatimonadota bacterium
CGCTGGCAGCCGAAGCTCTCGACCCTTTTGTCGCACCATCGGTCGTGAATCATACGTCAGCGTGGCTCCCACGGCTCGCAAACGGCCTTCGTCGATCGGTGGGTTGGGTGCGATGATTCTGTTTGTGCTGAAGAACGAAAAATCAGTTGCCACCGGCAAGGATGATTGACGAAAGTCGTGATACTCCAAAGTCAGGCGGCTGTGATTCGTCAGCCGTCCCCTCACCGAAAGGTTGACTCCTTCCTGCTTCAGATAATTGAGCGGGTCCAGCTTGACGAGCAGTGCTAGGTACGTGGGGTTGTACGAGTAGGACACAATTGTCGGCCGATTCACAATACTGCTGTGATACGATGCTCCGATCCAGACCCCACGGCTAGCTGCAAGTCTGTACCACGCACCTAGTTCGTACTGCCACTCCTCGCGCCCGAAAGAGTAGCCTAGCTTGGTGCGTAGTGTGACTTTGGGCGAGAGGTTCTGCCACGTCCACCCTGCCCCAAGGTACGCAGATTCCGTGCGATTGAAATGAAAGAAGTCCTGGTTCATAGTCAAGAACACCACCATACCCAATCCACCGGCAAACCTGCTTCCCAGCGATGGCGATCTGCTGCTGATTGAGTCTATTCGAGCATACGCTTTCTGTTCCACGTCGGTCAGTTGAGATCGTCTGCGCTCATTCCAGGCCGTACTATCGATATCATCGGCGCCCTCATCCACTACCATCACAAACGCGCCTATGTCCCCGGGCACGTCTCCCTGATCGAAGCGAAAATCCGCTAGAGTCGCCTGATGTTGGAAAGACAGATGCTTGGGAACTCCGGGAATCGGTATGCCGAAGCGAATCTCTCCCGAAAATGTGATCTCGGCTGGCATCCAAAGGCCGTTGTCATAGTCACGCAGCCGTTGGCGGTAGCGTAGGTTCTCGAAGAAGTCGAACCGGACTGCCTCGTTGAGACCAACGTCGATGGCGAGTATATCGTAAGTCGAATCGGCGATATCAATCATGCCCACGAACAGGGGGGCGCCATCTGTGTTGGGTGCTATCGCCAACCGGAATACCTTACGGTCGTCGATGGCGAGTGAGTCCACCAGATGATAAGTGTAGTGATAGAGCGCATCGCTGGCAGTGGGAGACACTACTGAGTATTTCTCGAGATCGATGCGGTCGCGATTGAAATTCACGATCTGGCCAACCGTGACCAGATTGTCCTCCGCTGCCAGATTGCTGGACTGACGTCGTCCGGTGATCACCTCCTGGTACCCATCAGGCTGCTGCCAATAGGCCGTAGTCTCGGTTTCAGTGATAATGAGGACAGCCTCTGCGGAGTCTTCATGCTTGCCAAGGTCAGTTATGACCAATTTCACATACGCGTCGTAACTGTAATCCTGAATCCTCGAAAGCACGTCGATCTTTCGGGCGATGGCGCGACGTATAATGCGACTTGCGCGGCTCTCTCCGGAGTCGCTGACAACTAGCGTATCCAAGGGGACGGCAAGTCGATTGATTGACACGTCCCGCACTACAGCCTCTCCCGCTGTAGTCACGGTGACGGCTGCCATGGCAAACCCGATTTGGCGAAACTCCAGCTGTGTCTCACCAAGGGGCACGCGCAATCGATAACGACCCTTGCGGTCGGTCAGCGTTGACGAATCCGTCTGTACCACACGTATGATGGCGAAGGGAACTGGCCTTCCAGAGTAGGAGTCATACACCACTCCACTGACCGTGGCGTCACCCGAGCGAGTCGAGTCCACCTGGGCCCTCAACGGATCGGCCCCTGCAATCAGGATGGCGATAATAGCGGGAGGGAGTAGTCGTCTCAACATTGCGAAAGTACTGTATACTCCTCAGCCACGGCGGAGTTCACGGCGATGCCGTCCGCACCCGACTAAGTTCGTCGACCAGCACTGCCTCGACGTTCATTGTGGCGGGTGCAAGGGCTCGCAGGCTTCGCGCGCTCATGGCGGCACGAGCGCAATCATCGGGTTGCCCGTGGATCCTGAGCCGCAGAACGGCTTCGCGTGGGGCGCTATCAATGATCTCGCGAATCTCCAGCTCCAATGTGGATCCGGATTTGCCATTGATGTTCATGTCGCGGACCAGCATTGGCCTGGCCGGCAATTGCCGAAACTCCCAGCGCTGTAATCTCCCCCCTGACCGCTCCGTTCTTCCCAACTCGAGCATCATGTAACCCTTGGTTTCATCCTTCTCCGCGAACGATGTGCGCTCGATCGAGCCGGGATACAGTATCGGCACACCCAGTGGCCGACCCTTGAGATCCTCGGTGAGCACCTGGTGGCGATGAATGTGTCCCGTGAGCACTGCCGCGAAGGACGGTGGCACCTCGGCCAGCCGCACCACGTCATTCGAGTAGCGGAAGGTGTAGTCATGGGGACCGACTGTGGCACCCTCAAAGCAGTGGTGAACACACAAGAGGTTGATATCGGCCCCCTGTTTGGACCAGCCGGTTTGGCGCAGAAGATCTGTGAACGCGGTACGAACATCGTGGCGACAGTAGGGGAACCCCGCGAAGGCGATCCGCGTGCCGCCGGCTTCAGCCGTGAACGTCCTAGGACGGTCGAACACATGGATATTCGGATGGAGCGCCAGCATCGGGTAGGGAATCCTGGATCGTTCGTGATTGCCCGGAACGAGAAACACCGGTACAGCGGAGTCCGCTACTCGCTTGATCGACAGGAAGACCCGCTGCACCAGACTCGGGGGTACGCGGCTGCGGAAGAACAGGTCGCCGCCATGGAGAACGAAATCGACCCGCTCGCTCAGTGCATCCTGCAAAGCCAAGTCGAAATTTGCGAAGAAGTCGTGACCCCGCCGGCGGCGGTCGATCCTAGGTCGTTGGGGGAGATCGAAGCCGAGATGAGTGTCCGCCAGGAATAGAATGCGAATGGGCGTCATTCCGTCATCTCGGCAAACAGGCTCCCCGCGGCCCGGCACTCCAGATCGCCGGAGGCCGGTGGTTCTCAGTCGAATAGTGAGTCAGAGTTGTACGACAACACGCAACAGCAGGACCAGCCTACTGTACGGCGGCGTTGAGACAGGGGCCCGGCCAGCCGGGTACCGCACTATCACTTCTTCCTGAGCCGCATCCCCCTATGACACTTATGCCGCATCCGCCGCCGCTTGCTGCCGAGCTTCCTTCTCCCGCGGTGCTTTTTGGGATAGCCCATTTCATGCCTCCTTGCGCAGCTCGCTTCACTCCAGCTTGGCGATGGCCAACAGGCTCGCGATCTCGGCTCGGATGGGCGACTCTGAGAATCTTCAATTATCTACGAAAAGAATACCCCGTATGACCCATGTGTGCCAGCGGGAACCTCGGTGCAACACGAAGCCCTAGGCTGGTTCTCGGCTGCGGCGCCATCGGTTGAACCGTTGACCTCACTATTCGAAAACCTTCATTCCCCAGAGTTGTTCTGGCCGTCGCAACAGGCTGGCTCTATCTTAGATCACGCGAGCCGGGTTCCGGTATGCACACTCGGTCGTGCATGGGCCAAACGACGATTCACGGGAGCTGCTGCCACGATGACCCATAGGAAGTTCTTGATCCGATGCAGCTTGGTTGCGGTTACGCAACTGTGGTTGCTCGTGAGTCCGACACAGGTTGGTGTTGCTGCCGCTCAGGAGACTGCGCAGGACGTGGCCCAGGAACCAGCTCTACCAGACACGGTGCCCAGCGCCATTGCTGCCGCCCAGATCGGGAGTGCTGCTGAAGCGGCACTGGCTCAACTGCTACGCATTCGCTCCGGATTGGCACCCGACCCGGGGCTCCTGGCTATCGACTCTCTGCTGGCCGACCTCTCCACATCGATGGAGCAGCTGAACCAGGAATCCGATTCCGTGCTGCTCGAGAGCATGTCGCTGCGCAGGATCGACAATCTCTTGGTTCAGTGGCGCAACCGAGAAGATCAAGTACGGCGGTGGCAACAGAGACTGGAAGCCGGGTCGAGCGAGCTGGACGCTGAGCTGGACACACTCACCAGCATTCGGGAAGTCTGGGAGGTGACCCAACAGTCGGCGGCCGATCAACAACTCCCACCCGCCATGGTAGATGCACTTCAGTCGGTGCTCGACAACGCGGGAGAGGCTGAAGCGGAAGCGGTGCTCTGGCGCGACGAGCTGCTCACGATACTGGGCCGTGTGTCCCAAACAGGCGCGGAAATAGCCCAGTCAAAGAGTCGGGTCGAGCGAGCAATCACCAGCGCCCGCCGTCGTATTCTCAGTGCCGATAGCCCGCCGCTGTGGCAGGCCCTGTTCGCACCGGACGACTCGCTTGACGTGGGCCAATACCTTCGCGGCTCTTGGGAAGACAACAAGGCAAGCCTCAGTGAGTTCGCCAGAAGCAATCTACAACAGATTCTGGCTCACCTGGTGCTTTTCCTGGTCATCGCCGTCGCGCTTTATGGCGTGAAACGCTCGAGCAAGAGTTGGGCAACTGACGACGACGCACTCAAAGCCTCGACTTACATTCTCTCGCGGCCGGTCGCCACTGCCGCAGTACTGGCCTTATTATCAACTCGTCTGATCCATCCGCGAGCTCCGACGGTCGTATTCGATCTCGCGGGCTTCCTGTGGCTCATCCCGATTCTGCGACTGGTTCCCGGCGTACTCAAACCCAGTATGCGCACGTCCGCCTACAGCCTCATGGGGCTGTTCGCCCTGGCGCAGATTGAAGACCTGCTCTCAGAGCACGCACTGACCTCCCGCATCGTTTTGTTGTTGCTCACAGGCCTGGCCCTAGCTGGTCTGGCATGGGTGCTGAGGTCTGGTGGTGGTGATCGCATACCGGGAAGTGGCCGGTGGCGAAAGGTTGCTGTCTTCCTATCCCAATTGGCATTGCTGGTCTTGGCAGTATCGCTGCTGGTCAACGTACTGGGGTTCGTGCGGCTTGCGTTCCTGCTCACTCGCGGAGTACTCACCAGTGGCTTCGCCGCTCTGATAGGTCTCGTTCTGGTCGAAGTCCTCACGGGGATCACAACGGTGGTGCTGCGGCGGGGTCCCGCTCGCTGGCTGCAGTCAGTCCGGCTTGCTTATGGGAACCTGAACCGTCGGCTCTCGCGGTTGGTGTACCTCGGTGTCCTGTTGCTCTGGCTGGTGGTGACACTCGAGCAGTTCACTATGCTCGACCCTGTGGTGCGCGTGCTCTCGCTTGTTATCACGCGACCGTGGACCATGGGCAGTTGGCAGATCTCGCTCCTTGACGTAGTTGCTTTCGTCGTCACGTTGTGGCTCACCTTATGGATATCTCGTATCGTCAAAGTGTTACTCAAGGAAGACGTACTGCCGAAAATGCAGTTGGCGCGGGGTATTCCCGAGACCATCTCCACTCTTGCTCACTACGCCGTGTTGCTCATTGGATTCCTCATTGCCGCTGGAGCCGCTGGAGTAGATCTCACTCGGATTACGCTGCTCGCTGGTGCTCTCGGTGTTGGCATCGGGTTTGGTCTGCAGAACGTGGTCAACAACTTCATTTCCGGCCTCATCCTGATGTTCGAACGCCCGATTCAAATCGGCGACACTATAGACATCGGCAACGCCTCAGGCGACCTCCGCGGCGAGGTGAAGCAGATCGGCATCCGCGCCAGCATTGTGCGAACGTTCGATGGGGCTGAGGTGATCGTGCCGAACGGCGATTTGATCTCAGGAAGGGTTACAAATTGGACTCTCTCGGACAGACTCCGCCGAGTGGAGTTACCGATTGGTGTGGCCTATGGGACGGACCCGAAGTTGGTCTTGCAGGTCATTATCGAGGCTGCGAAGAAGCACGAGGATGTACTGGACGATCCAGAGCCTGTCGGCCTTTTCATCGGCTTTGGAGACAGCTCGCTCGATTTCTTGCTGCGTTTTTGGACCGCGCGGTTCGATTCGTGGCGCCGGGTTGCCAGCGAGATTGCGGTCAATATGAATGATGGCTTAGCTGAGGCAAGTATCACAATCCCGTTCCCGCAACGAGATCTTCACTTGAAGTCCATGGAGGAAACAGTGCGTCAGGCCCTAACCGACGGGAGTAACGACGCACCGGATCGTTGATGTAGCTCGTACGGCGTCTTACTGACCAAACATCGCACTGAAGCTGATGTATCCCAGCAGCACCATTGCATAGGCGACCGCAGACTGGACCAACAGCACAACTATCCAGATCAAGGCTGCTTCCCGCAACATGCACGCAAACACGATCTTGTAGATGACGATCGGTATCACCGAGTATGCGATCGCGAGTGCGAGGATCGGCGGCGCATCGAGGTAGACACCAAACATCATCAGACCTGCTAGTGACAACGGCCCAATCAATATCTGCGCTAGCAGCGCCTTGCCATAACCCGGTGCATGAATGTTGTTGATCTTCTTGGCGGTAAAGCCGGTAACAAAAACTGCTACCAGACCAAGAATGGTTAGACCAATCCAGATTGCCCCAACGACATCGCCTTCGGATGGCGTGTCTTGCACGGCCGTGAGCAATACGAGAGCTTCGTTCATATTGGTCTCCCCCAATGAGCAACGTTTGTCATTGGCAGATTGAACTTCATATCGAGCCACGATCCCGTCCACAGCGCCCCTAGGACTAGAACTGCGCCAGCCAGCGTAACTACCATCAACACAGCCACCCAGATGAGAATGGCCTGCTTCAGTGTACAGCTGAACACAAGCTTGTAGCTGACTACCGGTACAGTTACCGCCAATAGTATCGGCACAATCTGGGAAAAACCTGAAGTCGCGAGCACGAGCCAACGGCATGCTACGGAACTCGCATTCACCACCACCGACGCCCACAGCGCTCGCGCATAGCTGACGTCGAACACGTCCAGCTTCTTTGCGGTCAGTCCAGTTACAAGGACCTGCATTCCGAACAGTGCTATCACCGCGATGCCGAGCAGCAGGCTCTGGGAGACGGTCACCGCGGGTGCTGTGGCCATGGTCGAATCCATGATGGCGCACAATATAGGCTGGCAAAGGCTCTATATGACACACGCATGTAGCGTTGGCGCCCAATCGGAGCTACTTTCGGGCTGTCAACCCCACCCAATGAAGCGTCACGAACAGCGGGTACGATCATGCGAAACATCACACTCGTTCTAGTTGTTTCACTTCTTGCAGGCTGCTCGGGTCAGTCGGGATCACCACTCGAGATTGGCGTGTCCTTTAGCGACGAACTCAGTGACGAAGCGCTGGACGGCCGGGTTCTTCTCATTATCAGCGACCGCGGAGAGCCCGAACCGCGGTTTCAAGTTTCGGCGGGGCGCAATGCGCCACAGGTGTTCGGCATCGACATAGAAGAACTGCCACCGGGGACCGAAGCAGTGATCGATGGCGCTGTCTTCGGATTTCCCCATGCGAGTCTCAACGACGTCCCCACAGGCGACTACTATGTGCAGGCCGTCCTGCACAGGTACGAGACATTCCAACTGGCAACCGGACATACGGTCAAGCTGCCCATGGACCGCGGTGAGGGACAGCGCTGGAACAGGGCACCTGGGAACCTCTACAGTACTCCACAACAGTTACACGTTGATCCATCAAGTGCACAGAGGATGTCGATCGCGTTGGACCAGGTAATCCCTCCAATCCCCGATCCCGAAGACACCAAGTACATCAAGCACGTGAAGATGCAGAGCGACCTCCTGACGGAGTTTTGGGGTCGCCCGATGTACCTCGGTGCGCACGTGTTGGTTCCTGAGGGATTCGACGTTTACACCGACGCCCGCTACCCCCTGGTGGTTTTTCACGGGCACTTCCCCTACGACTTCGGTGGGTTTCGAGAAGAACCACCTGATCCCGACCTCGAACCAGACTACAGCGCACGGTTCGACGTGCAGGGATACAACCGGATTCAACAGCAAGAGGCATACGATTTCTACCGTAGGTGGACCGGACCCAACTTCCCCCGCATGCTGATTATCGAAGTACAACACGCAAATCCGTACTACGACGACTCTTACGCAGTGAACTCAGCCAACCTAGGCCCGTACGGAGACGCTATCACGTACGAACTGATTCCATACATCGAGGAGCAGTTCCGTGGGATAGGGGAAGGATGGGCCCGGTTCCTCTATGGAGGCTCTACGGGCGGGTGGGAGGCCCTCGCAGTCCAAGTGTTGTACCCCGACGAGTACAATGGCACGTTCGCGGCGTGCCCTGATCCCATCGACTTCCGGGCCTACACTCTGGTCAACATCTATGAAGACGACAATGCCTACTACTCAGAGGGACCGTTCAAGAGAACCAAACGACCAGGTCACCGGAACTGGCTGGGAGAAGTCGATTTGACTCTGGAGGATTACAATCACCTGGAGCTCGTATTGGGTACCAATAGCCGCTCCGGAGACCAGTGGGACATCTGGGAAGCCGTCTACTCTCCAATGGGAGATGATGGTTACCCTCAGCGCATTTGGGACAAGATGACAGGTGAGATCGACCATGAGGTCGCCGAATACTGGCGGGAGAACTACGACCTGAGATACATCATGGAGCGGGATTGGGAAACGCTGGGACCGAAGCTCGAAGGAAAGCTACATATCTACGTCGGCGACATGGACAACTACTATCTCAACAACGCGGTGTACCTGACAGAGGAGTTCCTGGAAGCCACGACCAACCCATACTATGACGGAGAGGTCGACTACGGCGACAGAGCCGAACACTGCTGGAACGGCGATCAGCAAAACCCCAACCATATTTCGCGGCTGCGGTACAACACGATGTATGTACCGAAGATCCTCGAGCGGTTGCGCGCAGGTGCTCCTGCGGGAGCAGATAGATCGAGTTGGCGCTACTGAACTGCGGCTAACCGCGGGGAGAGGAAAGACGCTGGCCTCATAGGTAGCCCCGGGTTCTGTGGATCCCCGGGGCCACCTACCGCTGCCTCCCCGGCCTCCCCTGCCCCCTCTCCCTAGACATTCACAGTCATTCCCAGTCCCCTCTCACGCGCCTTGCGATACGCGAGCAGCGCAATAGCCGTATCTTGCACCCCAACGCCGGTCAGATCGCACACCGTTATCTCGCTCTCAGCACGTCGCCCTTGTTTGCTCCCGGCAGTCAACTCTCCCAATTCGGTAATATCGGAATCCTCATCGAGGATTCCGGCATCTCTGGCATGGTGCAACTCACCAAGGCGAAAGCACTGTGACTGTCGGTCACATACGATACGATCGGCACGCTCAAACACTCGCGGATCGAGCTCCTGCTTCTCCTCACTATCCGATCCCATTGCGGTCATGTGTTGGCCGGCAGACAGCCACTCGGGCTGCACGTAGGGCGTCTTGGACGGAGTCGCGGTCGTCACCAGTTCAGTGTCACGGACGACCATTCCCGGATCTGATGCAACCGCGACGGCGACTCCCAGTTCCTGCTTCATCTCGCGCGAATACACTGCGGCTACTTCCGGGTCTCGATCGTAGGCCAAGACACGATTGAAGTCACGGACCAACTGCAAGGCCCTGACTTGATAGCGCCCCTGGGTCCCAGCCCCGACCACGCCAACACTGTCGATCACTTTGCGGGCTAGGTACTTCGCCGCAATGGCTCCGGCCAGAGCAGTCCTAACATCGGTTAGGTAGCCATTGTCGAGCAGCACGGCCTGTGGAAATCCCGTCTCAGCACTGATCACAACCATCATGCCGCTACCACTAGGAAGACCATGCTCGGGGTTGTCGAAGAAACCAGAGGCAATCTTTACTGCGAAACTCTCCAACCCCTCGACATATGCTGATTTTACGTCCACCTCGCCGTTACGGTCGGGTACCGGAATCATCATGATCGGGGGAACCGCCGCCATGCCCAGGGCCAGCTTGGTGAACCCCTGCTCCACCGCTTGGAGTGACCCTTCATCCATACCTACGCAGGTTCGCAAATCTGACTCGGTCAGTACGGTGATCGGTGGCAGTGGCACTTGACCTCCTCTTTGCTGTTTTGAACTATGATGAACTCCAACCGAGTACCGTGAGTTGGGGTCACATGCAAAGGTGCGGCTGAACGTAGCCCGCACCTCTTGGTCTTCCGGATCATTGCTGAGCCATCAGGCGCCGCTAATCATTCTCGGCATCGCGGTTGTACACCACCTTGCCACCTACGATCGTGAATACCACCTGGGTGGTCGGAATCTCGTCCTCGGGAATCGTCAGTATGTCTTTCGAGAGAACCGTGATATCGGCCAGTTTACCCGGTGTAAGAGAACCCTTGGTGTCCTCTTCAAACGCCGCGTAGGCTCCATTCATGGTGTATGACTTCAGAGCCTCCTCACGACTCATCCGCTGATCAGGGTAGAATACAGTCCCGTCTTTCAGTCGTCGCGAGACGGTCGCGTAGTAGCTGGCAATGGGATCGACGTCCTCTACTGGAGCATCCGTGCCATTGGTGACCACAGCACCCGTCTGCATCAGTTTCTGCCATACATAGGCACCTTCTTCCGCTCGCTCTTCTCCCAAGCGTTCCAATACGTATGGCGCATCCGACGTACAGTGAATGCCCTCCATCGATGCGATGACACCGAGCTGTCCGAACCGTGGGATGTCGTCCGGATGCAGATGCTGCGAGTGTTCAACGCGCCAACGCATATCGGTCTTCTCAGGATTCGCCCCATAGGCCTCTTCGAAGATGTCGAGTGTCTCGCGATTTGCCCGGTCTCCAATTGCATGCACGCAGAGCTGGAAGTCGTGCTCAGCCGCAATTCGCGCGGTCTCTCTCACGCTCTGCACTGTGCTAGTGTTGAGGCCGGAGCTGGTTGGTAGATCCTCGTACGGCTGCAACAACCATGCGCCATGGGGTCCTAGAGCACCGTCCAGGCTGCGTTTGATGGCACGGACCGTGAGATGGTCGTTGCCGTACCCGATGATCCGATAGTCGGCTATCCGTTCGGCAAGCCGATCGTTGGACACCCGTAGCATCACCCACAACCGCACATCCATGTCTCCTTCGTCGATCATCTCTTTCATCAAATCCACGGTTCCAAAACCGGAGCCCGCATCCTGGAAGCTCGTGATGCCCTTGGAAATCACCTCTTCGTTCGCGAGTTCGAGAGCCCGACGAGGATCAGCACCTTCAGAACCCTCGTAGGCGGCGCCCAACAGACCTTGAGCCGTTTCTCGGAACGCCCCGATGGGCTCGCCGCTCGCGTCCCGCACGATCTCACCCCCCGGCGGATCGGGCGTTTGGCGTGTGATACCTGACATCTCCATCGCTTTGGCATTGGCAAATGCCGCATGGCCGCTAGCATGCCGCAAAACCACGGGATTGTCGGGCGATACTGCACTCAATGTGTGGTGGGTGGGCAATCCGTCCACGTTGGGCTCCGGAGTCCGGTCCCACTTCTCCTGATGCCAGCCGCGGCCGCGAATCAGCTCACCCGTAGCCGCATCACCGACGACTGCCTCGACCATAGCTACCACTTCATCCCAATTCGCCACTTCCATCAGGTTGAGCTGCATCTTGGCTGAGCCGATACCCGAAAAGTGACCGTGACTCTCGACGAACCCAGGTATGGCCAGCATGCCGTCGAGATCTATTACCTCCGTTTCCTGACCGATATACGCTCTGATCTCACGATCGGAGCCAACCGCAACGATCGTGTCGTCTTTCAAGGCGATCGCTTCGCCATCGGGAATGTTGTCATCGACTGTAACGACCTTGCCCCCGCGCAATACGAGATCGGCTGCTACTTCAGGTTCGGCATAGCAACCCAACGTGATTCCCAGCGCAAAAAGGAAGGGGATCACCATCAAGCGACGATTATGCGGCAACAACGCTGTCATCTTTTGCCCTCCGCTTTGTTTCAGCCTTGTGAAGTGGCTTTGCACAACCGGACCAGACCTCGCTGCTCAGGCCACACCCGGTTGGATTTGCTGTCGCCGAAAACTACGCTCTCGATGCGATATTCGTTAGGCATCTCCAGCCAACTAATTGGTACAAAGCTCTTCTGTCTCAGCCAAACACATGAAGCGACCGCCCTTTGCCGTTAAGACTGTGTATTCATATTTTCTGATCTCCGGGTGCCAGGTGGCCGCATGGACGTGATTCCCGACCCAGATTTCAGATTGCTCCAGAACGCCAAGGTCGATCGGTCCCAATCGTTCGGCAAGCAGGCGGTCAGCTCACTCGAGAGAACCTTGGCAGGCAACATCAACTTGCCGGAAACCATTACCCGAGCTCGCTCCGAGATCGCAGCTTGGCCCGACTACTCACCCACTCCGCTCGTCCAATTGACCGGCCTCGCAACCGAGTTGGCAGTAGAGCAAATGCTGTACAAGGATGAGGGCCGGCGATTCGGGTTGAGCAGCTTCAAGGCGATGGGTGGCGGGTATGCTGTCTCTCAGATCGTTGCTCGTCACATAATGCAGAGTGAAGCAGTAGGAGATGTGACCTCCGCCCAGTTGCTCAGCGGGGATCACAGAGATCTAGCCTCCCAGGTGACTGTTACCTGCGCAACCGACGGCAATCATGGGCGGGCGGTTGCTTGGGCTGCCCGTCAATTCGGTTGCCGGTCGGTAGTATACATGGCGTCGATCGTCAGCCCATTCCGCGAGGATGCCATGGTTTCGCTGGGTGCCGAGGTCGTGCGCTCACGAGGGAACCATGAAACCGCAGCGGCAGAGTGCCGCGCAGTAGCTCGAGAGAAGGGATGGTTCGTCGTTTCGGAGACTGAGAACGCCACCGAGCCCGCCATAGCAGCTGACACGTTCGCAGGGTATTCGATGATCATGTCTGAGGTAGCGACGCAGCTGCCCGGTGCCAAGCTACCGACACATGTCTTCGTCCAAGCTGGCGTCGGCGGTCTCGCGGCAACCGTAGCTCTGTTCTGCGGTCTGCAGTGGCCTGCCAACCGTCCCAAGCTGGTGGTGGTAGAGTCTGATCAAGCCGACTGCATACTCAGAAGCATCCAACGCGGTCAGCCAGTGGCAGTCACGGGCGACTTGGACACTGTGATGGCCGGTCTCGCAGCGGGTGAGGTTTCCAACTATGCCTGGTCGGTACTCAGTGTTGGTGCCGACTGTTGCATGGCGATCTCAGACACGGCTGCCATTACGACGATGCGCCTGTTGGCCGACCCGCCATTTGGCGATCGGCCCGTCATTGGTGGCGAATCGGGAGTTGCCTCGTTGGCAGCGGCCATCATGGCCACCCGTAACGACGCAGCCCGCAGACACCTGGATATTACTGCCGAGTCACGCATCCTGACGATCGGCACCGAGGGAGCAACAGATCCCGATGTGTACGAGCGATTAGTCGGGAAGACGCCTGAAGCGGTTGCGAGTCGCTCTTGAAAGAGCCTGCCACGGTGGGAGTACACTCCCGGACACGGCATCTTACACGGCCATGATCTCTCAGCGGCATCCATTCCTGGACCGCCCGCACCGGACCCTGATCGGACTCTCCGTACCGGTCATGGCTGCACTCGTGGTCGAACCGCTTGCAGGGTTGGTTGATACCGCATTTGTGGAGCGACTCGGGGCCGCTTACGCAGCGGCGCTGGCTGCGGATTCGGCCCGGTACCACTCGCAGACCACTTCTAGAGCGTGTCGCTATTCTTGATCAGCTGATAGAAGTACCGCACTCCCAAGGCAAAGCTGTCGATCGCCAGCCTCTCACCAGTGCCATGCACTCGGGCCATGTCACCTTCACCAACGATCGCCGGAAAGAACCGGTAGACATTATCGGACCGCGCGGCGTAATACCTGGCATCGGTGCCGCCCATCACTAGGTACGGCGCGACGAGCAGGTCATCGTCGAGGACGAGTTGACGCAATGTGGTGGCCAGAACTTGAAACGCCGGTGCTTCGGGATCCGACACGGGTGAAGGGTCACGGCCGCCGCCAGAAATCTGTACGCGGTCGTCGGCAATGACCTGACGTACCCGTTCTTTCACGGTCTCTACGGTTTCGCCCGGGATTATCCTGAAATTAACCACCGCTCGCGCCTCGATCGGAAGCACATTGGACTTGACACCACCGTTGATAATCGTCGCCGCTGTTGTCGTTCGGACCATCGCTGCCGATTGTGGATCGGAGAGCAAGCCCTTCGTCACGAGAGGCTTGAAGAGCCACATGTTGGCAAACAAGAGCCTCATCCCGAACGACATCTCGGGACCGACGTACTCAAACATGCTGAATGCGGGCCCATCAATGTGGGCCGGAAACTGGCTCTCCTCGAGACGGGTGATCGCCTTGCTCAGAATGCCGATGTTGGTATGCTCCGGTGGCATGGAGGAATGCCCACCTTCGCCCTCAACGACCAGTTCCAGACTCACGCCGCCCTTCTCCGCGATACCGATGATTGCCACCTGACCATCCACACCAGGAACCAGGCCGTCGACGATGGCTCCACCCTCATCGAGCACCAAGGCGTAGTCGTTGACGCCACGCGACTCGAGCAGATCCGCTACCTGCCTGGCGCCACTAGCCCCACCCACTTCCTCATCGTGGACTGTCGAGTTCACTGGTACCGCCTTCGACACTACTAGTACTGTCCGAGCTGTCCAGGGAGAAGTCATCATGAGGATCAAGCGAATCTGGCAGCGGAACTGGATGCTGGGACTAGTGGTACTGCTGATGCACGTGCTTGGCTTCACGTCCTCTATCCATGCCGTGATGAGCACCCGGACCTCTCAAGGGGCCATCGCGTGGGTAATCTCACTCAACACGTTTCCCTATATCGCCGTTCCAGCCTATTGGGTATTCGGTCGTAGCAAGTTTCAGGGCTACGTGACGGCACGTCACGCTGATGACGAAGAGTTGTTTGACGTGATAGGGGCTATTCCAAGCAGTATCGACTCGTTCCGCGTGGACCTCGCTGCAGAGCATCCGGACGCTATGGCACTGGAAAAGCTCGCGAAGATGCCGTTCGGGTCTGGCAATGATGCTGAATTGTTGATCGACGGCACTCACACGTTCAACAGCATTTTTGAGGGAATTCGCCAAGCACGGGACTATGTTCTGGTACAGTTCTTCATAGTCAAGGATGATGAGTTGGGCCAAGCACTCAAGGCAGAACTGATTGCAAAGGCCAAAGAGGGTGTGCGAGTCTACTTCCTATACGACGAGATCGGCAGTCACAAACTTCCCAAAGGATATCTACGGGAGCTCCACTCGGCAGGGGCCGAGGCTTTTTCGTTCCACACTACAAAGGGTCCCCGTAACCGGTTCCAGATCAACTTCCGCAACCACCGTAAGATCGTTGTTGTAGATGGACGGGTCGCTTGGATAGGTGGACACAACGTAGGCGATGAGTACATGGACAGGGACCCCAAGTTCGGCCGCTGGAGAGACACCCACGTCAAGATAACCGGGCCGGTTGCTCTGGGTGCTCAGCTCTCATTCTTGGAGGATTGGCACTGGGCCACTCATACCATACCCGAATTGAGCTGGCAACCAGTCCCCGCTGACAGTGCGAGTCTGGATGTCTTGATCGTCCCCAGCGGGCCGGCCGATTCCTTGGAGACAGCCGGTTTGATGTTCATGCATGCCATAACAGCGGCACAAAGACGTGTGTGGATCGCAAGCCCCTATTTCGTGCCGGATGAGTCGGTGATGGCTGCTCTGCAGTTAGCAGGACTGAAGGGTGTAGACGTCCGCATACTCATTCCAGACAAACCAGACCACTTGCTGGTTTACTTGGCGGCCTTCTCTTACTTCGATGATGCCGGTCACACTGGGGTCAAGTTCTACCGCTACACCGACGGCTTTCTCCACCAGAAGGCGATATTGGTTGACGACGCCGTCGCGGGGATAGGGACCGCCAATTTCGACAACCGTTCGTTCCGTCTGAACTTCGAGATCACAGCCGTATTCGTGGACAGTGCTTTGACCTCCAAAGTGGAAGCGATGTTCTTGGAGGACTTCGAGGGATCACGGCAGATGATGCCCGGCGACTATGACAACAAGTCGTTCTGGTTCAAGCTCGCAGTGAGATTGGCCAGGTTGACCGCACCAATTCAGTAGAACCTCCCGCTTCGGGGGAAGGCTGTCCGTCCACCAGAAGAGTGCGACCCGCACCCTTCCCGCCCTGCCAGAATCCGTGCATTCTTTACCTTGGTATCGTAGCACCGTCGCACCAGCGATCCACCAATTCACCGGAGTTACCCATGCCTCGGTCTGACACACAGGAAAAATTCAGCAAGGGCTTCCTACTGCTGCTGACAATCGCCGTTTCACTCCTGTTCTTCCGCATGATCCGGCCGTTCTTCATGGCGGTTCTTCTTGCTGGGATATTCAGTGGTATGGCGTATCCGCTCTATCGCCGATTGGAGCGCTGGTTCAAGGGCCGCAAGGTGCCGGCCTCGATAGTCACCATTCTGACAGTCCTGCTGTTGATAGTGATCCCTCTGACAGGGTTCCTCGGTATTGTCGCCTCTCAGGCAATAAACGTTAGTCAATCGGTCACTCCCTGGGTCGAGCAACAGGTGAGTCAGACCGATCAACTGGACGAATTACTCAGCAGGTTACCGCTATATGACAGATGGGAGCCCTACCGTGATGTGGTGGCCAGAAAGGTCGGTGAGCTCGCGGGCAATGTCGGCACGTTCCTGGTGAATAATGTGGCAGCAGCCACGAAAGGTACGGCTTCGTTCATGCTGAGTCTCTTCATCATGCTGTATGCCATGTTTTTCTTTCTCATAGGAGGCAGACAGATCCTCGAGAAGATCCTCTACTATATGCCCTTGGGGCCTAAAGAAGAGAACAGGATGGTGGAGAGGTTCATATCGGTAACCAGAGCAACTATCAAGGGAACGTTGGTCATTGGTGTAATCCAAGGTACGTTGGCGGGACTCGGCTTTTTCGTGGCGGGAATCGGTGGAGCGGCGTTCTGGGGCACGATAATGGCGGTGCTATCTATCATACCGGGCGTAGGGACTGCACTGGTCTGGATTCCAGGCGTGATCTACCTGATCGCCACTGGACACGTGACAGCCGGCATCCTGTTGGCAATTTGGTGTGTCGTGGTTGTAGGCACCGTCGACAATATCCTCAGGCCGTGGCTGGTGGGACGGGATACCAAGATGTCAGACCTCATGATCCTGTTGGGGACGCTGGGCGGCATTATCGTGTTCGGTGCCGTTGGATTCATAGTTGGGCCCATCATCGCCGCCTTATTCGTGACCATTTGGGAGATATACGGTGAGGAATTCAAGGAGTACTTGCCGGAGGTAATGCCGCTGACAGGAGAGTGGCGAACACAAAAGTGAACTGAAGAAAATTCACTTCAGACTTCAGCCTTCGACCTTCGACATTCACTCTTCCAGTTGCCCTTCAAGCTGCGCTGGACGGCTGAAGTTCGAAGTCTGGAGTATGAAGTGACACCGGCTACTGTTCCCGCTTCAGCGGCACCCGCACCAAAGCCCAAACGACCACCGCAAACAGTATTAGTGACAGCCAGGCTCCCCACTGGTCCAACACACCTGCAGGATCCAGTCCCAGCCACGCTGTCGCGATCGAACTAACTCCGCCGGGTGGGTCGGCTGGCAGCAAGAAGTACAGCGCCGCAAGAGCCACTGCCATCAGGGCCTCGCCCGCGATGAGTCCAGAGGCCACCAGAGTTCCTTTGTTCTCCGTCGCCAGTCGCTCTTCGGTGCCGTAGGAAAGCCGCTTGATGATGCGACTGACCAACCACGCGAGAATGCCACCAACGAATATCGCGGCTGTGGTGTCAAGATGAAGATACATGCCGACGGCAATCAACATGGGCGATGGTGACTTGATCAACACCAACGCCAAGCCAAAGGCGATACCAATGCCTATCAACGCCCACGGCATGTTGCCACCGACAATCCCCGTAGCCAATTGAGCCATTAGCCCCGCCTGCGGGGCTGACAGTTGTTCACCACCAATCCCTCCCGGCACACCAGTGTGCAGGAAGATCATCGGCCAAACGAGTACGAACGCCACCAGCACAGTCGATACCATCTCAGCCACTTCCATGCGCCAGGGCGTGCCACCCAATAGATGACCGACTTTCAAATCCTGGATCATATCGCCGGCCATGGCTGATGCGCAGCAGACAACCGCGGCCACACCCAGTACCGCAGCGACACCACCAGCACCCTTCACGC
Organism: Gemmatimonadota bacterium; assembly: GCA_039584755.1. Taxonomy (GTDB): domain Bacteria; phylum Gemmatimonadota; class Gemmatimonadetes; order Gemmatimonadales; family GWC2-71-9. Next base: position 18,048 of record JBDGXD010000032.1, read on the forward strand.
CAATCGCCACCATGAGCAATGCGGCAATGATCAGCGTGGATAGCGCAAGGCCACTGATCGGTTGGTTCGATCCCCCGATGAGGCCGACCAAGTAGCCCCCCACCGCAGCAAACAGGAAACCAGTTATGGCCATAACTATCGCAGCCATCAAGGCTGCGGCAATGCTGTGCGTGAAGTGCCAATACAGCAGCGTCATCGGTATGACGGTGAAGCCTACTCCGATCGTGATCCACTTGAGTGATACGTCGATCTCGAGTCGCGATCGTCCCGCCCTACTCGATTCGATGAATGCTTTCTTTCCAAAGTCTTGCGCAATCCGAACGAACGCCTGCGACAGGGAGCCCTTGAGGCTCACCAACGTATGCACGGCTCCAACTAGCATGGCACCGACCGCGATTGGCCGCACATAGTTACGCCACACCGAGTCGACTATGTCGAGCGATTCGGTCTCCCCCCCGACTCTTGCGGCCAAATCTGGATCCATGAAGAGCAACAGCGGCACCAGGAAGAGCCAGCCAAACGCTCCACCGGAGAACGCAACCGCGGCTAGTCGCGGCCCGATAATGTAACCGACCGCTATGAGGGCAGGTGACGCAGCAGGCGAGGCGAGATAGACACCACCAGTGTGGGCTACCTGTCCCAGCGGTGCCTCCACATCACCATGCGTCACCAAAGAGCGCGGTAACTGAAAGAGCCACTCCTTTGTATACGAAACGACTTCGATGCCACGTGAGTTCTTGAACAGCTCGAGCAGTGCACTGATCCCGATTGCCCCGAAGACGAACCGCGCTCCACTTTCGCCTTCTTGACCGGCCTTTACCAATTCCGCGCACGCCGCCGATTCTGGAAAAGGCAGATCGGCGTCCTCCACCAAGGTGCGGCGCAACAGGATCACAAACAGCACGCCGAGCACACCGCCTACCAGCATTATCCAGGTACTCGACCAATAGTCGAACGCTCTCCAGACTGGTTCGCCGTCGACCCGTGCAATCAGAAACGCCGGAATCGTGAAGATTGCACCTGCCACGAGTGCTTCACCCACTGACGCGGCGGTGCGCGCGATGTTCTGCTCGAGCACGTTCCCTTTGAAGAACGGGAGACGAAACGCCGCAATGGCAATCACCGCAGCTGGAAATGTTGCCGATATTGTCAGTCCGGCCTTGAGCCCGAGGTACGCATTGGCGGCTCCCAGAACCACGGCCATGAGGATGCCGAGGACGAGGGCTTTTGCAGTGAGTTCAGGTAGAGTGCTACTGGCGGGGACATAGGGTCGGTCTGGCTTGGTAGCCATAAGTCCGTCTTCTCCGTTGGCTCGATACCGTCAATGAATACATCCAAGAACAGTCGCTGGCCAGCAGCTTTTGGTTTAGTGGGCTTGGATCCGGCGTCGACCTCATGGTCCGCGGGACGTATATTCGCGTAGACACCTTGGACCCATGGCAGACTCCCAAACCGTATATCATATGAACAGACCACTCACATGGTTGACTGGTGCCGCCGTCATCTTGGCGGCTGCAGGATGTGCCGGCAACGCGAGCGATCCTCACTTTGAGAGTAGCTGGAGCAATAGCCCAGATCGACCCTGGGCCGGGCCAGACTACTGGGCCAACCGACTACAGGATTGGGAGGTCCGGGATGGCGGGCTGCGTTGCATAATCCCTGGTCCAATGCGAACAACACACTTACTGACTCGTCGACTCAGCTCGTCGCGCGAGGAGTTCGAGCTGTCGGTTACACTGGGACCGAATAGCACGATCAGCGACGACTCGGTTGCAGGCAGCGCGGGGTACCTGGTTGGGGCCGGACGGGGTCTCGACTACCGTGCTGCAGCGCTGATCCATCACAGCTACGGAGAGGCCGG
>JBDGXD010000033.1:0-19903 GCA_039584755.1 Gemmatimonadota bacterium
CTCGCGGAACTCGGCTTCACCCCTGCTGCTGAAGATCTCTTTGATCGAGATCCCCAGTTCCCTCTCGATGGCTGCGTCTACATCGTGGACACGCGTCTTCAAACCAGCTGCGACCAAGCGTCCCACCGTGCTCTTGCCTGCGCCAGAGAGACCCACGAGGATCAGATGCCGTTTCACTCCCCTCACTCGACCCAGCGCTTGCCGAGTTGCTCGACATAGCCTTCGTAGTTGCCCCGCATCTCGCTCAGGGAGTCGCCGCCGAACTTCTCAGCCATGGCTTGGGCCAGAACCAACGCCGCCATGGCTTCCGCAATCACACCCATCGCAGGGACAGCAGTCACGTCGGAACGTTCGGATTGGGCTCGAGCTGCCTCACCAGTTTCCAAGTCCACGGTGCCGAGGGGTCTACGCAGTGTGGCAATGGGCTTCATGGCCAGCCGCATCACTATCGGCTCACCATTGGTGATTCCTCCCTCCAGCCCACCCGCGCGATTGCTCGTTCGGGCTAACGCGCCACTCTCGCCACGAGTGATTTCATCATGGGCTTCCGAGCCAGCTGTGGAGGAACCGGCAAAACCGAGTCCTATCTCAACTCCCTTTACCGCAGGTATCGACATCATCGCGTGGGCCAGCCTGCCGTCCAACTTCCTGTCCCAAGAGACGTGCGAGCCCAATCCAACCACAACACCCCGCACCACCACTTCGGCAACACCACCCAGGGTATCCTTGTTGCGAATAGCGTCATCAATCGCGCCAACCATGTCTTGTGACGCCGTCTCGTCCAGGCAGCGCACCGGCGATCGATCGGCTGAGTCGTTCAGCGGCGTGGGCAATTGCTGTGGTAGCGTGACGCTCGTAGTCCCCAGCCGCACGACGTGACTTCCGATTTCAACCCCAAACTCAGCCAACAGTCTGCGACATACCGCTCCACAAGCCACTCGAGCTGCAGTCTCACGCGCACTGGCGCGTTCCAGAATGTCCCGTGCGTCCCTGCGGCCGTACTTCAATACGCCCACCAAGTCAGCGTGACCTGGCCGCGGTCGGGTCAGGTGCCGCTTGCGCAAGCCTGCTGCCACGTCCGGTTCAGCTGACATGATGTCGGACCAGTTTTCCCAATCTCGGTTCTCGACCAGCATACCTATGGGCGAGCCCAGGGCCTCTCCCGCACGCACTCCCGCCAGGAACTCCACCGCATCCGCTTCAATCTTCATGCGTGCCCCGCGCCCGTACCCGGCCATACGGCGCTTCAGCTGCGAGTTCACGTCTTCCGCCACCAAAGGCAACCCAGCCGGGATTCCCTCGAGTATGGCCAGTAGAGCCTTGCCATGCGATTCGCCGGCAGTGGTGAATCGTATCATCGGAGCACAATCACCGTTCAGTCGAAGAAGGATGCACTTATCTTCACAATCTATCGTCTCGACCGCCACTAGCCCATCACGCAAAGAGCCCGGCGCTTGCGCCGGGCTCTCACAAGGAACAGCTCACCAACAGCTGGGCTAGCGCTGCTGTGGCAATCCGACCCCTTGAGTGGGGAAGGGGTTGGTGACTGCAGGCAGCTGAACCGTCACGACACCAAAGGTCGTCACGCCCACCAAGATCTGCTCGCCTGTGGGTTGCTCGGCGATGCGCAACGGCCCGATGATCGGATCGCGAATCGGTATGATGGCCACCGGCTCGAAGAAGTACGTGTCGTATACTTCGATCTGGGGTTGCGCGCTGGCCAGATACACCAGACGATCATCCGGATCACCCGTTGCACCCACGGGCCACGTTCCAGGTGTACCACCCACTCCGGCGGCGAACGCGTGATCGAAATTGAGATCCATACCTGAGTTTTCACCACCGGCAGCGATCAAGCCGCGCAAGCGGAGTCCTTCATCCAACACGTACACCGAATCAGTCGTCCGGACCAGGTTGGTGAGTCCGTTGAAGTTCAGTGCGATCGAAGTCACGACCGTCGCGGTGTTGCTTATGAAGTCACTGACACGGAAGCTCGGGCTGATGCCGTTGTCCAAATATTCAGGGCCGGTGAACGAGATCGTGTCGGTACCGGTTATGATGTCACCGTTGCAGATCCTGCTGGAAACACCGCTCTGGGAGCTGAATCCCACTGCCTGGGCAAACCCTTCCCCAACCGGCACGTGTCCCTCGCCCGCCAGCGCGTGACTGAAATCACCCGAGTTACGCACGAACGTCATGTCGCGGAACACCAGGTTGTCCATCTCGACCAGGCGACCGCACGCCGGGCTGAGGATCTCCTCGCTCCCAATTGACGGGCCTCTGTCAACGATCACGCGCAGTGTATCCACGTCCGGCGACGGCAGCACTTCGGCGTGCTCCCAGAAGAAGTGGGACTCCGGCACCGGATTGGTCAGATTCTCCCACCGCAACGAGCCGCGCAACGGCAGGTTGTCCTGGTCAATCGTGGGGGTCGTCGAGTAAACCGCCAGGATCTGATTCGGATCGCACGGCCCGGCGCCCGGACGGCAGGTCATGCCGAGGTACTGTGGCCGATCCGAGAAGTCGTGTCGGACGAACTTGATCTGGATCACGAGTGTCGCGGCATCGAGCTCGGTCGAGACCTCGTCAACCAGGAAGTTCGGCAGTGCATGTCGCCTGACCTCCCGCCGCAGTCGCAGATCGACGATGGACAGATCGGTACCACCCGAGTTCGCAACCACCACCGAGTCGCCAGCCGTGCCATTGGCATCTCGTGGCCATAACGCGATGCCCCACGGCTGTGAACCCACCGGCATCCCGGAGGCAAACGAGGTGTCGACCAGTTGGAGAACCTCAACGCGACTGAGTTCGATGTTGGTCAGGTACACCTCGTTCAAGCTGCTGCTGTAGATGGCGTCGATGATCCGCCCGCCGGAGGGCAGCGGATTCGTCACGCCATACACTACCACCACGGTATCGGCCCGCAGGGCGGCGGTGGTGGTAGTATCGATTCTGGCCTGCCCGGTGTTGCCGTTACCATCTGTCGCGCTGGCCGTGACTACCAACGTCTGTGGTAACGTCGCAAACGCGAAGTTCAGCGGATAGGTCTCGCGGACTGCGGTCAGCGAACCATCCAAAGCGGTCGAAGCACCGCCCACAGGTGTACCATCAAGCAGTGTGGCGCTCCAGGCCAGCGCGGTGATGCCGCTCGGGTCGGTGGCCTTCACCGTGATCGAGTCGGTAGCTTCCACACGGTCGCGGATCTGGAAGTCGACGATCGGTGGGTCGGTGTCGTTGGCAATCGACTGCACCAGCACCGTCACCGGTGAGCTCTGCGCCACCCGACCGGCTGAATCAACGGCGACACCGATGATCTGGAACGCGCCATCGGGCGTTCCCGCCGGAACCACCAGCGTGTCGGAGAAGACGACCGTATCCGGCAACGGGATGCCGTACGTGATGCCGGCGCTGTCGGAGAAGACACCGGTCACCAGGTAACCCAACTGTGCAACCCCGGTGCGTTGCGCCCCCTGGATGTCCACCGGTACTCCGAGGCCCGGTGAGGCAATAGCGCCGTTGGATGGCTGCAGCACTCTCACCGAGAGAGCAGCCTCATTCTTGAGAAAAACCGAGTCCTGGGCACCACCGGTGAGATTGTTGCCATCGGTCGCCAGTGCAGCGATATCGATGTGGCCACCGGCCGTGGTTGTTGGGGGTAGCTCGATGCTGACCTGCAGCGCAACCTGCTGGACTGCGCTAGTGAACGTCGTGTCGATATTGACGTTGTATCCGCCCGTCAATGATATCGAGACGTTCTTCAGGCCCAGATTGTCCGATGCAATCACACCGAACTCGATGCCGCCTTCCAGCTCCAACGTATCGCCCGCCGTCTTGACTATGGCGATTGTGGGTGCAAACCGGTCGTTTTCGAAACCGGGCTGGAACTGGGATTCGCTGCATGCCGTGGCGACCAGTGTAATGGCACTGATCGCTCCAATGATCGCTCGTTTTTGCACGGTGCCTTCCTGTGTTACCGGCCGTTCCCCGTGGCCTCATCCAGAATGTGCGGTGTGACCAGAATCAACAGGTCTCGCCGCGTCTCACGCCGCTCAGTGAAGCCGAATAGCCCACCGACTATCGGTAGGTCTACAAGGAATGGTATTCCGGTCTTGGACACAGTGATGCCGCTCACAGTAAGTCCACCGATCACATAGGTGTCTCCGTCAGGCACCAGGATCTGACTCTCGACCACCTGAGTCTGGAAGGTGAATCCCAGGTCAGCGGGCGCCTCCTGGATCGACGAGTTCTCGACTTTGATCTCCATCAAGACCTGGCGATTGTGGGTGACGTGCGGCGTCACCTCGAGCTGCAATCCGGTCGGTACGATCTCCGTCGTGGCTCGCGGTGCCTGACCTCCGCCGGCCACTTGTGAACTCAAGTCGACCACACGGATTGGCGTACGCTCACCTACCAGTATGTAGGCTTTGGTGTTATCGGCCACGCTCGTGAGCGGCTCGGCCTGCAGGTCAGCGAGCTGTACCTGCTGCAGTGCGTTCACGAAGGTCGTCAGGTTGAATGCGCCGATGGCGGTCGAGAAGATGAGCTCCAACGCCGGCGACGCGATGAAAGCATCTGCATTTGCCACACCCGAAAGAGCGTTACCGCCCAAATCGACTATTGTCTGGTCTTCATCAAAGAACTCGGTTGCCCGAATGGCGTCGGGGACTCCATCTCCGTCGGTATCGACTGCCTCTGATGATGATGGGTCAGGACGCTGAACCAGTTTGTTGAAGAACTGATCGGAAGTTCCCAAGTCATACTGGATTCCCAATTCTTCGACATCCGTCCGATCAACAAAGATCAGCTTCGCCTGGATCGATACCTGTGGGGTCGGGATGTCGAGCTGAGAAGCCAGTACGGAGTCATCTTCGATGCGACTCTGCACATCGGTGATCAGCAGCTTGTTCGTGGCCGTATCCGCCACGACCGAACCGCGCTCCGAAATGACCGACCCAAGCACCGCCGCAAGCGTTGCGGCCTTGGCGTAGTTCACCGAGATGACCTTGGTCACGAGTTGCTCGGTGGAGTCGCGTGCCGCCAATGACTCTCGGCTGTCGACCCTAATGATCCCCGGGGTATCCTCCGAGCCAGTAAGACCGTTGGCGTCGAGAATCGTCTGAAACGCCACATCCCATGGTTGATTCTTGATGGTAGCGTTGATGATTGCGTCGATTCCCTCTCCTACCACGATCGACTTGCCACTGTACTCGGCAAAGCCACTGGCTACGTCCCGGATATGGCTCGAGTCATAGGTCACCGTAATCGGCGGCTGCTGCGACTGCGGCTGCGGAACGACCCGCGTAGGCTTGAACCTGGTCTTTGACGTTGCCGGGCTTGCAGTTTCCTCGTCGACCCAATTGGCGGCCGTGGCAGAAGACCAAGCTTGAAAGGAACGGTCGGAACCGAAGGAGACGTGGACGTTCTCGTCTACCATGGTCAGCTGGTACCCCCTGACCGATTCCAACTCGACAACGACTCTGACCACGTCCGGTCGGAATTGGGAGTATCGGATATTCAAGATGCCACCGCGGGCTTGCCCATCATATAGCGAGCCCGGAGCATTCAGCTTGGCACCTTCGAGATCGATCACGAGGCGTGCAGGGTTCTCGAGCATGAAATCTTGCACGCTCACGATTCCCCGAACATCGATCACGACGTGGGTTTGACCGGCACCGGGCAGGACGCTGACCGCGGTTACCTCGCCAGCCTCCGTAACGTCACCAGATCCGGAAAATGCCTGTGGCGCCGCCAGGAATAATCCCAGGGCTGCGAGAATCAACGACCGCTTCATTGTGTTCCCTCCTGCCTTCTCCTCCGCTGGCGCAACACTACCTGGCGTTCACTTCCAAACTCCGAAAGCACCAACACCACTTGGCCGGGAGTGATTTCTACGACTCTAAGTCTGCCCAGCTCGTCGCCAACCCGAACCGAGTAGGCCTGATTCACGATGGTATCCCGCAACACGGCCACGCTGGCAGCCGGATAGCGCGGGTCGTACGTGATGGCGGTAATCCGCAAGTCCTGTATGAGTGGCCGGACCTCACCTGATTCCAGTAGGGAGACGAACGGGTCACGTCCAGATCCTCTGAACGAGAACACCTCACGCATGAGTTCCGTCTCACCAGCAGTCTCAGCCGTGTCCCCAACCGGCAGTTGGGTTGCGGCGGCCGTCTGTACGGGCAGCGCGGGCGACTCCGAATCGTCTCCGCCACAGCCGATCAGTAGCCCCAAGACAGCAATCGATCCCGCTAACTGCCTAGCGATCACCACCGTCACCTCCTTGAGCTTGAGATGCCTGTGGCTTCACAAACGTGCGCAGCATGAACTGCGCTCTGATCATAGCCCCGGTCGTATCAGCAAACGCTCGCTGGTCGGTTTCGGCCGCGACCGTCAGCGACAGGTCGTACGGCACCATGATGCGTGATAGCTGAGCTATGTCGGACATCAGCACGCCGATCTGGTTGTAGTGGCCAAAGACTACCCAACGATATCTGTCGATGTCGAAATTGGGACCGATTTCCAGCCCCATGGGATTGAACGTGCCGATCTCGACACCGTTGCGTCTGGCACGTGACGAGATCTCATCGATCAGAGTGGTTACCTCGTTCCCGGTCGGGACCAATGCTTTCATCCGCTCCAACGTGGCTTCGTAATCCCGATTCCGCTGCCTGATGCTCTCAACGGTTCCGCTGGCCAAGTCTCGCCGGGCTGCATCGACGCGGGCCTGCAGGGTATCGATCTGGATCTGTAGCTGCCGTTGCTCCTCGATCTTCGGCGCCCGCCAATACATCCAGAACCCAGCTGCTCCGGCCACCCCCAGAAAGATCAAGACTATCAACGCTTGCTGTCGTTCCTTGGATGTCATTGCCATGCGAGCACTCCCTTACCTCACCGACTCTTGCAACGGAGCGGTCCGAATAAACGCGGAGTCGGCTTGCTGAAACGTCCCGGTGATCGTGAACGCAATCACAGGCCTTTCGTTCTCCATCACCGTCTGTGTGGCCCCCGGGGTCACGCCTCCGATCCACGGTGAGCTGACCAGATTTCGCAAGAAACGTGTGTAGGCACCCATATCTGCCGTCCGGCCGTCGATCGTGAATCGAATCGGGGGACGGAAAGTCGCGTCACCCTCTTCGGTCACATCCAGCGCCGGAGGCGGCACGAATTCGATGCCTACCAACCATGTGAAATCGGGTAGAGCCTTGGTGACTTCCTCCATTATGTGCGGCCAAACGTAGCGATCGGCGTCGATCTCACGAATCGCCACAAGCTCAACGACAAGAGAGTCTCTCAATCGCTCCAACCGTTGTTTTTCCCGGATCAGAGTGTTGAAATTGCGAGCCTCGATCGTCACCTGATCGACCGAGTCCTGCATTCTTCTCAGTTTGGCCCGCTCGCTGTAATAGGTGTAGCCGACAACCGGCAGCACTATGAGCCACACCCCAACCGCGGCAATCATCAAAGGATCTCGGACTTTTCCAATCAGTTCCGAGAAATCGGGCATGGATACGCCGGCACCAGCCCGTTTCTTCTTCTTGCCAGGGAGCAGGTTGATCTCAATCATCGATTGCGAGTGCACTATTCCAACCTCAGACCGAGCGTAGGGCGAGTCCCGTCGCCAGCATCAGCAGCGGCGCGACATCGTCTAGGTTCACCGTATCAAACACCCCATCCTTGACGCTGAGACGCTGGATAGGGTTTGCGACTTCGACCGGCATGTTGAGACGCTGTTGCAGTATGTCGGTCAGGCCCGGGACTCGGGCGCCACCCCCACAGCAATAAACCCGCTCGATTGACCCCGCCTCACGGCTTGCTGATTGGAGGAACGCCGATGCGCGCTCGACACCGACAGCTATCTCCTCACCCCTACCCTTCACATACGGGTCGAGGTCGGGCGAGCGCTCGAATCCCTTGAGCATGGCATCTGCGTCTTCCGCGGACACCCCGCGTTCACGCTGCAGATCCTCTCTTATCTTCCTGGTGCCGACGGTCAGGTCTCGGGTCAGCAGGGGAATTCCCTCGTCCAGCACGTTGACGTTGGTCAACTCATGCCCAACGTTCAGCAGCGCGGCAAGGCCCCGCATCGCCTCCGGATGATTGACGCCAAACGCGTTGTGCAACGCGAAGGCGTCAACGTCAACGACCTCAGCCTCCAGACCCGCCTGAGAGAGCAGCTGGACCTTGTCCTCTACCAGATCACGCTTGGCTGCCACCAAGAGAACGTCCATCTGGAGTCCTTCTCCTTCAGGATCCAGAATCTGGAAATCCAGCTCGACCGCCTCGATATCGAAGGGAACATGCTGTTGAGCTTCCCAGCGTACGACATCGTAGGCTTCGCTCTCCTTCATTCGATCGACCTGAATCTTCTTGATGATGACGTCGCGTCCACCGACTGCGACCACCACCTTCTTTTGTTTGATTCCGGCGGTCTTGAACAGTCCTTGTATCGTGTCCGATACGATCCCAGGGTCCATGATCTCGCCCTCGACGATCGCGTCGGCCAACACTGGAGTCACGGATACACCACTCAACTGTGGCTCCCCCTTGCTGTGGTCGATTGCCACCAGCTTGAGGAAGCCGCTCCCGATATCCAGCCCGACTGTTGTCTTACCCCCGAGCCCAAAAAGCGCCATATCTGCCTACAGGTCAACGAGATAAGTGAGGTGTGCGGCAGTCTACAGTATGATCCACCGGCCAGTTTGTCAAGCTCCAACCTACTTTAAGCCAGATGTAACAACCCCCTGGTAGGTAGGAACTTACGGCTCCCTAGTTGCCCGAAACCAGCCGCGCGTGCGCAGTGCCGATGCCGTCCCAGCTCCAATCTGGGCCCGATCTAGCGCACAGCTTGAGTACCGCACCGTTGTGACGCCGCCAACCGAGTTCTGCACCAGGCCGGCATTCGCCACCATGACTGAGCCCACCAACCGATTGCCAGTCCCCTTGCTCACGAAGGCACCTTGGACGAGCACAAGCCCGGCGAACTCGAATCCACCACTGACCGTCAGGTCCCCGGCTACCACCAGGGTTCCCTGACCCCTGCCCCCAGCCACTTCCAGATTGCCAGTCGCGTAGATCAACGGCATGTAGTCGACACAAGCACCATCAACGCCATAAGGGTCGCCCCAATTGTCTGCGGCCGCTGTGATGCACGTCTCACCTTCCGACCGTGGCAGTGGGTTCACTACACTAGCAGCGACAACGTGGTTTGCCAGGTCGCGCAGGTCTGCGAACCCCAATCCGGCGAACGTCGTCATACTCGACAACGTGACCGAGCTGTCTCCTAGTATCGGCGGGTTGCCCGCTAAACATTGATTGGCAGGACAGCTCACGAGTTGAGCTGCTGAGTCTTGCGGATGCATGCGGAGGGCCGCGACGGGGGATGCCGGCGTCGGGCAGATCCACCCAGAAGGCGCTTCATCATACCCGTCGATGAACGATGACTGGTCGAGCGACGTCGGGCCGCGAACCGTAACAGCCGCGGCAGGATGGATGGGGAGGGGATCGAGCCGAAGTATCAATCCCAACCGGCTTGTAGCCGCCGACCCCACTGCCGTACCTTCGGCCGTCACGACAAACAGCAGTTGGCTGAGCCGCCTCAACGTTCCGGCGAAGCTGCCGGTCCCGTCGGCCAGCTGCCCCTCGAAGCGAGTCTCCCCATCGATTTGGAGCGTATTGTAGACAGCCGTATTCCATCCAGCCATCACTTGATACACTCCCGCCTCGGCAGCGGCGAACGCGTGCCTGTGCTGGACGTGGTTTCTCCCGACCCGCTCTTCCACCAGGGCAATCAGCAGGGCCGCTCCAGTGAGTCCGGCCGCCACGGTCAGCGCGACCACGACCAGCAGCAAGGCCACCCCGCGGTCACTCCGGCGGACACCCTTTGTCATTCGGACTCTGGAATCGGCAGGGAAGCGACATTGCGGAGGGCCACGGACGTTGTGACAGAGTCGGTCACCATTCCATTGGCCCCAGCGACAGCCACGGCCCGCCCGGAACTCTGAGCGACCAGCTTCAGGGTTATCACGGCGGTGCGTGAGGGACTGTCTGTAGCTCTGCCAGACGAGTCGAGATAGTCGAACCTGAGTCCCGCGGGAGCGAGCGGACCGAGCACCGGTTGCGTTATGCTCCAACCACTCCCCAGCCGCCATTCTTTCCAGCCCAACCAGTAGACGCGGCGAGAATCGTGGTAGAGTAGCAATTGGGTTACCTGAAAGCCGCGGACCGGAGCCCCGTTATCGACTCCCGCCAAGGATCCCTGGATCATCCCGCTCAGCCGAACCCGAAAACCCGACGATCGACCGGGACAGAAGGCACCACCGACCACCGCCACGACAGCGGCACTGAGCCAAGTATTGTCGCCGGCGATCCGCGGATCGTTTTCGGCGAAGATCAGGATGGAGTCGCGTCCGGCCTCCAACTGGCGCAGTCCGTAGGCTGGGGTGCGCCAGAGCGTGATCTCGGACTGCCGGGGGTCCGGTGTGCGGCACAGAAAGGCTGTCTTGCGCATCGCTCTGTAGGTGATCGACGCAGGGGCGATCTCGATCAGATCGCCGACCGAGCCAAGCTCTCTCAACTCGCTGGCCACGATAGCAACCGCAGTCCGAAGACTCGTTTGGATTTGAGACCGCGCAGCCTGCCGCCGAAAAGAGCGCATCGAGCCCGTCACGATCCTGACAGTCCCCGTCGCCACAACCCCAAGCAGCAGCAAGGCTATTATCAACTCGACCAGCGAGAGACCACGCTTGTCCACAGCCACCCTCAGCAACCACCAGTAACCGTGAAAGTGTCCGCCCGCATACGACCAGCGACCGCCGTGTTCACGGTGATGCTGCTACGCTCGATCGAGTTCCCAACCGTGACGGTGGTCCACGAGAACTCAGGACCGCCCGGCACCAAACTCTCACCATGGTAGCCGCAGCGCGTCCCGCGCCACAGTTCCAACTGACCCGTCGCAAACGCAGCAGCCGAGCTGCGCGCACCCCCGAATGCCACCAATCGTGTGGCCACCGCTATTCCCGACACCACACACAGCAGACCGCCACACAGCAGCAACAGCGCCACGATCACCTCAACCAGCGTGAATCCACCAGGTTTCACCGTTGCCTCTCCTTGAAAGAACGACGGCAACTATACGGCCAAACGCACCCCAAGACCTAAGCCTTTCTTTGCTGCTCGGCTCAGTTCTATGCGTTGGTATACGCGCTTCCAGGTGGACCGGACTTGGGTGGAGTGGGAGCACAACGAGGACGGGAACGAGATCATGATCTCATTCTCGTCGGCATTATGGTTCTAGAATTGTCTGGTCAGTTACAGGCTGGGCTGCCCTCGACCGTTGCAGGCGCCAGTGGCGCGGCCGTACCAACGAAAACGGCACAGGTATTGGCAATCCCTGCGTAAGCTGAAGTAGCCGACCATCCGGAAACATCACCACTCACCATCGTGATCGATACATTCACTGTCGGCGAAAACAGCAATGAAGCGTTGGGAACCGCCCCATTGTAGTAAACACTGTAATCGTAGTAGTAGCTCTCCTGCGCACTCGTCAGGTTCTTGAGATCAGACTTCATCGTGGCGATGTAGGCCTTGCCTTTGGTCGAGGAGAACTTCGGGATTGCAATGGCCGCAAGAATGCCGATGATCACCACTACGATAAGTAGCTCAATCAGAGTAAAACCACGTCGGCTCATCGGATTCCAGACCTCCCTAAGGCAGTGCGCCGGTGCCGAGCCTTGACTCAGCAACCGGCGCAACATGTCATCGTGACAAGGATGAAAGAGGAGAACCTGCTGGGGTTACCAGCAGGTCACCTCGCCCTCGTTGACCACGGCCGCGTTGGGTGACGCACCGGCTCCGACGTACACCCCGCAGGTAGTCCCGACAGCGCCAGGATGGGTTGCGGTAGCGTTGAACGTCGTGGCAGAGGCACCACCTATGACGACAACCACGTTAGTCGTGGGTGCCCAGAGCAACGCCAAATTGGCGTCCGCAGCGTTAGCGGCGTACGTGTTGAAGTCCGTGAAGTAGGACTCCTCGGCCAAGACGAGGTTCTTCAGGTCGCTCTTCATTGAAGCGACGTATGCCTTCGACTTGGTGCCGGCGAACTTCGGAATCGCGATCGCCGCTAGAATACCGATGATGACGACGACGATCAGAAGCTCGATCAGGGTGAAACCTTTTTTGTTGCGGACCATCTCTTAAACCTCCGTAAAGTGATTCCATTAGCCCGGTGAGGGCGCCGAGTGACTGGCCTTGAATAAGGCAACCGGTATGCCAACTGAATAGCCAGATCCTAACTTGTTGTTATTCAATGTGTTATATGACGAGATCCACTCCCTGTCCGTGACCTCCATCACGACTTGGCGGGGCTATTTGCAAGGTGCATTGCCATTCGCCACCCAATCTCTCACCATCAGGAGCCCCTGGTGCACCTCCGCCGGCGCCAGTTGCAGAGCAGTATCGACTTGGGCCAGGGCCGCATCGCAGTGCCCCGCACGAGCCGCCGCCTCAGCCACCATCCCCCGTACCGTCCACACAGCTGGATCCTGCAGCAGCAGGTCCGTGAGCACCCGCAGAGCGGCTTCCGAATCGCCCGATAGCAGCAGGGCCTCGCCCCTGACCAACGCTATCCCTTTGGTTTCCCCATGAATCCGAGCCATCGCATCGAGCACGGTGAGCGCCTCAGCTGGCCTGCCCGTGCGGCCCAGCGCCCGGGCCAACGGCAGAGCGGACGACAGCCTGGTGGAGTCGACCTCGACGGCGCGTGCCAGTAGCGGAATGGCCGGTTCATACCTGCCAGTGGTCTCGTACCGCAGGCCGAATTCCTCCAATAGGTGGGGATGGTTCGGGTTCAATTGAACGGCCGTGCGCATTTCCCTCTCACCCACGGCGCTGTCCCCCCGCTCGAAAGCCATATCGCCAATGACCCAGTGAGCCCTGAATGACTGAGGTGCGTCACGCAGCAGTTGAGTGAAGAGAACCTCTTTGTCAAACCAGACCAGGGCACGTGTTGCGCTCCGCAGCGCGAACCCGGCCGTAACAATGGAGACACATATCCACAGGGCGCGGCGTGGCGCTCCCGCACTCAGTTTCCTGTCTGCGGCAACCACCAGGGCGCCGACGGCGACTGCCCATCCCACCGACGGCAGGAACAAGAGACGTTCAGCCAATAGAACCCCGATTGGAACCAGGATGTTGGAAGCCACCGAGATCGTGACCACAAACAGGGCGGCCCCAAACGCCAGGCCAGGAATCGCGTTCCTCGCTCGCCAGATCCCGTAGAAGCCTATAATCCATATTATTAGGGCCACGCCGTGGCGCAAACCGAATACCGGGTCGGGCACCAGATGTCGCAGCGAGTAGTCTGCCGACAACCGGACGGGAATGAAGAGCAGTTCCAGCCACTTGAGTGAAACGGGCAGCATTACCACAGCCCGCGATATCGGGGAGCTGACGTCCAGCCCCGCGGCAGCTCCACCGGTAGCCGTAACCCCATAGGCAATTGGCGCCCGCGTAACCAGGTAGCCGACAATCAGGATCCCGCTGACCGCCAGCACGGGCCACTCACGCCGAGCCAACTGACGGATTGGCTTGTCACGAGACCACGCGAGGCCCCACAACAACAGCACCGCCCCCGGGAACGTCACGGCGTGTTCCTTGGACGCCAATCCCACGATCAGGCAGATGGCGACCACCGCAAGCAACAAGCTGCGCTGGCGAGAGGTCTGGGCATGCATCCGGTACCACGCAGCCAGCATACCGCCGACGTATCCCAGCGCAGCCCACAGCTCTACCTGCCCAACGACGTTCGCTGTGGATTCGACGTGAACCGGATGGACCGCGAACAACAGCCCGGAGAGGAAGCCGACTCGTCTGCCGAACAGCTGCGCAGCCAACCAGACGACCAAACCGCAAACCAGTCCGTACAGCAGCACATTCGTCACATGGAACACGGCCGGTCCTCCACCACCCACGGCCCACTGGATCGAGAATGCCACGAGTGGCAGCGGTCGCCACATCGCACCACCGAGGTGTTCCGGCCAATAGGGGGACGTGACCAGCCGCCCGAGCTCAAGGTGGTGAACCGTTTCGTTCTCTTGGATCACGCCAACGTCGTCGAACACGAATCCGTTGCGAATCGACGGGGCAGCTACCAGCAAGGCGACTACGAATACGATGGCCGTGAATCCGACCAGGTCGCGATCCATTGCTGGGAATCCCTGATGTACGGTCATCGCGGCAACGCCGGTGGCGACCCTGGACGAGCCGGCGCATTCACACGCCTCAGAACCGGTGGGCTCTCTGGCTCATCCGGTGTCGGTGCGTAGCGCCAGATCGGCCATCCCCGGTAGCGGGCGAACAGGACATCATTGAGTTCGGGTACGTCGCGGGCAAAGACGATCCCCGCGTCGAGGCCCACCGCATTGCGCCACGCCAGGCTGCCGTAGAGGGTGAAGCCCTCCAAGTCTCGCCGCATCTCAACCAAGCATGCTGCCGGAATCACCCCCGGCCGGAGGCGCAGGCTCGGGTCGGGCCAGTCAGGTCGTGACTGGGTTTGAGGCCCGTCAGCGTCTAACATCTGCTGGAGACTGTCCACCAGTTCTTCCTGGGAAAGACGGGCTGCACGGGCGCGGCCAGCAAACCGATGCAAGTCGCACGCGTCGGCTCTGCTATAGACCCGCTCCACCAATCCGGGTGGCGCACCCATACCCCATAGCCTGGCAATAATTCGACTGCCCCAACTCTCGGATACGATTACCAAGGCACGGTCCACACGGGCTTCCGCCAGCTCACGCTCCGGATGGAGTTTCATCGAAGGAAGCTGTTCTCGGTACGCGTCCCACCTCTGAGGAAGAAGCCCGACCCATCCCCAGACAAGCACCAATGCTGCTGCTACCACAAGTGCGACGTCGGCCCGAAAGCGGTCGCGCGGCAAGCGTCTCGCCCATCTCCAGGTCGCATGGCAGCCACGAGCGAACGCCACGGCAATAAAGGGTGCTGCGATGTAGTAGAACCGCGGACCCGGATAGAATCCCGAGTGCCAATAGAAGAAGTACAGCGACGGACCCGCTATCACCCCAACAGCCACCACCAGATCCCTCCACGACCACTGCCTGCCCATGACGCCCCACAGAGCAAGTGGCAGCAGCGCGGGGACCGGCCACTCGTAGAAATAGATGTGGAGTCGCCTGAGCGCTGCCGCCAGGTTGCCCGCCGCTATGAACGGGGTATACGGTCTACCCCAAGGGTCCGTGTGAAAGCCCAGGCCAACTTCACTGCCGTAGTGCGCCGTGTAGCCCAACGTGATCGGTGATCCAACCAGTCGCCAGTTCAGGTAACCCCACACTAGAGCCACCGGCACCGTTCCCACCACCAACCACCCCACCGGTGCCACCCGTCGCCGGGCTATCAGCCACACCGCGACGGGAAGGGTAGCCGCTACGCCGTCGAGCGGTCTGGTCGCGGCGGTGGCGGCAAGCAGTAGTCCGGCAGCCGCTAGCTGCAATCGCCCGGCACGTTTCGGTGCCCACAGCAGAGCCCAGGCACCAAGCGCCAACGTCGTTGCACCCACGTGATTCATATAGGTGGCCGACATGAACAGCACCCAAGACGAGGCTGCCCACAGGAAGGCCGCCGCCAATCCCACTCTGGAACCGTATAGTCCTCGCGCCAGCGCAAACACGAGCAAAGCTCCAATACCCCCGAGGACAGGGTTCACCAACCACTCTGCCCCCAAAACCATGCCCACGGCCAAGAACACGGATTGGCCCGGTGGGTATTGGGAGATCCACCCGGCGTCGGTGATCAGCGTCTGGGCGATCAAGAAGGATTCCGGTGGCGCTGGAGGCGGAGCCGCGATCTGTCCGGCAGCGAACACGCGGCTCTGAAACAGCTGGGCAACTTCATCGATTAGATGAGGGTTACCGGCGAACGCGTTCAGCATGGCGCAAGCCGAAAGCGTCGTGAGCAGAACCGCAAGGGCAGTTACTGTGCGCCAGGGTGTAGGAAGCGGAATCCGAGCCAGCCCAAACCGTTGGCCAGCGGCAAGTCGCCCGAGCGCCACAGCCACCACCACGACCACCAGCAAACCCAGTGCCCATGCCGTCAGGTTGGTGACCCAGAGCGGACCGACATCCGGTGCGCCGGACCAGCGAGACAGCGGCAGGAGTGGCACTACAATCAGACTCAGCCCGATGACGAGCCACAGACCGCGCGCGAACTGGCGCGTCACTTACGACGACTGCGGGTCAGCAGGTTGAAGCGGATCACGTGCCACAGTGCTGCGAGTCCGTCTCGCCAGTCGATCTTCTTCCCTTCGTCATAGGTTCTGCCGCTGTAACTGATGGGAATCTCCCAGATGCGCGCATCTGACTTGGCAAGTCGGGCGGTCAGCTCCACCTCGATCCCGAAGCGATTGGAGGTCAGGTGCAAAGACTTGAGCAGATCGGCCCGCACCATCTTGTAGCAGGTCTCCATGTCGGTCAGGTTGAGATCGGTCAGCATGTTGGACAGCAACGTGAGTAAGCGGTTGCCTATGGCGTGCCAGAAGAAGAGGACTCGGCGTGGCCCACTTTGAAACCGCGACCCGTATACGGCATCGGCCTTTCCCAAGCGGATCGGGTCGAGTAGCGTTGGCAACTCAGCCGGGTCGTACTCGAGATCGGCATCCTGAGACACGATAACGTGACCGGTGGCAGCGGCTATTCCGGCCCGCACGGCTGCTCCTTTGCCACGGTTCTCGGGCTGGTGCACCACCTGGTGGAGTTCCCCCGTTTCCAGCAGTCGATCGAGGATCTTGCCGGTGCCATCCGATGACCCGTCGTTTACGGCAACAATCTCTATCTGCAGCGGGACCTGGTGCAGTTTCCTCACCACCTCCTCTACAGTTGCCGCTTCGTTGTACACGGGCACGATGGCCGTGAGCTTTATGTCGTTCCAGTCGTGGGGAACGGTCATGATGAACGCTCGCCTATGGCTATGAGAGACTGACCAATGCGTCTGGGAAGCAATCGCTCCAACTGAAATAGTGGCACCAACTTGTCGTAGACTCCCAGGGCGCCGGTGGGTATCAGCCTGCGGCGCAAGATGCGTCCGGCGACGAACCACCCGACGATACCTGCCATGTTGAAATACTCGAGGCGGCGCATCGCGAGACCCACTTCGGCATACAGCGACCGCAATAGCCGCGGAGTGTAGCGGCGGAAGTGGCCCAACTGCCTGTCGAGCGTGCCGTAGATGGCCGGAAGCGCCGGAACGAGCAGAACCAGATGCCCTCCGATCTCGAGCAGACTCCGCATTGCCGCCAACGAATCTCGATCTTCATCAATGTGCTCGAGCACGTTGAGACACACAATGGTATCGAACTTCCTATGCGACACCTCGACAGGGATCCTGGGCAGCGACAGATCGACTATCTCGACATTCGGAAGATCTCCATACCGCTGCGTCAACACATCCCGGTAGAACTGCTCGGAATCCGTGAGAACCACCAGCTCTCGGTCGGCCAGAAAACACGACATGTTACCAATCCCGGAGCCCACCTCGAGAACACGCGCTCCGATCCACTGTGACAGTCGGTCGAACATCCAGCTGTTGTAAGCTGGCGCGCTCGCCATTCTCTCGAGCGTCGATGCGCCTAGGGCATCCTGTGGCAGGGAGGGACTATCCCTGCTCGGTATCATAGCGCGAGAGCTTGCGGTACAGGGTTGAGGGATCGATCCCCAGCGCCTCGGCCGCACGCGTCTTGTTGCCACCCTCCGCCTCCAGAACCCACATGATGTAGGCTCGCTCGATGACTTCCAGTGTGGGGTTGTCTGGTGGCTTCTCGCCGACCAAAGGCACGCCTTTGCGTTCTCTTACCCTGATGGGCAACTGTCCTACCTCGACGTCGGTATCCTTACTCAGGATTGCGGCGTGCTCCAAAGCGTTCTCTAACTCACGGACGTTACCCGGCCAATCGTACTCCATCACAATGTCGTGAGCTTCCGGGACCAGTCGCTTCGTGGGCTCGTTCCGCTGCTTCGCTATCCGCTGCAGGAACGCTTCCGCCAGGATCGGGATGTCTTCACGACGGTCGCGCAGCGGTGGCAGGTACATCGCGATCACGTTGAGTCGGTAGTAGAGATCGGGTCTGAACGTCCCCCGTCTGATCTCTTCGTCCAAATCGCGGTTGGTCGCGGCAATGACACGCACATCGACTGGTATGGCCTCCGTGCCACCCACCGGAAGTGCTTCACGTTCCTGCAACACTCGTAGCAGCTTGACCTGCGTGGACGGTTGCGTCTCGGCAATCTCGTCCAAGAAGAAGGTGCCACCGCGTGCGGCCATGAACATACCCTGCTTGTCACGCACGGCACCGGTGAACGAGCCCTTTACATGGCCAAACAACTCCGATTCCAATAGGCTCTCGGGGAGAGCGCCACAGTTGATCGAGAAGAAAGGACCGTCACTTCTCTCCGACAACTCGTGGATGTACCGCGCTATCACTTCCTTCCCCGTGCCGCTTTGACCCAGGATCAGCACTGTTGAGTCGGTCGGCGCGACCTGCTCGGCGAGACGCAACACCTCGACGAAAGATCTGGCCTTGCCCAGTGGCTTGACTGTCGTTGATTTCTCACGCCGACGGATCTCCCGCTTCAGGTGCTTGTTCTCGGATCGAAGGGCACGATACTCCGCCGCCCTCCGGCAAATCGCCACCAAGTCGTCGTTGGCAAAGGGCTTCTGGATGTAGTAGAACCCGCCCTGGTTGACGGCCTGAATCGCGCTCTGCAACGACGCCTGGGCGGTCATGAGTATGACCGGCATTTCAGGATCGAGGTCGCGAGCTGTTTCCAGAATGTCGATTCCGGTAACCTGCGGCATCCTTATGTCGGTGAGCACGATGTCGGGAAGGGACGACTTCATCGTCTCCAAGCCGGCTCTCCCACCTTGTGCAGTCTCAACTTCGAACCCGGAGTTCTTGAGTAGGATGCCCAGTGTGTCGAGGATCCCCGACTCATCGTCGACTATCAGAATACTCGGTTTGTATTGGGTCAAGCAGCCACCTCCGACGTAGCTTTGGTCGGCAGAAAAACCGTGAATGTGGTGCCGCTGCCAGTATCACTCTCAAAGAAGACCGCACCGCGATGTGCCTGAACCGCTCGCTGCACGATGGCGAGACCGAGCCCGGACCCTCCAATGCGACCCGATACGAACGGTTCGAACAGACGCTCGCGCAGTTCTCCCGAGATCCCGGGACCATCATCGGTCACCTTGAGTACTGCCGCGCGATCGAGCCGCAATCCTCGCGGCAGTTCGTTTGGGTTCGGCAGCCTCACTGCAACCTCTATGTGCGCTTTTCCGGTGCAAGCTTGCACTGCATTGAGAACTAGATTGACGACTACACGGTGGATGAGATCCTCGTCACCCTCCATCGCGACAGGGTCAGTCTGTAGCTCTATTTCTATCTCGTCCCGCCGGTCGGGATGCTTGCGCACGAGATCGACGGCGCGGGCAACCACCGTGGCCAGATCCAGCGGGCGGAAATTCGTGACCTGCACACGCGAAAAATCGAGGAACTCGCTCAGCAGCCCACTCAGTCTGTCACTCTCCCTCACGACGAGCTGTGCAAGCAGCCTCTCGTCCTTATTGGTGCGACTCGAGCCTGCCAGTTGCTCGACGGAAGAGCGAATCGACGCCAGCGGGTTCTTTATCTCATGCGCCAGAGATGCCGACAGCTCGGCGACCGCCTCGAGGCGCTCGGTGCGAAGCCTCAGCTCCTCGACTCGTTTCTGGTCCGAGATGTCGGTGAATATGGCCGTCACGGACGACATACCATCGGTCTCGAGGTCGAGGGCCGTGGTAGTCACACCAATGGGAAACTCTCGATCTGACCGCCTTACCACCCCGTCGGCCCGGAGCGTCTTCA
>JBDGXD010000034.1:0-19696 GCA_039584755.1 Gemmatimonadota bacterium
GTGATTGATCTATGGCCCGCATCTGTGACATCTGCGGCAAAGGACCCACGACTGGCAACAACGTGAGTCACGCCAACAACAAAACACGGCGTCGGTGGCACCCCAATCTACAACGGGTGCGCGCCCTCGTTGACGGCAAGCCGAAACGGATTCGAGTCTGCACCAGTTGTCTGCGATCCGACAAGGTAACAAAGGCCCCAAGGGGCGCTGCCCTTTCGCAAGCGCACTAAAAAGGGGACCGCAAGGTCCCCGATCCACATGCAGGTTTCAGTAGGTCAAAACCCGTCGGTCACTCCGCCAACAGTTCGATACGAGCCATCTCTGCGCCGTCACCCGAGCGGTGTCCCAATTTGATGATTCTGGTGTAACCACCTGGCCGGCTGACAAATCGCGGTCCGATGTTGCCGAACAGGCGACCTGCCACTTTTCTGTCTTTAATCGAGCGCTCTACCTGACGGCGTGCGTGGAGATCTCCCCGCCGGGCCCAAGTTATCAACTTTTCAGCATACGGCCGCAGTTCTTTTGCCCTCGCCTGGGTGGTCACCACCCGCTCATGCTGAAACAGCGATGTCGCCATGTTTCGCAACATGGCCCGCCTGTGACTGGCAGTACGACTGAGCTGACGTCCCCTCTTCCGATGCCGCATCGCTACAGGCTTTCCTGACCCTGACCTGGTTCGGTCGTGGCGACCGGGCTCGCAGCAGAACCGACCATTTCGTTCTGGCTCTCATCCACGCTCATCCCAAACGACAGCCCCTCACGGTGAAGCATCTCCGCGATTTCTTTCAGCGCCTTCTCGCCGACGTTCTTCACCTTGAGCATGTCGTCCTCGGAGTATCTGACGAGATCTGCCAATGTGCTGATTGACGAGTTCTTGAGCGAGTTGATCGAGCGGACCGACAGCCCACAATCATCGATCGGCTTGGCCAACAGGTCACGCAGCTGAGCGTTGTCCGCTGAGTCGCCCTCCCCATCATCGGGTGCATCCGGCACCCTGCCGAAATCGATGAAGTACCGCAGGTGCTCCTGCAGCAAGGCAGCGGCGTAGGCCACCGCATCCTCTGGAGAGATTGCACCGTTGGTCTCGACGGCTACGTTGACGCTGTCAAAGTCGGTGCGCTGACCCACCCGGGTCTCGGCAACCGTGAAGTTGGCCCGCAACACCGGGCTATACATGGCGTCGATCTTCACGAGATCCACGGGGAGCGAGCGATCCGATGGATGCTGTGACGCCTCTACGTACCCCCGGCCCTTGTTCACATACAGCTCTCCGGTGATCTCTCGGTCTTCCTGCAGGGTGAACAAGACCTGGTCGGGATGCACGACACTCACGGCTCCGTGCCTCTCGATGTCCCGGGCCAATACCGGACCAGCCTTGCTCGCCTTGAGATGCAGCACCGCCTCGTCCACATCCTCGGCCAGGACGATTGTCAGTGATTTGAGGCGCTGGATGATCTGGTGGATGTCTTCCACCACACTCGGCACGGTCTGATGCTCGTGCACGACTCCTTCGAGCCGGAAGCCCCAGATGGCCGTACCTCTGAGCGAGGAGAGGAGCATCCTTCTCAGTGCATTGCCCAACGTGTGCCCGAATCCGCGCTCCAAAGGTTGCAGGCGGAACTCGGCCGCGAACGGGTTGTCGTCCCGTTTCGCCATCTCGACCACATGTGGCCGTACCAAACCAGTTAGATCGATCGTCATCTTACTTGGAATAGAGCTCAACGATTAGCTGTTCTTGGGCGGCGACGGGAATGGTGTCGCGCGTTGGCAGCTCGGTCAATTTGCCAGCCGCCTTGTCGGTGTCGACCGTAATCCATGAAACCGGTGTTGCCCGGGCTAGCCCCTCGAGCGAGGCCCGCACTGCGACCATTTCGCGGCTTCGCTCAGCAAGCCGGACCTCGTCGCTGGGCCGAACGCTGAAGGACGGCACATTGACGGTACGCCCGTTCACCTCAACGTGACGGTGACGTACCAGCTGGCGGGCAGCCTTGCGACTCGGTGCGAAGCCCATACGATGCACGACATTGTCTAGCCTGGTCTCGAGCGCGACCAGCAGATTGGTGCCCGTCACTCCGGGAAGTTTCCTCACTCTTTCAAACGTGTTGCGGAACTGGCGTTCAGTCATGCCGTAGATACGCTTGACCTTCTGCTTCTCCCGCAACTGCTTGGCGTACTCTGATACCTTGCGCCGGCGTGCGGCGGCCTGGCCGTGGTCCCCCGGTGCATACGCCCTGCGGTCTACGGAACACTTCTCGGTCAGGCATCGTGTGCCCTTGAGAAACAGCTTGGTACTCTCACGACGGCACAGTTTGCAGGACGGGCCAGTGTAACGAGCCATGACTACACCCGCCTCTTCTTGGGCGGCCTGCACCCGTTGTGCGGGATCGGCGTAACATCGCGAATGGAGGCGATCTGCAGTCCCGCCGACGCAAGCGCCTGGATGGCAGATTCCCGACCAGCACCCGGACCTTGGACCCGCACGTGTACTTTGCGCACCCCGAGATTCAGTGCTTCACGCGCACAGTTCTCAGCTGCCACGGTAGCCGCAAACGAAGTCGATTTCTTCGAGCCCTTGAAACCGGACTTGCCCGCGGAACCCCAAACGATGGCGTTCCCCTGAGTGTCGGTAATGGTTACCAGAGTATTGTTGAACGTGGCAGTGACGTGTGCAATCCCTTCGGACTCCACGACCTTCTTGGACCGCCGCGTACTTGAGCCTTTCGATTGAGCCATAGTCTATTTCTTGAGCACTCTCTTCTTGCCGGCAATCGCGCGACGCGGTCCCTTCTTGGTGCGCGCATTCGTATGGGTGCGTTGGCCGCGGACGGGAAGCCCGCGACGGTGTCGCGTGCCCCGATAGCTGCCGATGTCCATCAATCGCTTGATGTTCATCGCTATCTCAGTGCGAAGAGCACCTTCTACCTTGACATTGCGCTCGATAGCCTGGCGCAAGCGCGCGACTTCGGCATCCGACAGATCCCGCACGCGAATGTCCGCATCAACGGCAGTGAGGTCCAGGATGTGCCGTGACGTCGACAGGCCAACCCCGTAGATGTACGTCAGTGCGGTCTCAACTCGCTTCTCGCGAGGAAGATCCACACCAGCTATTCGGGCCATACCCTAACCCTGCCTCTGCTTGTGCTTGGGACTGCGCTTGCAAATGATTCTGGTGACGCCTTTGCGACGCACAACCTTGCAGTGTTCGCAGATCGGCTTCACACTGGATCGGACTTTCAAGACGTACTCCGTCAAATGTTAGAGCCTTGCAATATAGAGGGGGGCTAAATACAGCGCAAGTGAGGGTTTACGGTGTCACACGGACCTCGCGCAGGAGCCAGGTGGCGTCGATCCGCCGGAACCCGAGTAGGACGATCTCCTCCCGGTCTTGATCGGTTCCCTTGACGACATATGTGCGGAGCATCTCAGCGTAGGCATGGTCATCGGACAGTTCCCGTATGTCATTCACCTCAAACGATTGTTCCACACAGGGCTTCACGTATTGGTCGAGAAGCCGGGCCGCCTGACCGGGCTTGAGAGACGCTGAGGGTGC
Organism: Gemmatimonadota bacterium; assembly: GCA_039584755.1. GTDB lineage: Bacteria > Gemmatimonadota > Gemmatimonadetes > Gemmatimonadales > GWC2-71-9. The sequence goes on from JBDGXD010000034.1 coordinate 3,551, forward strand.
CACTCCCGGGATACGGAGCCTCACGGTATCACTGCCTGAAACGAGCCGCTCCATGTCGTGGTCGAGCCATGCTGCCTGAGCCTTCTCAACAGCCTGATCGAAAGCACTCTGGGCCGCCACACGATCTGAAACGAACAGCAACGTGGCGAGCAGCAACCCAGCGGCACCCAGCCGGGCGAACGTGCCCTTGGGCGGGCCGGCCGCGCGTGTCTCGCTCCGGGATAACTGCTCCCCCAATGAGTCTGGGGTTTCACACCACATTTGACTCTGTCGCACCAAACTCACCTCATCTCTCGTCTGATATTCTGGTACACCTCAGCGGGTCGTTTGGCCCGCGTGATGGGCCGACCGACTACCAGATGAGTTGCTCCTGCCTCCACAGCGCTGGCCGGGTCGGCAGCGCGACGTTGGTCTCCCTGCACAGCCCCAACCGGCCGAATGCCGGGCACGATGATCCATGGCCCCGGACCGACCGCCTGTCGAACGTCCGCAGCCTCCAGCGGGGACGTGACCACTCCGTGCACCCCGGCCTCCACTGCGAGCCGGGCCAGCCGCACAGCCTCCGGTCCTAATTCGCCGCCAGTTGCAGCACCCAGCGAGGCCCAATACTCGGCACTGGAGTGCGAGGTCAGTACGGTAACCGCCACCAGCTTCATGTCGCCTGGAACATCGACGGCAGCACGAATCATCTCGCTACCACCGAGGGCGTGCACGGTGGCGAGGTCCACCCCCTGATCAGAGGCCGCTCGCACTGCCTTGGCAACGGTGTTGGGAATATCGTGCCATTTGAGATCCAGGAACATCCGAATCCCCCGTTGCTTGAGCCGTCGGAGGATCGCCGGTCCCTCTTTGACGAACAGAACCGGGCCAATCTTCACCCATTCCAAGTCGGGTAGCTGATCGACCATTGCCATGGCCTCATCGCCAGAATCCAGATCGAGCGCGACGATGAGTTCAGCCATGCTTGCCCCACGCAGCAGCCAGCCGCTGCGGTACCCTTGGGTCGGCGAAACTCGCTGTTCCCACCCCAACGAGCGAGGCTCCCGCCGCCAAGTATTGACGCACATCTTCGATGGTGCAGACGCCTCCAACGCCAATCACCGGCAAGCCGGTCCGCTGGCGCACTTCGCGCGTTGCCAATACTCCCACGGCCAACAAAGCCGGTCCGCTCACACCTCCCTTGCCGAATCCAAGCCGTGCCTCCGGTACGCCCGCCCGGCCATCCAACCGATAGACCGTCCCGGGAATCGTGTTGATCAGGGTAAACCCGTCGGCTCCGGCTTCGGCTGCAGCTTCAGCCGTTCCCGCCAGATCTGTGACCGTGGGAGGCAACTTCACGATCAAGGGCTTGCCGGTCAGGTTTCGACAACCAGCGATCAGATCTGCGAGGACCATCTTGTCTGCCGTGAACTCTTCGTTGCCACGTGAGGTGTTGGGGCACGACACATTGAGCTCGAACGCCGCAACGACCTCGAAGGTGGCGAGTCGCCGCACAACGGTCGCAAAGTCCTCTGGCGAGAATCCCACAACATTCACCAGGACTCTGGCACGCGACAAGTTCTCGGCCAACCACGGCAGCTCCCGGTTCGCCACCTGCTCCACGCCAGGATTCGCCAGCCCAATCGCATTCAGCATCCCGCCCGGGAACTCTGCTACACGCGGTGCGGCATTGCCAGCTCTCGGCTCCGGGCTGACCGCCTTCGTCACGATACCACCAAGTGCATCGAGGTCTACGACGCCAGCGATTTCTCGACCGAAGCCGGCTGTGCCGGCCGCGAGAACGATCGGATTCTGAAATGTGGTTTCGAATACGCAGATTGGCTCTGTTGTCGTCGTCACCGACTGGAAGTTGGCCTCCGTCGCGCATTAATCAAGGTTCGGAGCGAGTCTTCGATGGCCGTGTATTCTTCGCTCAATGCACCGTCGATTGCAAGCGTGTACGGCGAACTCGGATAGTCATGGTGCAATGCACCTAGCAGGGAGTCGGCACGAGCGGGATCGACCCAGGCCGCGGCCAACAACGCCTTCGGGGCGATCACAGATCGGGGAAACCTCAGCGGTATCTCCCGAAAGATCGCGGCTGCAATGGTGCTCGCCGACCAGTCGTCTCGCAACGCCTCGGCAGCCATGAACAGATCGAGATCGGCGGTTGCGCCACCCAACTCCGCGACTTCACCTCTCGATCTGGACGCCTCGAGCGCCCCCACAGCCATTCCCAAGTCAGCCACCAGCTGAGGGTACCGCAGCCGAGCTGCTTCCTCTCCTTCCAGCCCCACCCCCTCCAATCGATCGAACATGCCGGACAGTTGCTCGACGCCATCAGCGAGTCGCAGCTCCGCCAAAATCAACTCTACCCCGGCAGTGCGCGCAGTTCGCGAACCGGGAGCGGTCACAATCACCTGCTCGAACCGTGCGACCGCCGTCCGGAGTTCATTTCGTTCCAACCACCGCTCCCCATCTTCCAGCTGCAACAGGCCCTTCGCCTCGCTGGCCAGATGAGGGTCACGGCTCCAGTCATCGACCGCGGCCCCAGCTACATCGGGATACACCGCACCTACAGTCCCAAGCACTTCTGGCAACTGAGATTCGTCAATTGAACCTGGCTGCACCTGTGACAATGCCCGCCTGGCAGCCTGTGGCCGTTCCAGATAGGTATACGCCACGGCCAGTTGAAGATCAGCCTGCGGTTCACTGCACGCATCGAGGTCTTGTGCCGCCGTAGCGTATGCCCCCAGCGCCAACCTGGCCCGTCCTCGCCAAAACAGAGCCAGCGCCACAAGTGAGGAGTCATCCGAGTTCGTCAACGGAGTGAAGGTGGAGTCCGCCGACTGATAGCGTGTGACATCATAGTAGCAGAGACCCAGCAGCACCCTGCTGTTGGTCCTTATGGATGAATCGGGACTCGAGACAAGCGACTGGGTGAGTGGTTCGATGGCCTGGGCGCAGTCTCCGGCTGCTCTGAGGGCCTTGCCTCGAAGCAGCAGAGCATCGTCGCGGTGTTTGCTCTGGGGATAGCGGGCGACAACCGACTCAGCTTTGACAGCCACCTGGGCCCATAGGGAACGCGCATCACCTTCACGCCCCTCGCGTTCCGCATGCTCGGCTTCTTTGGCCAGTCGGTTGGCGTTATAGAGTCCGTTGTAGTAGGCACAGCCGCCAACCATGGCCCCAATGATCACTAAACCTAGGGCCACGGTGCCGCTTCTCATCTCGTTGTCCCGGCCAACACTTTCTCTTCGTAGCGGTGCAGGTAGGCTACAATCCCCTCGGCTATGGCTGCGGCGAGCTGCTGCTTTCCCGTGGCCGACGTGAGGAATTGGGCATCTCTCTTGTTGGTGGCGAACCCGGTCTCGACCAAGACAGCCGGCCGCTCTCCGGTCTTCAGCACAGAGAACAGCCCCTGTGACACTCCGCGATCTCTGCCAGGATGAGTATCGGCTGCGTTCTCTTGAATCAAGTCTGCCAGGATGGCCGATTCGCGCAGATACTCGTTGCGGTGCAGATCCTTCATGATGAACATCAGTGGATCGCTATCCTCTACTTCGAAATCTGTCTCATACTGTATGGCTTCGTTCTCCATCCTCGCCACACGGGCGGCCTCGATTGTGCGAGCTTCGCTGAGGAAGTACGTCTCCAGTCCACTGATGTTCTCGTAACCCGGCGTCGGATTCAGGCTGTTGACGTGGATACTGACAAACGCACTGCACTCGTCGCGGCACATACGAGTGCGGTCCCCCAGGTTGATCAATGTGTCGGTCGAGCGCGTCATTATCACTCCGACACCCCGCTTCTGTAGTTCGTCCCGCAGCTCTTTGGCAATCGCCAATGTTATGTGCTTCTCTTTGACACCCCGCGGCAAATAGCGTCCCGGATTCCCGGGATCAGTTCCACCGTGGCCGGCATCGACCACCACGTTGTGGAGTATCTTGAAGCCGTTGCGCTCCGCCGCACTACCTGGCCGCGGAGCGCGGTATTGTGGCGTTGGCTGCACCACCGCATGAGCCACGGTACGCAAACGAGCCTCCTCAAACCGCCCTGCGTAGGAGTCGTAGCTATACCCTTCGCTGAACATCCGCGGGACATACTCAGTGAGCCACTGGAGCGGCACGTAGACCGTGTCTCCAACTAGATACGCTCCACCAACCACGGGGACTACACGGGTTTGATGTACGAAGAGCGCGGCACCCAGAAGAAAGCGAAACGGCTGGTCGGCGAACGCGACAACCGCCCAGTCACCGGACACGTCGGCCGTGACGGGCAACAGCTGCGCCAGGCCGGGAACCGAGACCGCCGGATGACCCCGATCGGTCATGACAGGGACCTCGACCTGACCTCGGGCCGTAGCCACCACTATGGAGGTCGGCGGACTGGGTAAAACAGAACCACTCCATCCCCCAGCCCAGACGAGAAACGCCAGAGTCAGCTCAATCATCTCCGGCGCCCCATGAGGCGTGCCGCATCTCGGTCGGCGTCCCGTCGCTTCATATCCTCTCGCTTATCGTGCAGTTTCTTGCCGCGCCCCAGAGCCAGAGTCACCTTGGCCCAACCGTCCGACAGATGCATGTCGAGCGGGATCAGAGTCAGGCCACGTCGCTCCAGGGCACCTATCAATCGCCGGATCTCACGCCGGTGCATCAGCAGCTTTCTAGGTCTCTCGGGATCGTGGTTGGTGTACCCACCCGAGTCGTACTGCGCAATCGTGAGCCCTTCCAGCCAAATCTCGCCCCCGCGGATGACTCCGTAGGCTCCTTTCAGACTCACCTTGCCGGCCCGAACAGACTTGATCTCAGTTCCCGATAGCACCAGGCCCGCCTCCCACATTTCTTCGATGTGGTAGTCGTGGCGGGCCTTCCTGTTGGAGGCCACGATCTTGCGCGAAGACTGCTTCGGTCCGGAACTGTGTGACACTAGCTAAGTCCAAGATAGAAAACCACTTCCGGGCGGTCAAGCGAAACCTTGACGCCCGATCCCCCTCGTGTGAATATTCGGCACCTTTTGGGAAGTTCCCGGCCGAAGTGGTGGAACTGGTAGACGCGCTGCGTTCAGGGCGCAGTGGGCTCAAGCCCGTGGGGGTTCGAATCCCCCCTTCGGCACTAGAGATTTGCCAGTGGTGCCTAAATCCTGGCTTCAGTCAGTGGTTTCGAATGCCCGAGCGTATGCAGGCGACACTCTTGGGCAGAGGGGCAGTACCCCATCTTGGCTCGGGCCATCAGGGATTTCCCACATCAGTAGACGGCCATCTCGCGATCGATCTCTCTCGCCCATGAGTCGATCCCGCCCTTGAGACTTCTCACATTGGCGAAACCTGCAGCCCGCAGGATCTCCAACGCCAGCAGTGAACGGACCCCCAGGTGACAAACGGTGACCATCTCCTCATGGCCATCTAGTTTTTGAAGGCTCGACGGTAGCTGACCGAGTGGTATCAACTCCGATCCCTCAATGCGACAGATCGCCCATTCGTACGGCTCACGCACGTCGACGAGTCGCACACTCGGATCCTGTTGCAAACGTTGCTGGAGCTGCTGCACGGTGAGCTCCATGTCTCGGCCGGGTGCAGCTGCACCGACTCCGCAAAAGGCCTCATAGTCGATCAACTCACGGATCGTGGGCCGTTCGCCGCACACGGCACATTCGGGGTCCCGCTGCAGTTTGAGTTCCCTGAACTCGAACTTCAGGGCGTCAAACAGGATCAACCGACCGACAAGTGTGTCACCTCGGCCGAGTATCAGCTTGATGGCCTCCAGTGCCTGAATGCTCCCGATGATCCCAGGCAACACGCCGAGTACGCCTCCTTCGGCACAGGAGGGCACCAGTGTCGGGGGAGGTGGCTCACGGAACAGGCAGCGGTAGCAGGGTCCACCGGGTAGGGCAAAGACCGAGGCTTGGCCTTCGAACTGAAATACCGAGCCATAAGCGTATGGCTTGCCCAATAGCACACAGGCATCGTTCACCAAGTAGCGCGTCGGGAAGTTGTCCGATCCGTCCACAACCAGATCGAACTCCGCGATCATCGCCGGAGCGTTGCCTGACGTGATACGCTGGTTGAACTTCTCGACTGACACATGCGGATTCAGGTCCTCCAGACGTTGCTCGGCGGACTCGAGCTTTGACGTTCCAACCGCTGCAGTCCCGTGGATTATTTGACGTTGGAGGTTCGACTCGTCGACCACGTCGAAATCGACTATGCCAAGCGTGCCCACACCAGCGGCTGCAAGGTACATCGCCGCTGGAGAACCCAACCCGCCGGCTCCCACCAGTAGGACCCTCGCCGCCTTGAGTTTCGTCTGCCCCTCCGGTCCCACGTTTGGCAGAGCCAAATGACGTGAGTAGCGGATCAACTCGGCGTGAGAGAATCCCAGAGACTCGGCGTTGCCCGGATCGGTCATTCTGAAGCTTAATCAGGTTGGAAGACGCGACATAAGGGCCTGCACCTTCTTCCCCCCCTTCCCCTCCTCAAACCTTTTCGGCGCGGCTCGGTACTCCCATTTCCGTCATCGCTCGCAAATTCAACACTTTGTCTAGCTCGTCGGCGGAGAGTATCCCCTTTTCGGCAACGAGTTCAGCTACGGTCAGCTTTCTCTCGACCGCCTCCTTGGCCAACTTGGCCGCTTCCTCGTACCCAAGCATAGGAGCGAGTGCCGTCACAACGGCAGAACTGCGCTCGAGCCAATACTGGCACTGCTCTTCGTCAGCCTGTACACCCGCAATGCAGCGTTCCGCAAAGACGCGTGACGCGTTGGTCAAGATGTTGATTGAAAACAACAGGTTGTGCGCAATAACAGGCATCATGACGTTGAGTTCCAACTCGCCTGCCTGGGCCGCCAATGCTACAGCGTGGTCGTTGCCCACGACCTGAAAGCACACCATGTTCACCATCTCGGCTAAGCTAGGATTCACTTTGCCCGGCATGATGCTCGAGCCTGGCTGCACGGCCGGGAGGGTGATCTCGGCCAAACCGGTCCGCGGTCCTGACGACAACAGCCGGATGTCGTCCGCGATCTTGGTCAGGTCGCCGGCATACGTGCGAAGCAGTGCCGAGAAAGCGGCGAAATCACCCATCGATTGCATCAGCTGGATACGGTCTCTTCCTTCTGCCAACTCTAGCCCGGTGATTTCCGACAGCGCCCGGATCATCAGGCTCGGGTACTGCGGCTCGACATTCAGGCCTGTACCGACGGCGGAGCCCCCGATGTTCAACTCACGCAGCCACAGCGATGCTGTCTCCAATCGATCTACGTTACGCGCAATTGTGTGTCCGTACCCACTGAATTCCTGGCCCAACCGTATTGGGGTCGCGTCCTGCAGGTGGGTCCGCCCCGATTTCACGATGTGATCAAACTCTTGCCCCTTCTCGAGCAGTGCGTGAGCGAGTCCTCGCATCGCGTCGAGCAGACCGGGTACCAGCGAGAGCACGGCCAGTCGCATCGCAGTCGGGATCGAGTCATTGGTGCTCTGTGCCATGTTGACATGATCGTTGGGATGCACGGGGACATAGTGGCCGCGTTTGCCTCCGAGTAGTTCGTTGGCCCGGTTGGCAAGCACTTCGTTCGCGTTCATGTTGTGGCTGGTTCCCGCGCCGGCCTGAAACGGGTCGACGACAAACTGATCACGGTGTTCGCCGTCAAGTACCTCGTCGGCGGCCGCCACTATCGCATCGGCCAAACGAGCTTCAAGACGACCAGTCTCCTTGTGGGTGAGGGCCGCGGCCTGCTTGACCCACACGATCGCCGTCACAAACGCCGCGGTGGGCCTCAGGCCGGAAATCGGGAAGTTTTGGCGTGCACGTTCAGTCTGACCGCCGTAGAGCGCGGATTCAGACAGCTGCACGTCACCCAGCGGGTCCCGCTCGATTCTCGTCATCATTTGGTGATCTCGACCCTTAGCGCATCGTTGAAACGATTGAAGTAATTGAACAATCCGATGACCATGGTTAGTTCGATTATCTCGCCATCGTCCCAATGCTTGGCAAGGGCTTGGTAGTCAGCGTCACTCACTGAGTGACCGCTCTCGTTAACCAGCTCCGCATAGTGCAGCGCGAGCTTCCAACTCTCATCCAGTCCGTCCAGAGATCCCGTGTTCGCTTTGTCACTCTCCGTGCTCTCGCTGCATACAGCCGCCAGCCACCGTTCTTCAGCGCCCAACCGCCTTGCCAAGGCGGTATGAGAGGCGAGTCAATACCTGCAATGGTTTATGGCAGAGACCCGAACTGCGAGCAGTTCCTTTAGCAACGGGGGTACGTCGCCTTCGTTCATGACCGTGCGGAAATGGGTTATCATCGTTCCAAGGTGCTTGGGCTTTACCCCTACGGTGCGAAACATGTTGGGGATGTTGCCACGCTCTGCGAGAAACGCCTCGAAGATACTCTTCACTTCAGGGGCCACTTCGTCCGGGTCGCGTGGCCTGATGCGTGGAAGGGTCACAGCAATGCCTCTCTTGTCGCTGAACAGGGGCCGGGAACAGGGAGCGGAACGAGTCGGAATTGCACCCGACGGCGACGCCAGAGATCCAACGGTTGTGGTCAGCAGATCTGGCAAGATCCGCTCCCCGCTCCCCGCTCCCTGCTCCTCAAGTCATCCGATATGCTCCAGTGAGAAACGGGTTTGTGGTTCTCTCTGCGCCGATCGTTGTCGCGGGTCCGTGGCCTGAGTACACAATCGTCTCATCGGGCAGCGTCAGCAACTGCTCTCGAATGCACGTCAGCAGAGTCTCCGTATCGCCACCCGGCAGGTCGGTGCGACCGATGGACCCCGCGAACAGGGCATCTCCGGCGAGAACGACACCTCGTCCCACGAATGCGACGCCGCCCGGGCTGTGTCCCGGCACATGTCTCACTTCGAACGAGCAGTTGCCCACCGTCAGCTGATCGCCGTGGTTCAGATCATGATCCGGTGGTGGCGCGGCCTCCGAGCCAACACCAAGCCATTGCCCTTGGCGCTCGGCATTGTCGTACAGCGGCCGGTCAGCGGGGTGAAGATAGATCGGCACGTTGCTCTGTTCGACTATACTCTTGACTCCGGAAATGTGATCGATGTGGGCGTGAGTTAGCCAGATAGCTCTGAGCGTCAGCCTATCGTGTTCGATTCGGCGGACAAAGAGCTCCGCCTCTTCTCCCGGGTCGATCACGACAGCGTCTCGAGTTTCAGGATCTGCTACAATGAAGCAGTTCTCTTGAAACATCCCATTCGTGATGCAAATGATCTGAGGTGATACGGTCATTGGGCTTGCAGTCTCTTCTGGTGTAGGCTCTCAATGCCGGCCAACCACGCCTCCGGTACGTCTATTGAGCCGATTGGCGTCCGGTCGTGATCGGTGATCCCATCGCCATGCCAATCCGATCCTCCTGTAGCCAACATACCAAAGCGGAAGGCCAGGGCATCGAGCCTGGCGGCGGTGGCGTCGTCGTGAGACGGATGTAATACCTCGATAGCGTCCACACCCGCTCTCTTGAGTTCCTCAATTGTCGGGCGGTTCCCACGCGGTCCCAAATGCGCCGCCGACGTCACGCCGCTCAGGTCACGCACCAGAGTTGTCACCTGTTCCAGCGACGGTAGCTCTTTCGGAACGAACGCCGGTTTGCGAGCTGCCAAGTACTTGCGGAACGCGCCAGTGATGTCACGCACATGTCCTGCCTTCACCAGCACACGCGCCACATGGGGACGACCTACGGAACCACCAGCTGCCTCTCCCATGACATCATCGACGCCGATCGTCGCTCCGGCCCGATCCAACCGCTCGACCATGGCGTGCGCCCGCAGCACACGCTTGGTACGCTGGTCTTCTAGAAAGTGTTGGAGGTCGGGATCATCTGGCGGCATGAAGTAGCCCAACAGATGCAGTTCACCCCACGTCACTTGAACGCTGAACTCACAACCTCCAATGACCCTCACACCCAGCCGTTCACCGCTCTCCCTGGCTGGCGCGACACCGCCTACGGTGTCGTGATCGGTGAGCGCAACTGTACGCACACCTGCTGCCTTCGCACAGTGAATCACCTCGTCAGGAGAACACTCCCCGTCCGAGGCATTTGAGTGAACATGCAGATCGACCAACAGCTACCTACCCGCAGCCCGCCCGTATCCAACCTCCGGACTCGTGCGTGCAACCTGCGAGACTTGAAACAGCTGGGAGAGATACTTGTCGGATAGCTCAGCCAGGGCGGCGTCCTGCCGCATTGCCCCCATAGGTGAGTAACGACAGGTGCGTCGCACCCGTTCGGGCCCGGTTCCCTTCTCGAAAACCAGCCCGAACTCGTCACTATTATAGACAGTCACCCGACCCGACGGATACACCGCCCACCGGTCACCATCGATCTCCACAATGCGACGCGCCATGTTCACACAGCTCCTTCCACGTATTCCTCCAGATCGCGTTTTGCATCCGCCATGAAATGGTCCGCATTGGCGCCGTCGACCACACGGTGGTCGTATGAAAGCGACAACATCCCCAACGTCCTGATGGCGATTACATCCTGCCCGTCCGGCAGTGTGATCACCTTGGGCCGTTTCTCGATCGTGCCCACACCGAGGATTGCGACTTGGGGCTGATTGATAATGGGAGCACCGATATATGACCCAAACACACCCGGATTGGTGATGGTGAAAGTGCCTCGCTGGACCTCGTCAGGACTGAGACGCTTGGTGCGCGCCCGGTCACCTAGATCGGCCATCCGTTTCGACAGTCCCGCAAGCGACAGCTCATCGGCGTTCTTGATCACAGGCACTATCAGTCCCCAATCCAACGCGACCGCTATTCCGATATTGATCTCTTGTCGATAGAGAATCGTGTCGCCGCTGACAGAAGCATTGAGAATCGGGTGTTTCCGCAGGTTGTCGGCAATCACCTTCACTATGAAACCGAGAAACGTCAATCGGGCACCACGTTCCTCGAACTCACGCTTCTTTGCCGCCCGGATCTCTGCTATTCGCGTGAAATCCACCTCGTAGTAGCTAGTCACGTGGGCCGAGATGCGGCGCGAAAGAACCATGTGATCCGCGGTGAGCCTTCTGATCCTGCTCATCGGCTCCACACGGTCACCAGGCCAGGCTTCCACCAACGGATGGGCAACCTCACCATTCCCCTCTCTCGTGCGAGCCGTGGGAGCCGGTGTAGCGGCCCTGGAAGCCAAGACTGGGGCTGTGCCACGGGACTCGATGAAACCGAGGATGTCATTCTTTGTGACGCGGCCAGCATGGCCGGTACCTGTCACAGCACCGAGGTCTACTTGGTGTTCTGCTGCGATGCGTCGTACCAGCGGTGTGGACTTCTGTCTCAGGCGCTCCTCGGCCGATTCCGCACCGTCGCTATCAGGAGGCAATGAAGTTACCGCTGGCTGCATCACCGGTTCGGCCTTCACCTCCTCGATGGCCGGCGGAGCAGCTGCCGTGGTTTGTTGCCGGACTGGCGCCTCTCGCTGCTCAACCGTTGGAGTCGGGGGGGCAGCTGCGGGAGCGGCTGCTCCCTTTTCCGTCTCGATTACAGCAACCACGGTCTGGATCTCCACGGTCTGACCTTCCGCGACCTTGATCTCCGCTAGAACACCGCCCGCCGGCGATGGGATCTCGGCATCAACCTTGTCAGTCGAGATCTCGAGAATCGCTTCATCGCGTTTGATCTCGTCACCGACCTCCTTGAGCCAGCGCGATACCGTTCCCTCGGCAATCGACTCTCCCATCTGGGGCATTACAACATCAACCCGCGCCATGCAGATCTCCTCCGTGCGCCAACAGTCTCTGTCTGTAGAATTGTGCTACTAGTTGCGTGATTTCGGGTATATGCCGAACGCGACGTTAGACCATCATGCAGGCATGAACCCGTACGCAAACCCGCCGGTGACCCAGAAATGGTGTCATGTTGTGTGCACCATGTCGCGCCGACGCAAGTTGTTGAAGATACCCGCTACTGCGCGTTTCTGCGAGCGGTTCATCCTCTCCTCTCGGATACTGCCCAGCTGGATTGTTGCCGCGGCCCTGGTGACGCCATCTCAAGTCCGCTTGCTCGTGCGGCTTCACAGCGGTGCGACGAGGGACCAGGTCCTCCGTGCCGTCCGCCGGGCGATTGCGCAGGCCTTGCGCAAGACCGGTGTCATATCCCGCTGGCAACCTGTATCCTGGGGCGACGCTTCGTGGTGCTTCGTTTTGAGGAACGCGACAGCGGTTGCGGCTGTCAGGCGTCACATGGCCGACAGGGATGCCACCATCGGGACGCTGTTTCCCCTGCCAACCACGGCCGAAACCGCTGCCGCCTTTAATCCATCAGTAAGCCAGGATCTCCCGAGCCGTCTGCACTATCTCCTCCGTCTGCGGCAGGACGAAATCCTCGAGCGGGGGAGAATACGGTAGCGGTGTGTCGTGTGCGGTGACTCGTCGAACTGGGCCATCCAGCCACTCGAATGCACTCTCGCAAATCCGGGCGGTTATTTCCCCTGCAACGCCGCCGGTTCGCGTATCCTCATGAACGATGAGCAAACGACTCGTCTTCCGCACTGACTCGACGATAGCCCCGTCGTCCATGGGCAACAGCGTCCGTAGATCGATGACCTCCAAGGAGACTCCGTCTTCGCGTTCGAGTTGCTCCGCGGCATCAAGCGCCTTCCACACCATGGCAGACCAAGCAACAACTGTCAGATCCGTTCCCTCCCGGGCCACTCTGGCTTGGCCTATGGGCGTGAGGATTTCCTCATCTTCGGGCAATTCCTCCTTGATACGGCGGTAGAGAAACTTGTGCTCGAAGTAGATCACCGGATCTTCGTCACGGATTGCGGTCTTGATCAGCCCCTTGGCATCTCGCGCCGTCGCTGGGCACACCAGTTTGAGACCAGGCGTATGGAGGAACGCTGCCTCCGGCATTTGGGAATGGAATGGTCCACCTCGCACGTACCCGCCGGTCGGGCCCCTCACCACTAGCGGCGTCGACAAGTTGGCGCGGTATCGCGCGGTGGCGACGTAGTTGGTGATGATGTCGTAGGCACTGGAGATGAAGTCGATAAACTGCATCTCCGCCACAGGCCGCATGCCCATGTGGGCTGCACCCGCTGCCGCGCCTATTATAGCGGTCTCGCTGACGGGCGTATCGATGACCCTTTGGCTACCGAATTCATCCAAGAAACCTGCCGTCACCTTGAACGCACCGCCGTATGCGCCGATGTCTTCACCCAACATGAACACACGGTCGTCCCGCTTCATCTCCTCCCAGAGGCCTTCTCGCAGTGCCTGTAGATAGGTTACCTCAGCCACTTACCAGCTCCGGGAAGAGGGACTGCACGGTCAAGAAGTCGAGGTGCGGACGCCCCCGAATCGTGAATTGGATCAGGCCGGCACCTGCGCTTGGTACCCCGCAACCTTGACGGCTTCGATCAGGGTATTGGCGGTGACGGCCTTGTCATCGAAATCGATCTCTGCAGAGCCCCCGTCCAAGTCGACAAATACTCCGTAAACTCCCGGCACTCCGTTCAAGGCCTGTTCGACCTTTGCCTTGCAATGGTTGCAGGTCATTCCGGAAACACTCAATTGAAGTGATGCCACAGTCCGCTCCGCTGTAGATCGATCAGTAGGCGCCGCGCGCCACGTAGTCAGGCTCAACGCGCTGGCGCACCAGAGTGAGGAACCGCTTCGCGATCTTGTCGGCCTCACTTTCACCGACTTGATCCGTCTCCACGGTTACCAGAGTGTAGTGACCTCCCTCGGCTTCGACATGCAGCGAGATGCGGCCCACGGTGCCGGCGTAGGATCGGTGTCGTTTATCGGAATCGGTCAAGCTCACCCGACTGGGAAAGTACTTTTCCGCTTCATCGAGGACTTCGTCGGGTGTTATCTGTGTACGATGGAAATAGCGCATGTTTCACGCAACGGTTGTTGGTGTGAATCTTCTCAGCCTCAGACTGTTGCCAACCACACTGAGGCTCGACATGGACATCGCTGCACTGGCAAATACCGGACTCAACAGCAAACCCGTGAAAGGATAGAGCACTCCGGAGGCCAACGGAATCCCCAGCGTATTGTAGACGAACGCGAAGAACAGGTTTCCTTTGATGATACGTACGGTTTGGCGCGACAGTTCAATGGCCGCCACAACCGCCGTCAGGTCACCGCGGACGATCGTCAAGTCCGATGCCTCGATGGCCACATCTGTTCCGGTTCCAATGGCAAACCCCACGTCGGCCTGCGCTAACGCTGCCGCATCGTTGAGCCCGTCACCAACCATGCCAACGACCTTGCCATCCTGCTGCAATCGCTTGATCTCATCGGCCTTGTCCCGCGGATCGACTTCCGCCACGACCCGGTCGACGCCTATCTCTTTGGCAACCAAGCCACTGGAGATCTTGCTGTCGCCACTCAACACGTAGAGTTCGTACCCCATGGCTTTGAGCCTGGCCACCGCCGGCTTCGCGCTGGGCTTGATGGGATCCGCGATCAGAATCACACCCTGCACAGTGTCGTTGACCACCACCACGACGGGTGACCGTCCCGCAAGAACATGCCCCTCGGCTTGCTTCTCGAGATTTCCCAGGTCGAGGCTGCGCTCCTCCGCATGACGCATGCTGATTACCTCTACTAGGTACTTGCCCACGATCCCCCGAGCTCCACGTCCCTCCATCGCTATGAACCGTTCTACCGGCGGGATATCGATGCTCTTCTTCTCTGCAGCACCTACGATGGCTGTTGCCAGGGGATGTTCCGATCGCGACTCGACGGCCGCGGCGAGCCGCAACAGCTCGGTTGCCCCAACGACGCTCCCGTCAGAACGTTGTGAACCGAGGATATGAGTGACCGAGGGTTTGCCTTCGGTGAGCGTGCCCGTCTTGTCAAACACCAGCGTGTTGATTTTCTGCACTGTCTCGAGCGCATCACCGCCCCGAATCAAGACACCCAGTTCCGCCCCACGACCAGTTCCCACCATTATCGCCGTGGGTGTGGCCAGACCAAGCGCACAGGGGCACGCGATCACCAGTACCGTAACCAGCGCTACCGTTGCAAACACGAATTCCGGCGGCGGGCCAAACACAAACCAGACCACGAACGCCGCGATCGCAATGGCAATCACCACCGGTACGAACACACCGGCCACCTTGTCGGCCAATCTCTGTGCCGGGGCCTTGGTTCCCTGGGCTTCCTCAACTAGTCGGACGATCTGGGCCAGCATCGTGTCCTTGCCCACCGCTTGCGCCTCAAACCCGAGTGTGCCAAGACCATTGAGTGTGCCCCCGACGACCTGATCCCCCGGCTTCTTCTCGACCGGCATCGGCTCTCCGGTGAGCATCGACTCCGACACCGTCGACTCCCCGGCAACCACCACTCCGTCGACCGGGATGATCTCACCGGGACGCACGATCACCCGGTCACCCACTTCCACGCGCTCGAGGGGAACCTCCATGTCATGCCCCTGCCGCTTCACCGTCGCTGTCTTGGGCCTCAGCTCGAGTAGGCTTCTGATTGCCTGGGAGGTGCGGCCCTTAGCGCCAGCTTCGAGCAGTCGTCCCAGCAGGATGAGCGCTATAATGGCGCATACCGATTCGAAGTAGACGTCGGCGGGGAGCCCGATGTTCCGGAACAGCGCTGGGAGTATCGTGGCGACAGCGGAGTAGAGAATCCCCGCTCCGGTACCCACGGCTATCAGCGTGTTCATGTCGGCCGCCCTGTGCTTGAGACCGCTCCACGCAGCCACGTAGAACTGCCTGCCGCACCACAGCACAACCGGTAGCGTTAGCACCAACATAGCGAGCTTGAGAATGTTGGGGTCCAGTTGATAGAGCGCGGGCAGGACACCCTGCAGGAAGTTGTTGAGCGGCCGCATGATCAGCCCGAACAGATCGCTGCCCTTGGCGCCTTGTTGAGACATCAGCGGCATCGATCCGACCATGGTGGCAACTGCGGCCACGGCCGCTACAGCGAATTTCCAGCCGAGCTGTCGTACCTCCCGCTGGATACGCAGCCGTTCACGTTCGGCAGGATCCTCCTCGGCCAATGGCACAGCTATCTCGAAACCGGCCTTCGTAACCACACTTTCGATCATGCCCGCGGTGACCAGGCCGGGTATGTACTCAACGCGGACCCGCTCGGTGGCTTGATTGGCTGACGCCAGCAGGACTCCCGGCATCCGTCTCAGTTCCTGCTCGAGCCGACTCGTGCCTGAAGCGTAGTGCAGCCCTTC
>JBDGXD010000035.1:0-19690 GCA_039584755.1 Gemmatimonadota bacterium
CAAGGTCGGCTGCCAGAAGAGCTATCGTACTGATTCCGCATGTTGGTGGTTCCGTCGGGCCAACCGGCTGGCAATGATCAAATGGGGCTGGGCCCGCGAGTACCTCGAGAGCGCAGTAATGGACTATGAAAAACAGCTATTCGACGAGGTACCGCTGATCGAACAGAAAGCCGTGGAGTTGATGCAGACCGAAATGGCGCAGAATGACAATGGCAACGGAGATCCGATGAACTATCGGGATTTCCTGACCCGATACACGCACAACTTCTCTCGGGCTACAATGCAGAAGTGGTGGGAACTGGGAGACTTTTTCTGGGCGTACTACGCCAGAGGGTGGTAGATACTCCACCCCCCCCGCACTAGCCCTGATCAGGAGGGGAAGAAGGGGAAGAGGGTGAAGGAGAAGAAGTTGGGGCTTTGGTCGGCGCGGTGGAAACCGCAGCGATCAAGGCCCCTTCTTTGTGAGAGTCACTGCCTGTCCGATATGCGGAGTGTCTTGTGTCGGCCCCCTATGATGACGCCTACGAAACCGACGGCAAAGACGGCGGCACCGACGAGTATGACCTTTCTCGTTACAGCTACGTAGGCGTCTCCCAGTTGGCCTATGGACCCGACTACCTGTAGCAGAAACGCAATCACCACAATCGTCACTCCTACAGTCATGATGCGGATCCACTTGAGCCGACCGAGGTACTTCGAGAGTGGAAAATCGCATTCCGGACAGATATCGCCCCGAGGTGCGACCCAGAGAAAGGACCAACGTTTCTCATCTTGTGGAGGCGATGCCGGCGAGGCACCCTCGATGCCCAGCATGTCGGGATGCACTACGTTGCCGCATCTCGGGCATTTCACAGTTGACCACACCGTGCTGAGGCGCTGGGTTAGCCGGGTCATGACATCCTCCTCGTCGGGTTGCGGGGTTGACAGCTAATTTGGTGTCGTGGTGCACGCACGTCCAACGCGGGGCTCGTTACGACCTAGTCTTGCTCCCGCAAGCTCGATGCCAGCTTCGTGTGTTGAAAGGACTTGCCGGTCTCACATACCTGATGAAGCCACTAGTCTCGGGCGTCTGATCGATTCCGGCCCAACTCGCGTAACCGCCGGCGGATCTCCGCTGCCATGATAACACCCACCTGATCCTCTTCGTCAACCACCGCGTCTGCTCCGGCGACGTAGAGTTGCCAGCGGTGAACGTGGTAGCGTGCCCGGACTACAATGTATGCATCGGGCGAGAGTACGCGGACCCGCTGGACAACCTGTCGCGCGGTTCCCGGATCGGGCAACGTTACTACTATCGCTGCAGCCGTGCGGATGTGCAGCCGCTCCAATACCTCTTCTCGGGTGGCGTCACCCAGGTAGGTCTTTAGTTCGTAGGCCAGTGCATTGTCCGCCGTGCGGGGGTTCATCTCCACAACCAGAATGTCGAGATCCGGTTCACCCATCATCACCTCGGCGACCCGTTGGCCAGCGGGGCCGAAACCCACGATCACAAGATGACCGCCCACACTGCCCGGCGGGGTAGCCGCATCACCCGGTTCATGTGCCACATCACGCTGAGCAGCCGACATTTTACCGACGAACGTCGCCAGACGCGGGGCAAGGGCAACGAGGAAGGGCGTAAAGAACAAGGTCGCAATCAACGTGGCCACTATTAGGTCGAATATCTCCGCGCCGACCAGCGCTCCATCTCGTGCCACCACGGCAATGACAAGGGAGAACTCACCTACCTGTGCCAGGACAACGCCGGTAGCAATCGATTGGCTGGGTGGAGTGCGGAACAGTCGAACGACGCCCGCTGTCACGACCATCTTGCCGATGACGACAGCGGCTACTACGGCGCTGAGCAAGAACCAGTTCTCTGCCACCCAGGCTGGATTACTCAGCATCCCAATCGAGCTAAAGAACAAGGTCACGAACAATGTGCGCAGCGGCACAATGTCAGCCCGGATCTGCGTGGCGTATGGCGACTCGGCCAGTAGCATTCCTGCAATGAATGACCCGAGCACAGGTGAGAAGCCAGCCCAATGGGACAGCCATGCAGCGCCAACTGCGGTGACGATCGCCAGCAGTATCGGCAAGTCACGATTGCGCGCCACCGTGTTTGAACTCAGCAGCAGCGGCAACACGTAGTTGAAGAACACGTTCAGGGCGAGAACCAGCAGGGCTGCCAGTCCGACAGCCCGTGCGAGGGCCAGGCCAACGTCAGCGGGCGAACCACCCGCACTTAGCGCGGCAACGACCAACATGATCGGTACCACCGCGATGTCCTGCAGCAGCAGAATTCCGACTGCGTTGCGGCCGTGCACGGCGTCGAGCTCTGCACGGTTCGCCAACAGCCGGACTACTGCGGCAGTGCTGCTCAGGGCGATCATGGTGCCCACAGCGACAGCTGCGAGCGGATCCAGTCCCAGTGTCAAACAGACCGTGGTGGTCAACACAGCGGTCAGCGACACCTGGAGCGTGCCGCCTCCTACGGCCACCGGTCCAATGGCGCGGAGTGTTCGCCAAGAGAACTCGAGGCCAATGGTAAAGAGGAGTAGGGTTACCCCGAGTTCAGCGATTGTGGAAACCGCCGCGTGGCTAGGAAGCAAGTCGAGCGCGTTCGGCCCGAGTAGTGTGCCAGCCAACAAGTATCCCAACAACGGACTCTGCTTGAGACGTTCGCAGAGCCCACCCAACAGCATGGCTGCCGCCAGCAGAATCAAGATGTCGAGTAGTGCCGTCCAGAGATCCATGTAGGGGCAGAGTAGTCCTTTGAGTCGATCTAGGCAACGGGAAGGGGGGCAGAGGGGGCTGGCCACGCAACCCTTTGTCAGCGCGGACCATCTAAAAAGGCGGGTTTCATGCGATCGGTAGGCACGCCCTTGGGTGGCCAGCGTTAGTTGGATATGCCCGGGACATCCTGGAGGAGATAGATCCACAATGCACATAGCGAAGATCCTGCGGTCTGGCACCATGGCGCTGGCAATAGGTGTGACTGCTTGTGGTGGTGATGGTGGTCGCAGATCAGAGGCTCAGTGGCAAGCGGTGAGCGACACGGTGGGTGATACAGTCACCGTGCGGACGCTGTCGGGGTCGCTGTGGGGTGACACCGCCTATCTAGTAGCAGAGGTGACGATTGGAATGATGGATGGGCCCGATGAATACCTCATCGGCGATCCCCGATCCATTGCCGTGGGTGACGACGGTGTGATCTACATGCTGGATAGGCAGGTACCGGTCATCCGGTCCTACGGGCCCGACGGTATGTACCTGCGCGACATCGGTCGTGAGGGAGGTGGCCCGGGTGAGTACAAGAATCCGGGCTCCATGGCGACTCTGGCTGACGGGAGACTGCTGGTTCGCGATCCGGGTAACGGACGCTTGTCCCTGTTCGGGCCCGAAGGTGAGTACCTCGAGCAGCTATGGTACCCGGGTGGCTTCAACACGTCGCGGCGGTTGTATCGTGATACAGCCGGGTACGTCCATTCCATGGTGCTGTTGAACTACGGGACCGCTCCGTGGGACTGGGAATTCGGGCTTGCACGCATCGATCCGGACGCTGGCATAGTTGACACGGTGGCCGTACCGACCTGGGATCATGAAGTGTCGCGGATAACTGGCAGCAGGGAAGGTGGTGGGTCGAGCTCGAACCGCGTGCCTTTTACCGCGCAGGTCCATTGGTCGTTCAGTCCGCTGGGCTACATGGTGGGTGGAGTGAGCAATGAATACCGCATAGACCTGTATCGGGCGACCGAGTCGGTACTGCGAATCGAGCGGGAATGGACGCCGGTGCCAGTGAAGCGAGAGGAGGCGGAAGAACACCGTCGCAGGGCCACTCACAACATGCGGCAGCAGTATCCGGGATGGAAGTGGAATGGCCCACCGGTACCGGACAGCAAGCCGCCGTTCCGTGGCATGTTCGTGAGCGCCGAAGGGAACCTCTGGATTCTCGTGCCAACGGACGCTCGGGTGAGCGTGACGGAGGCAGAGGCACGCGAGGAGGAACAGCGTACCGGCTGGCCACAGATTCGCCATACGGAGCCACCGGCCTACGACGTGTTCGATCGCGACGGGCGGTTTCTAGGACACGTGCGGGTGCCGCATTCCTTCCAGACCTACCCGGAGCCCGTTGTACGCGGAGACTACGTTTGGGCCGTGACTAGGGATGAATTGGACGTAGCGTCGATTGTGCGTTTCAGGCTGGTGTTGCCCGACAGACCGTAGTCAAGTCGCAGCGGCAGCAGCCGCAGCGCCCGCTGCCATGGCAGCAGCCTGAGCCGCCAACATCGCTTGAACGTCCAGCAGTATCTTGGCGCCGCCCAGAGGCTGTGATTCAGCCACGCCCGCCGCGAAATCTGCAAAGGCGATTCCCACGGCGAGGTCGAACCGCAACAACTTGTTAATCTTCGGTCTCACGCTCACCAGCTCATCGCGCAAATCCAGGACTCGTGCAACGACTTTCCAGGCGGGTAGTTGCAACATGGAGAGAATCGCCACCTCGTCATAGTCGCGCTGGTTTATCCGCACGTTGTTTGACCGGAACTCGTTCCGCAGTGCGGTGGCGCGTCCCACAACATCCCGTGTTCTCCCCGGGGCCAGGTACATGATGTTGGCGGCGGTCTGTAGTGGGTTACCCTTGCTGAACTTGGAGTCATGAAGTTGATCGTAAATGGCTTCGATTCCTTCTCCGATTGTCTGGGGCGTACCCGACTGCCCGGTCAGGAGGGCACAGGCTGGGAAGTCGTCCGGTCCGGTGAGAAACCGGTGGTGTTTCTTCATCTCATCGTAGATCGCCTTGAATTGGCGGACGGTGCCTCGAGAGATGGTTCTGCCCTCTGCCTTGATGCGGAGAATCAACACCGCAAGTAGTTCGAATTGCAGCGCACGGTGCAGCCGCTGCTCGCGAAACAGTTTGCGGACCCGAATCAACTCGTTGATGAACCGTTTGGCAGAATCTCTTTGCAGCAGTAGTAGTGTACCCACGACGAATTGTATGTTGGGGTTCACTCCCCAGTACCAGGGGAACTCCTTCTTGAGGTCGTCACCCATCTTTCTGATCCCGTGGGCCACGCTGGTGCCACTGCCCTCGCACATGATGGCTGCCATGGCGGCATAGCGGAGACGTGTGGCGTCCCTCCACCAACGGCGGTCCTGCTGCAAGGCATCGTGAACTGACTTGAATCGATCGAGTGCTGATTGTGACTGCATCTTTCACCTTCATGAGTGTGTTTTTGGCTGCGCGGTATTGAAGTACTCCGCCATCACGTCAGCGAGTGCGGCTATGCACTTGCTGCCGATCTCGGGTGACATACCGCGGGCGTCGCCGAGTATTCCGTTCTCAGTAACACTCCTGAGTCCGTCATTGATTATGCGACCAATCACCTCGTTCGTCAGTTCGGGAAGATAGCCGGCTGTGGCATCTTCTTCACGGACTAGACCGGGGTGGAGGTACAACATCAGTGAACTCTCTGCTATGTCGGCATGTCCACCTACCCTAGCACCGTAGCCGGATTTCTGCTGCACCACCTGTTTCCAAACGTCGACCACTCGCATCAGATCGGTGAACGCAGCGACACGGCATTGAGTACCGACGCTCGCGTCGAGCTCATCAACCATGGCAGCGAGTGGCTTGAAGTTACCCCCATGTGACGGTAGCAGGCAGATGTACTTGAAGCCGTGTCGGGCAAGACTGGTGCAATAGTCCTGACACACCGACCTGAACGTCTCTTCTCTAAGAGAGATGGTGCCAGGAAACGCCATATGGTGTTCCGAGCAGCCTATTCGTATCGTTGGTGCAACCAAGGTGTTGCCCATTCGTTGGGCTACTTCTTCTCCAAGCTTTGTGCCATGCTCGGCATCGACGAACAAGGGCAGATGTGGGCCATGTTGCTCCACGGCTCCACAGGGAACCACGGCGGTTGTCACACCAGCGTGCAGAGCAGCCTCGATCTCAGGCCAACTCATGTGTTCGAGAATTAAGTGTTCTGTGGCCATTGATCTGTCGGCCTTCGTGTAGGGTGAGTTGGTCCGCTTGCCGACTCGGGCATACGACGTCCGACAAAGCGACACCCACAAGTTTCACCCTGGTTTGCCAAGTTGTCGAGGAGTCTCCCGTCGAATTCGGAGCTTTCGTCTCTAAACCGACCTTAATTCCAATATTACTATCGGCAGATGCGGTATGTGCTAAGTTTGTCGAGATCGCCGGTTTTCCGTATGCTCGAGAATAGAGTGCACAAGGCGGAGAGAACCATGGAACGCAGGGAGTTCCTCAAGAAGACTGGCCCAGCGGTTGCCTTGGCAGCGGTAACCGGCTCCGCCGGGTTCGTGTTCCACAACCGCGAGACTACGAAAGCACGAGCGGTCCTGGTCAAGACTGCGAATTTCGAAGTTCCCCCTGATCCGTCCCTTCCTATCTTGACCTCAGCAACTAATGACGCCCCGGAGATGGCGCTGAGAGCTGCTTTGGACGCCATCGGTGGGATCGAACGGTTCGTGCATACGGGTGAGTCGGTTGTGGTGAAGCCTAATGTCGGTTGGGACCGGACTCCAGCCCAGGGGGCGAACACCCACCCGGCCCTAGTCAGTGAAATGGTGAGACTCTGTCTGGGCGCTGGTGCGTCCCGGGTGACGGTGACGGATGTGAGCTGTAACGATCCTCGTAGGAGCTTTCTCCGCTCCGGTGTCAAGGAAGCTGGTGAAACAGCCGGAGCCAGAGTCATGCTTCCCCGTGATGAGGATTTCGTAGACGTCGATCTCGGTGGTAGGGTGCTCACCAGTTGGCCGGTGCTGCGGCACTTCATCGAAACCGATCGACTGATCAACATGCCAATCGTAAAACAGCATTCGTTGACTCGGTGTACCGTCGGGATGAAGAACTTGTACGGCATACTGGGCGGCAGACGTAATCGACTGCATCAAGAGATAGACCAATCCATAGTCGACCTAGCTTCATTCGTCCGACCAACTTTGACCGTGGTAGATGCCACTCGTGTTCTCCTAAGGGGTGGTCCTCAGGGCGGCTCTCTGAATGACGTGTCGATCGAGAACACCGTGATGTGCGCTACCGACCAGGTGGCTGCCGATGCAAGGTCAGTCGAGTTTCTGGGGTTCAACGGTCAACAGGTAGCTCACATAGCTTTGGCTGCAGCATCGGGGTTGGGGTCGTTGGACTACCGATCCGGCGGATACAGAGAGATAGTATGACTACAGCCTTGACACCATGACTATCCAGTCAGTCAAGAACCTGCGTCGCACATCTCAAGTAGTCTTCTTCTTCATATTCTTTTGGCTGATTCTCAAGACGACTTTTGAGGTCGATTTCAACCCGGCGGAGGTATCTGAGATACGGCTGCCTTACCCGGTCTCGATTGCGCTGGAACTTGATCCGCTCGCGGCGCTGATGACGCTTCTCGCCAGTGGCACCTTGTACAAGGGTCTACTGTGGTCCCTGGTGATTCTGATACCGACGATATTCATCGGACGGTTCTTCTGTGGTTGGGTGTGCCCGCTGGGGAGTTTGAACCATTGGCTGTCGGGGTTCCGCTCGGAACGTAAGTCGCGTCGTGGCAAGCGGCTGTTGGAATCCAATCGTTACAAGCCATACCAGCGGATCAAGTACTACGTTCTGTTCTTTTGCCTGGGCGCTGGTCTCCTGGGAAGCCTGCAAGCGGGACTGCTAGATCCGCTGCCGCTGTTGGCCCGTTCGATCGGGACCGCGGTGTTGCCAACACTGCACACTGCGGCGTTGGCATTGGCATCGGCTGGGAGGGATACGGGAATCGCACCGATAGCTGTGGTGACAGGCGGACTGTACGATCTACTGGCAGCCACGCTGTTGCCGTTTCGTCAGGCACACTTCAACGGTGTGGTGTTCATCGGCCTGTTCTTCCTGACGATCCTGCTGATGAATCGAGTGTTCACGCGCTTCTGGTGTCGTGGCATTTGTCCGCTCGGTGCCATGCTGGGCGTCTTTTCCCGCTTTGCGATATTCGGTCTGCACAAGGATGACAAGGTGTGCACCAGCTGTAACCGATGTCTCTTGTCGTGTCAGGGTGCGGACAATCCCGACGTGGGTAGTCAGTGGCGGCAGGCAGAGTGCCACTTGTGCCTGAACTGCCAGGGGGCGTGCCCTGAGGGTGCGCTGAGATTCAAGTTCTTCCCCAACAAGCTCAGCACCAAGACCAATCCTGCTGGGACATCCAAGGTCGACGTCTCTCGCAGAAAACTGGTGGGATCACTGATCGGTGGGATGGCAGTCGTGCCGCTGTTCCGGTCGGGCAACGCGTTCGAGGCCAAACGCTCGCCTTACCTGGTGCGTCCACCAGGTTCGTTGTCTGAAGACGATTTCCTCGGTCGTTGCATCCGGTGTGGTCAGTGTATGCGCGTGTGTCCCAACAATGCACTCCATCCTACACTCCTAGAATCTGGGTTGGAAGGTCTGTGGACACCGTTCCTGATCGCCAAGATTGGCTACTGCGAACCGACCTGCACTCTATGTGGTCAGGTGTGTCCCACAGGTGCGATCAACGAGTTGACCTTCAATGAGAAGGTGGGCGATGAGGATACGCCACCCAACCGGATCGGGACGGCGTTTCTCGATCGTGGCCGGTGCCTGCCCTGGGCGATGGCAACGCCGTGCATTGTCTGTGAGGAATGGTGCCCGACATCACCCAAGGCGATTTTCCTGCGGGAGGAAGTGGTCTTCGACGGGCAGGGCGACGAGGTGACGGTACAACGGCCACACGTCGATCCTGCACTCTGTACCGGCTGCGGAGCCTGCGAGTATGCCTGTCCGGTGTACGATCGCAAGGCGATCTACATCACGTCCGTCGGAGAGTCCAGGTCGGAAACGAATCAGATTCTGTTGGAGAGACAGCGGATGTAGCAGCAGATCCAGAGCACTCTCAACTGTCCGCTTCGCCACTCTGTAGCTGCTAAATCAGGCTTTCCTCCTGCCAACCGAGCCTCACCAGATCGATCTTGCTCATATCGGCATTGCCGAGGTGGTACTCGGTATCCGCCAACGCGATGTGGTGAGCTGTTGGTTGCAGCGGGCGGTCTTCGCCGAAAGCCAGGCGCCGCTTCTGCTGGATGATGCGTAGCCCCACGGCGTCGGCAGCTACCGGGTCGGTGCTCACAATCAAGCCACCGTAAGGCCATATGAAGCTGGCGTCGAAATGGTGCGGCCCGATGTTGTGGAATTGTGGTGTGAGCATCACCAGAACATTGAGACGGGTCTTGCCTTTGGTGATCGGGAGCTGCCACAGTTCGGCCAGTCCGGCGCAGGCATCGGCATGGTAGTCCGGCGGGTGTGCAAATGTAATGTAGTTCTTGAGGAGACTGCCGACACCAGACCAGGCATGGGTGCGCATCGGTCGGGTGTTGATCAGGGCCGTGGCCCGCTGAAAGCCCGGATTTTGGAGAATTCTCTGGTCTCCCATCGCGATGTTTTCTTCCGCTACACCCGCCTGTAGCACACCGTTCTTGATTGCCCGTTCAACTTCCGGTGGTGTGGGGAGGTGTCGCCAAACGTTGGTCTTGATACCGACGATGTCGCGCGGCCGGATGATCTGTTTCCAACAATCCAGCGGGCGTTCCTGGCCAAACAAGGCGACCATCGCCTGATCCAGCATCTGTTGGATCAACTCCTCGTTTATGTCTCGGGTGCCGGAGACTACTTCCTCATTGCGGATCAGGACTACCCTGGATGTGCTTTGCGCTATCGTACCTGACACAGGCATCGGCAGACCTGCCGTCATACCCACCGCGGCACCACCCACACCTTTCACGAAATCTCTGCGGGTGAGACCAGCCCCGGTCCTTTTCATGACTCAGTTCCCCCAGTTCAATGATTCGGTGAGTCTCTCAACAGTTGCCTGTGCCAGCTGATCGGCTTGCCGCTCGGACACCGCGTCCAGCACCACAACCACAAAACGAGAGTATTGCCTTGAAGACACATACTTGCCTCTTTCTGTTTGCGCAGTCTGGGAATTCGCGTTGTCTGGTACGTAACCCTGTCTGAATGCGAATAGGGAACCGATCGCCTCGTTTTCGTTTTCGTGTCTCACGATCACCACGTACGATGATCCCGGTTGGTAGCGTGCCATCACCACGTCGGTCCCGGGATTCAAGCCCAGCAGGTTTTCACGGGCCAGGTAGTAGTGGTAATTGAGTGACTGATGGTTATGGAAGAATCTTTCACTGAAGGCTACCATACCCTCAGTCGGTAGCATCGCCACTAGATTGGGTCTCTCCGACTCGGCTGGCAACTGTTCTGATATGGTCCGGGCCAGCTCCACGAGTTGGGGTGTCGGTTCGCCGCTGCTCTGATCGGCGGCCACGCACACGTAGTAGCGGTTCTGCCAGAAACAGAGTACACCACCCTTACGCTCGTATCCACCGCCGATGCCCATCTCCTCGCTCTCCCGCGCATAGCTGAACACTCCGTAGGCATCGGCAGGGTTGCCCATATCGAACAGCTCGACGGAGATGTCACCGCTTCCTTGCCGTGAATAGCGGGCAACCAGAACCTCACCGAATGCGAACGAGCGATATACCTCTCCCGCACCGTTGATGTAGTCGAAGATCGACTGGCGGTTGTAGGTGCTGGTGGAGTCGCTGAGCCTCCAGTTGTCGACCTGATCGGGAAGAAATTGAGCAAGGTATGACATCGGTTGTTCACCGCCGCATGCAGCCATGGAAAGAGCTACCAGTGTCACCACGGAGAGCCTGCTCGAGGTACTGTGCACTGAGCATCCCATCCTGTGTCTTCGCCGTTGGATCAGGGAACGAATCCGTCGAGTCGGTTGAGCAACGCCGCCCGATCTGCCGCACCTGACACGCCCATGACAACGTCTTCGGTCTGGACGACCCCCACGAGACCACGGTACGGAATCTCGCGGTAGAGCACGGTCAGCCCGTTTCGGTCCAAGGACTCCCACTCTGCGGCCAGTGCATCCCAAACTGACGACGAACTCGGGGAACGCACCACGAAGCCCTGCCAGACCTCATCTCCCTCACCTGCGTATTCGGCATAGAGGCAGTCGGTGAGTTCCGTTAATCCGAGGAAGCCTTGGCGCTGATATCCCTCGCTACCAGCGATCTTTCCGGCCTCCGGCAGCATGCTGAGTTCGCCGGGATACCCGGTAGCACCGGTCAGTGAAGCAGCAATCGACTCGAGTAGCTCGCGGCCCGATGCCTCGGTCAGTTCTCCCTCGATGGCGTTCACCTTCACATAAGTGGCGCCCTTCAATAGCAATGCCTGATAGGGCGGAGATATCACGGCCTTTGTGGCCTGTGGCAGGGGTGTCCCCGCGCCGGAACTCTCGCGGTTGAATACTCCAAAGGCGTTGAGAGGTGTTCCCATGTCATACAGATCCACTGCGACCGTAACCTCACCCGACGTGAAGTCGGCAGTGCGGCAAGTTTGTACGTCATACTCGACGAATAGTTCGGCGGCGCCGTTGATGTACTCCCACAGGTTGTCCACATCGTAGGTCAATTCATCGCCTGCTTGCGTCCAACCATCGATGGTGGGAAAACTCGACTGTTTGCCAGAGCAGGCCAACAATTGAGCTGTCGTGAGTAATGCGATCCAGGACAGTATGCGGTTTGTTCTCATCGCGTCCACTCCCACGTTCGTTATTCCAAGTGCAATCTGTTAAGCCAGAGTCAACATGTCGCGTGCTTGGAGCATGCTCGGTAGTATGTCGATCCCATACGGACAGGCTCCGGCGCATTCGCCCGCGCAACTGTCGCAGGCGGTGATGTCGGTTGCGGACAATCCGGAGTACAGTTTCATCGCGTCCTTCTCGCGACCCTGGCCCTCGTAGTAGTAGGCATACCGCATGATCGTGCTCACCGGTACGTCGTACGGACAGCTGCCACTGCATGCGACGCATCCATGACGACAGTATTGGCTGTTGAGAGCGTACTTGCATTCCTGCAACATCTGCAACTCTGCCGATCCCAGCTCGGTACCCGACAGCGGTACAACCTTGTCAACCAAGTCGAAATTGGTGAAGGCGATGCACGCAGTGTGCATGTCAGGGTTCTGAATCACCCAGTGAATGCTGCCAAGCCTGAGCTGTTCGTCGGTCTGCAACCCGTATTGTTCGACGAAGGATTGCGTGCGCTCGTACAGACCTTTCTGGCGCTCCGTCTGTGCTTCGAGCCGTTGCAGTGCATCTTCGCGGCTCTGTCCCCGGTTGGTGAAGCGCTCGATGTAACGTTCCTGTTGTTCTGTGAGGTTGGCGGGATCCAGAGGTTGGTGACGCAGTACGCCTGGTGATGTCTTCATGGCGGTGGTCCCCACGTCGTTTGCCTTGCAGGCCGCAATGATTCGGTCTGCCTCCTCATGGTTCATGAAGTTGTAGACCAGGAGAATGACATCGAAGCGACCGTCCTCTGCTGCCGCAGTCAACAGGTCGCCCATGCTTATCCCTTGCGGGTCGCGCGGCCCGTGGTAGGTGCAGCCGGTGAACCGCACCCTTCCTTCGGCCTTGAGTTGGTCCATGGCCTGGTGGTACCCTGAATGGCTCAGCGCCTCGACAGACGAAACGGCATGTATGGAGTAGGCGTCAACATAGTCGGTCTTGAGACGCTCGAGACTCTTGTGGACCTTTTCCACGATCGTTGCCACCGTGTCGTCGTTGCCCACTCGCCCCTTGGTGGCTACGAATATCTTGTCACGCTCCATGTGCTGCATGGCTTCGCCAATGGCACTCTCGGCGGCGCCGTTACCATAACCTTCGGCCGTGTCGAAGTAATTCACACCTTTATCGTAGGCATACCGGACGACATTAGATTCCCGCAGAGGGACGCTGCCCATGCCGATATCGGAGGCCTGCCAACCGGTGCGACCCAGCGTACGATGGCGTTGGATGCTCGCATCCTGCCGCAGGGGAGTGGGGAACAACGAAGGTCTTGGGCTGGCGGTTGCAGGAACCGGGTGAACACCTAGCGCTGCTCCTCCCGCGATGGCAGCACCACCAACTCTTACGAAATTCCTACGAGAAATGTCTCTGGATTCATGGTCAGACGGGGAATCGGTGCTCATTATGCGCTCCTGTCGGCCAGCGTGATTCGAATTGCTAGACAGCCTGTCTGGAACAGCGTGGCAAGGAAGGAGGAGCACCCGTCGTGGCCGGCAGGGCCGATACACACGATACTATCAGACGCTCCGCAACTATAGAAATAATAACCTCAAGTGATGCATCGTGCTGCTGAGCGAGTACTCCAGCGTTGAGTTCGCCTGGATTGCAGTGAGAACCGCGCTGAATGGGTTCTGATCCTCTAGGCTAGCATCAGATTCTGGTGGGCCTGCGCGAGCAGGGACCGCACTGGCACACCGTAGGGACAGGCGTCTTCGCAATCGCCTACGCAGTCCTGGCACGCATCCGCCGGGGCAGTGCTCAATCTCGCGTATGCCTGCATGGCGTGCTTTTCCCGACCCTGAGATTCGAAGTAGTGGTTGTAGCGCATGACCGTATTCACCGATACGCCGCGGGGACAGGCAGGCTCGCAGATCCCGCACGCATGACGACAGTAGTACCGGCCGAGGAGGGTCTCGTAGCTGTCCAGCATGGAACTGTCGTCGTCAGTCAGTTTCTCGCCTGACAGGCTGACAAAGGTATCCAGCGCATCGAACGTGTTGATGGTGGCACATACCGAATGGACATCCGGATTGCTGAGCACGTACTTGGTTGCAGCCGCACGTGCTTCGCTGGCAGAGTGCAGGCCGTGCTGCTGTTTGAACTGCTCCGACTTCTCCACGAACGATTCGTAATCCCGGGCCAACTGCCGACGTGACTCGGGAATGTCCCGCCCGTTCTCCCTCCATCGCTCTAGAGAACCGCTGATGCTCTCGTACAGATTCACGGGATCGGTCTTCATCAACGTCACGCCCATGCCTTTGGACTTGCATGCAGCGATGATGCGTTCGCCTTGTTCCTTTTGGAGGAAATTGTACACGAACAGTGCAACGTCGAATCTGCCGTCGTCGACAGCTGTTCCCACGACGTCTTCCATGGCGTTTTCGACTCGTCCCCACCAGGAGTGCTGCCGTCCATGGTTCGAGAGACCGAGGAAACGAACCCTGCCTTCCGCCTTGAGTTGCTCGTATACGGCATGGAATGCCGGGTTGTTCACCTGTTCTACCCGCGGTGTCATGTGGATCATCAGGCAGTCGACGTAGTCTGTCTGCAGCCGCTCGAGACAGCGATGGAAGCGTTGCTTGATCTCTGCCTCGGTGGATCCACCAAAGTTCAGGTTCAGCTTGGTGGTCAAGAACACGGACTTGCGGTCACGGTTCTTGAGTGCCTCACCGATCGTCCGCTCGGCTTGGCCATTCACGTAGTGCTCACCCGTGTCGATGTAGTTCACGCCCATATCGAGAGCGACTTCCAAGACGTTCGTGTTGTTGAGGTTGCCCGTTCCAAAACTGATGTCTGAAACGTCGAAGCCGGTCCGTCCCAACGTGCGGTATTCGCGGACTCGGGGTCTCTGGTCTTGCTGTTGCTTGGCGGCGGACATGTGGGGCGATAGCACCCCACCTCCTGCGACGGCCACGCCAGTCGATTTCAAAAACCCGCGGCGGCTCAGGCT
Source organism: Gemmatimonadota bacterium (assembly GCA_039584755.1). Classification (GTDB taxonomy): domain Bacteria; phylum Gemmatimonadota; class Gemmatimonadetes; order Gemmatimonadales; family GWC2-71-9. Next base: position 14,587 of record JBDGXD010000035.1, read on the forward strand.
GCTATGGGGTTCCATCGCATCCTCCGCATCGTTGTTTGCTGTGTAGTCGCTAACGGTTGCAGCAGTTGTGAGCGTGTCTGTTCGACACAACGAAAGGTACGGCTGCTGGGCTGCGTATCAAAGCAGCGAGTCGGAGAGCGAAATCGCAGCTCTCAGTGGAACAACAGCTTCTCGAGGTACCGAGCGGCCTCACCGCGGATCATCAGAGCATGCTCGAGTGCCTCAATGGAGTTGGGTCGTGCGCCGCTGATTTGAGGCGGGATCTCGCGCGGTTCCTTCACTACTACCGCGTCAATCGGGTACATGTCGTCCCAGAACCACGTTGCTGATGGGACCGGCAATAGCACCGACAGCTCCAGCGGCAGTAGCTCTTGGGTGTCGAGGTCGCGACGAGGGACCCAGGCCAGATCGGGGAAGTCCCAGCGATAGCCGAACACCCGTACGGAATCGAGATGTGCGCCAGGCGAGCGCGCCCATCGAGCGGTGACCGACTCGCTTTGTGCGGGAGAGTGATTCAAGAGGAACAGCGTGTCGCGCGCAGCCTTCTCACGCAGGTATGCGCTCATGGAGCCGTGTTCTTCCGCAATCTTTATTTCGCGCGACGGGGTGTGGAACGGCAACAGCAGGTGCCGCTTGAATGAGCGGTCTGGGGCCGCCCCGAGCACCACTGTGTATACGTTGTCGGTCTCCGGATGATAGACGTACGCTACTTCCTCCTCAGTCAGTACAGCATACCGCTCAGCTGCGTAGAGGGCTGGTACGCTCAATGCCAGGAGTAAGATAACCGTTCTTGCCACACTTCCACCGTGGGGGGACTGGGGAGGGAGAACATACGCCTGGGGACGGAAGTCGCAAGGGTGGTCTTCCCCCCCCGGTTCTTGCCCTGCGTCCAGCTCGCCCTCACCCGGACGGAGGGCTGGTCTCGGGCGGCGGTGGCAGGCGAGTGCTTCCCGCTGTCACACCACACAGCTACACTACTGGTTACATGGCCGATCTCCGACTCATCATCTGCCCTGATCCCCGTCGCTTGCTCGAGGCTGCAGCCGACAGGTTTCTAACGCCACTCGAGGCGACGGACGATGAGCCTTTCCCCTCTCCCGAATATCTGCTGGTGCTCCGTCAAGGAGGACTGCGTGACGACCTGATCCGGCTTGCTGCCGAGCGGGGAGTCAAAGGCTGGTTTGATCCACCTCTCTGCACCTTCCACGAATTGTCGGAGTGGCTCGGCAGCACCGCGCGCAAGCCGCTGGGTGACTACGAGCGTCTGGTGCTGCTGACATCAGTGCTGCGGGACAATGCGGGAGACGTCCTAAGTAGGATCCGCGACGTGGGTGTTTTCGCTGCTGCTGTGGACCGCCTGTTTGGAGAGCTGATACAGGAAGGCGTCAGTGTCGATCAGTTCCAGCAAGCCGTAGAGCGGAGAGCGGGAGACGAGTTCGAGCTTCTGCGGGACCGGGAACTGGCCGCCATCTACGGCGCGTACGCGGCAAGACTCGAGCGAACAAACCGTCGCGACGGAAGAGACAGTTACGTGGATTGTGCGCTTGCGCTGCGTGCGAACCCTGAAGATGTCACACGCCGTCTGCGCGGAAGGCGTGAGGTCAGGATCAACGGGTTGCACGACCTGCGGGGTGGATGGCGTCCATTGCTTGCGGCCCTCACTGAGTCGCCGGCCCTGGATAACGTCATGGTGTACGCTGCGGATGACTCACTGTTGCAGGAAGGCCTTGAAGGCATCACGCAGCAGTTGGATGAACAGCCGGCATTCGGTAGCGGAGTGTTCGATGGTGTTGAGAGGAGTGAGTCGCCGGTGACACTCATCGCCGCGCCCGATCCCGATCGTGAGGCTGAAGAAGTGGCCCGGCGGGTTCGGACGCTGGTAGACGGTGGCACACCGCTTCACAGGATCGGCGTGGTGAGTCGCAAGGCACGACCCAACGTAGACCTGATGGTTGGGGCTCTTGCCCGCGTGGGCGTACCGGCTGCTGCGAGACTCAGGATCGGGTTCGCGGAGATACCAACGGTACGCAGTCTCCTCAGGCTATTCCGGGCTGCGGCAGACGGTTGGACCCGTCGCACCTTGGTCGACCTGGCGGCTCAGCCCTACTACGCCAATGACTTTGACGTGGACGTGTTGAACCACCTTGGCTACCGCGATGCGATGACCGGCCTCGACGCGTGGGTCTCGGCGCTGGCTGAACTGGAGCGGACCGCGGTACGGGTTGAGTCGGGTGACTACCAAGATGAGGAGCGGAGACGGCGCGACCTGCCGCGCTCGTACCGAGTGAGTCGAACCAGAAAGACGATGGAGTGGTTTGCGGCCCGAGTCAGACCGCTCGATGAGACCCGCACTCTGCAGGATTGGGTGAAGTGGCTTGCGGGTTTTGTGGGCGAAGACCCGCTTGGTATCGAGTCGCATATCTACTCCGTTCCACACGGCAAGTACGAGATCGCTCGCACCGACCTGGCGGGCTGGAAGGCGCTACGCAACGTGGTCGATGAATGGCGCGGAGCGCTGGAGACGTGGGGCGACGCCACTCAGGAGATGGATGCCGGCCAATTCCACGAACAGCTTCAGAGCGTGCTGTCGGGTGACGCAGCCCTGTGGACGAATGAGCGACGCGGCGTGCAAGTGCTCGAAGCACTCGCCGCAGTGTATCGACCATTCGACCACCTCTTCGTGGTCGGAATGGAGTCTGGTCGGTTCCCGTGTCCTGCACCGCGCAGTCCCATTATCGATGACGACGACCGCATGGCACTGCTGCAAGCCGGTTTGCCGATCGAAGGAGCATCTTTGTGGGATACTCGCGAGCGCGGCCTGTTTCGCATTCTCCTGGCGGGTGCAGCGAGATCCGTAACTCTGTCATACGTGTCATTGGACGAATTGGGGGAACTGCAGGCTCCCTCTGCATTCGTCGATGCGGTTCAAGAATGCCATGAGCTTCGACGTGATGAGGTGCAGCCCAGTCGTGTGCTCACACCAGGTGTGCCCGTGTATGCGAACGCGGCGGCGCTCGAGCAGGCAACCCACGCCGCTCGGATCGAACGCGTGCGCGAGACAGGTGCGTTGACTGCATACAGCGGACTGATAGAAGATGGCAGTCTGCTCGAGCGGATTTCCGATCGATACGGTGAGGACTACGTGTGGAACCCGTCGCAACTCGAGGCGTACGCCACCTGTCCCTGGGGCTGGTTCTCGGCGCGATTACTTGGACTCGAGAAAGTGGAAGATCCCGACCATGAGATGGACGCTGCAACTCGTGGAATCGTGTTGCACGATGCACTGGCGCGATTCTTTGATGCGGCGGCAAGACGTAAAGGTGCGCCCGTGTTCCTCGATCAGGGTGACTCCGATTGGATAGAAACGGAGGTCGACACTGCTTTGGACCAGACGATCGCCCAGGCAAGCGACGACAAGTGGATGGGTCACGAAACACTGTTTCCGGCGAAGCGGGAAGAGCTGAAACGGATCCTTGTGGGATACCTCGAGTGGGAGATCGAACTGCACCGGCAGATGTTTGAGAAGAAACGCCGCAAGGCTCCTGCGATGGTCCGCACTGCGGTCGCCGAGCACGAAAGGAAATTCGACAACGTGGTGCTCGAACGTGATGGGCTCAAAGTGCGGTACCGCGGCATCATCGACCGTGTCGAGGTAATGTGCGACGACCGAGTCAAGCAGAGCAACCTGTTTGCTGCGGTTGATTACAAGACCACGGAAGCCAGTACACCGGGCGGCGGCAAAGCCAAGGCCTGGGACGACGGAGTGGTGCTGCAGGTGCCACTCTATGCTCACGCGCTGCAAACACTTGTGGAGGGAGCTGACGTAGCGCGGGTGGAGTATCGTGCGCTCACCAAGAAGGAGGACAAGGGAGTCCACCGGCTACAGCTGTATGAGGTCAAGAAAGGGGAGTTGCTGGTACCGCAAGAAAAGGCCAAGGAGAAGTTCGAGCGGGCCCTGGACAGGGTACCCGTGCTCGTACGTGGCGTGCAAGGAGGCCGGTTCCCGGCAGAAACGCCCCCGACGTGCGATTGCCCTTCCTGGTGTCACGGTTCCGACATCTGCCGTTCAATCCGTCAGTCGAAGGCGTGGCGGCCATGACGCTGAAACTCGCACAGCATCAACGCGACGCGGCACTCACGGCTGACAGCCACGTGCTGGTGTCTGCCGGCGCAGGATCTGGTAAGACACGCATTGTGGTCGCGCGCGTGCTGTACGTGCTCGGTGTGGAGATTGCCGGCCAGCGCATCGCTGAGCCGGTCAGTCTGAATCAGGTAGCAGCAATCACCTACACGAACAAGGCGGCTGCCGATCTCAGACTGCAGCTGAGGGCGGCGTTGCGCGACGCCGGTCGCCACGACGATGCGTATCGGGTGGACACGGCACGAGTCGGTACGATCCACGCTTTCTGTGGTGATGTGTTGCGGGAGTTTGGGCTGCGAAGAGGGCGCAATCCCAACCCACGAGTGTTGGAGGAAGGCGAGGGTCTCGCACTAGTTGCCGAAGTCGTTCGGGACACTCTGCTCGATGTGTTGCAGCAGCGCAGCGTGCCAAATATCGACCGCCTCTTGGCACGACGCTCGCCTTCCAAGGTGCGCGGGATGGTGGAACGCTTGCTTGATGAGAGCGACCGTCTGCGAGCGATCGCAGGCAATCGGGAGGACCACGCGGAAGACGAACAGACACTGATCGACCTTGCCTTACGGTCGCTTGATGCACTGGAGCTGAGATTGAACGACGAGGGTGCTGTCGATTTCGATCGCATGATCGTGTGGACCCGTGATCTGCTGCGGGATGACGAGTATGCCCGGCGGACGCTGCGGCGCAGGATTCACACACTCATAGTAGATGAATTTCAGGATGTCGACCCGGCTCAAAGAGAGATCGCGTATCTACTTGGAGACCCCCAGTCGGGAGAGCGCGACTCAACTCGACTGATGCTGGTGGGCGACGCAAAGCAGAGTATCTACCGCTTCCGCCGAGCAGACGTGTCGGTATGGCGCGAGGTGGAGCGTGAGTTCGATTTGTTCGCCAACGCCGGTGTTATAGCACTGTCCGAGAACTTTCGCAGCAAGGCACCGATAATCGATTTCGTTGATGCCACAG
>JBDGXD010000036.1:0-27015 GCA_039584755.1 Gemmatimonadota bacterium
GAAGATCCGGATCGAGGCTTCGCGCGGGTTGTCGGATTCCGAGATCGACCGGATGGTAGAGGACGCTGAGCAGCATGCCTCTGAGGACAAATCGAAGCGTGATGAGGTCGACCAACGCAACCGGCTGGACACCTTGGTGTACGAGGTGGAGAAGAACAGCAAGGACTGGGCTGATCGACTGGAAGAGTCTCAGAAGAAGCGGCTGGATGAGGCCGTTGAGTCCGCCAAGAAGGCACTGCGCTCGGGTGCAGCCGACGAAATAAAGCTGGCTCTGGAGGAGCTGAGCCAGGCATACTCGGCGGCCGGCGCATCGATGTACCAGGAGGCCCAAGCTCAAGCGGGCGATGCTTCTGAGACAGCCGGCGCCGAAGGTGAAACGGCTGCCGAGAAGGAAGAGGAAGTTGTGGAGGCGGACTACGAGATAGTAGACGACTCCAAGTAGCGTTACAATGTAGTCGAGCTGCTCAGGCGGGTCCGGCGCATGAGCCGGACTCCGCCGTGGCGCTGCTGGTATAGAAGAGTGGAGACAACAGAACAACGAAGTACGAGGTGTTCTTAACGAAGTACGAGGTGTTCTTAATGAAACGCAACCGTAATTGGATGAAGCTGGGAGCATTGGTCGCTCTCGCGGCGGTATTGGTGGTCGGCTTCACATCTATGGTGGATCTGACCGGCGACTCAGTGGCGCAAGCGGTTACACCCAGTCCGTTCGTGGCCAGCCAGCCACAACAACGACCCGTGATTCCCGAAGCGCGGCCGCTGGCAGATCTTGGCAACGCTTTTACCGCCGTGGCTGAAGCGGCGCGACCCGCCGTGGTCTTTATCGAGGTCCAGAAGGTTGACGATAGATACCACAGCGAGCAACAGGTCCCCTCGCCGCTCGAGCGGCTCTTCCCGCAGCAGCGCGAGCCACAGGTGCAGCAGGGAACCGGCAGCGGCTTCGTGATCTCGAGTGACGGTTACATTCTCACCAACAATCACGTTGTGGGAGGCGCCGACCAGGTCGATGTGAGGTTACCCGACAACCGCAAGTTCGAGGCAGAGATAGTGGGTGGCGATCCACTCACGGACGTTGCGGTCATCAAGATCGACGCGACCGGCCTCGCAACGATTCCGTTGGGTGATTCCGACTCCATATCGGTGGGTCAATGGGTCCTGGCTATAGGGAATCCCTTGGGAGACGCCTTCACGTTCACCGTTACGGCCGGCATCGTATCTGCCCGGGGACGGTTGCTGCGCGGACTGCAGTCCTCCAATTGGGGGATCCAGGACTTCATCCAAACCGACGCGGCGATCAACCGCGGCAATTCGGGTGGACCGCTGGTCAACATCAGGGGAGAGGCCGTCGGCATCAACTCGGCCATTGCGAGTGAGACCGGATTCTACAGCGGCTACGGCTTCGCCATCCCCATCAACCTGGCGCAGCAGGTGGCCGACCAGCTGATCAGCGAAGGACGCGTGAGACGTGCAGCACTTGGCGTGTCGATCAATGCTGTGGACCAGGAGACTGCCGATTATGTGGGTCTCCAGGAGATACGTGGTGTGGTCGTCGTCTCATTCCCTGACGACGACAGCCCAGCGAAGCGGGCAGGCCTCAAAGAAGGTGACGTGATCGTCGAGGTTGCCGGGCAGCAAGTCGAGTACGGTGCGCAGTTGCAGACCCTGGTGGGCTTCAGGCGGCCGGGTGAGACAATCGATGTCAGCGTAATGCGTCGCGGTGGTGAGCGCCACACCTATTCGGTCCGTTTGCAAGAGGCCAACACAGAGGAGCAGGAGACGATAGCCAGTAGGCCACCCGACGACGTGGAGGAGGGGGGCACCCTGGAGGCACGTCTCGGAATCTCGGTTGAAGAGTTCACCGCAGACGATGCCAACCGCATGAGGTTGCGGAACTCGCAAGTCGAGTACGGACTGATGGTAACCGACGTCGACCGCAACGGTCCCGCTTGGCGCAAGGTGATCGCTGGATACGGCGGCAGGGCGTTCGACGTAATCACCCACGTGGACGACACCGAAGTCCGCACGAAGGAAGACCTCGCAAGCGCGCTGGACGCCGTTGAACCGGGAGCAGTAGTATCATTGCGCATAGCGACCATCAACGGTCAAACTCCCGTGCCAACGCGATTCGCATTCGTGCGCACGACCGGTAGTACACGCTAAGACTTTACGAGAATCCGCCATTCAGGATGCGTCGGTACCGCAAGGTGCCGGCGCGTTCGTTGTTCTAGGACGGTGCAGAACGGGCGAGGCCGGTGCGAGTCCGCCTTCGATGGTCTGGTACGATGTGAGACAGTCCAGACGGGCGGCCGTAGGGGGAAGCGTTACGGGGTAACGGCTGCGTCCAGCGAGAACGCTCCGAACAAGAACAAGAGAGCGACAATCACCGCGATAGCGATCAACAACGGCAGGGTGAAGATCGCCGTGAACAACCTGTGATCGGTCTTGAGGTGCATGTAGAACATCACAACCAGAGCGAACTTGGTGCCGGAGAGTAACAGCAGCACCGGGGCGAGGACACTCTGGAACGCCGGGACGTAGAATACGCCGACCTCGACCAGCGTTATCACAGTCAGCACTCCAGCAATCGCGAGGTATGTGCCGGTGGACGGGTGTGCGGCTTCCTGAGTGTTCTGTGCGTGTTCGGTCATGGTTGAGCTACCCGCTAGCGTTGAATCAGGTACACGACGGTGAAGATCACGATCCACACCACGTCCACGAAGTGCCAATACAGACCAGCGAGTTCGACATTGAGGGCCTTATCCGGGCCGAGTTTGCCCTGGAACGAGCGAATCAACAGGGTTAGCAGCCATAGGACTCCCACGAATACGTGCCCGCCGTGAAAGCCGGTCAGGACAAAGAAGGTCGACCCGAAGAGATTCACTTGCAGCGTCAAGCCCTCGTGCACGAAGTGAGTGAACTCGTAGGCCTGGAAGCCCAGGAAGACGATTCCCAGCAATGCCGTCGTTGCCAGCCACACGCGTGACCACGCCGTATCCGCCCGAGCAACGGCTGCCAATGCCAACACCATCGCAAGACTGGACATCAGCAGGACGAAAGTGCTGATCGAAGTGAGCGGTATGTTCAGGATCTCGTGGGTTGTCGGCCCGGCGACACTCCTGCCTTCGTAGACCAGATACGTGGCAATGAGGGTCCCGAACAGCAGGCACTCAGAACCGATGAACAACCAGAACGCCATCTTGCGGTTGTCCAGTCCTGTACTCGTGTGGTGCGCAGCAGCGTGCGTCATGTCAGACCTCGAACGGCTCGAAAGCCCAGCGGTAGATACTGAAGGCCGTGAGCAGTGCGCCCGCGATCACAAGCCACAGAGTGTGTGAGATAGCGCCGGTAGCCATCGTCAGGATGCCGCTGGCCGTTAGAATCGGCCAGATGGTCCCGCCTGGTACGTGAACCGGCTCCGGTGGCTCATCGGGGATTTCGCTCACGCCGTTCTCAGTCCACAACGGGAGCCTACTCGACACTTCGGGCAGCACCGAGAAGTTGTACACTGGCGGTGGGGAGGACATGGCCCACTCCAGCGTGGCGGCATTCCACGGGTTCTTCCCGGCGACCTGCCCTCTTTTTCGCGTCCAAAATGCGTTGTATATGAAGATCAGGAATGATGCTCCGAGAATGAACGCTCCGATGGACGACACCAAGTTCATCTTGTCCAGCCCAAGTGCAGTGTCGTAGGTATAGATCCGCCGTGGCATTCCCATCAGACCTATGAAGTGCATCGGGAAGAATGCCAGGTTCATCCCCAGCATCATGAAGAACCAGTGTGCCTTACCCATCCCCTCGTGAAGCAGTCTGCCAAAGACTTTGGGCCACCAGTAGTAGATCGCAGAGAAGATCCCCATGATGGCTCCACCTACCAGTACGTAGTGGATGTGGGCCACGATGAAATAGGTGTCGGTCTGCTGCAAATCGCTGGGGGGCGAGGAATGCATGACACCGGACAAGCCACCGAGAATGAACATCGCGATGAACCCGATCGCGAATAGCATCGGCGTCTTGAGCTCCAACCGACCACCCCACATTGTCGCAATCCAGTTGAAGATCTTCACACCCGTGGGGATTGCGATCAGCATCGTTGTGGCGCTGAACACCGAATCGGCTACGGGACCCAACCCGACAGCAAACATGTGGTGGCTCCATACTCCCCACCCCATGATTCCGATGAGCACACCGGAGTACACCACCACGGAGTAGCCGAACAGCGGTTTGCGCGAGAAGGTTGGCAGTACTTCCGAGACCATTCCCATGGTGGGAAGGATCAGGATGTACACCTCCGGGTGTCCAAACAGCCAGAACAAGTGTTGCCACAGCAGTAGGTCACCACCGGCCGCGGCATTGTAGAAGTTCGTGCCAAAGAACCGGTCGAACATCAAGAACACCAGAGCTATCGTGATCACCGGGAATGCTGTAATCACGATGAACTGGGTGACCAGCGACATCCATGTAAACACAGGCATGCGCATCAGTTTCATACCTGGTGCCCGCATGTTCACTATGGTCACGATGAAATTGAATCCAGCCGCAAGTGATGCCACGCCCAACACCTGTAATCCCAAGACCCAGAAGTCGATGTTGAGGCCGGGCGAGTAAGCCTTTGAAGTCAAATTGGCGTAGCCGAACCAACCACCGTCTGGAGCGGCACCAAAGAGGAAACTGGCATTGATGAACAAACCGCCGAAAAGGAACACCCAATAGCTGAATGCGTTTAGCCGTGGGAACGCAACGTCACGTGCTCCTATCTGCAGCGGGATGATGTAGTTGAAGAATGCGGCAGACAAAGGCATGATCGCCAAGAACACCATTGTCGTGCCATGCATTGTGAACAGCTGATTGAACGTATCGGCGTCAACGAGTGTGTTGTTGGGTGACGCGAGTTGCGCCCGAATGATGAGCGCTTCCACACCACCCATCAAGAAGAAAATGAATGCCGTAACGCCGTACAGAATCCCGATTCGCTTGTGATCGGTTGTTGTTATCCAACTCCAGATCCCTGTTGGACCCTTGGCGGCTGTGGGCGCGTGCTCGACGACCGGTGTTGCCATCGCTGTTTCCCTCTTATCTCAAGCTCTGGAGGAATGCGACCAGTGCGTCGATCTCCTCGTCCGTCAGGTCGATCTTCGGCATCGACCGCCCCAACATCTCACCGGGCTTCTCACCCGGCGGATCGCTGAGCCAGCGTCGTAGCCCCTCGGCAGTGTTGGGCAGGATGCCTGCCGCAATCGTCGTGCGACTCCCCACGTGTGTGAGATTGGGTCCGATCGCACCGTAGGTGAGGCCCTCGACTCTGTGGCAAACCATGCATGAGTGGTTGGCCGGATCGCGGATCGATGTGAAGACTTGAGCTCCTCGCTGCACCAATCCCTCGAGGGAATCGACCGGCGGGGGATTGGTTAGCTGTTGTGCGACCCAGGCTTCAAACTGCTCCTCTGAATCCACAAAGGCTAGCGTGCGCATGTTTGCATGAGACGAGCCGCAGTACTCCGCGCATTGGCCCATGAACATGCCTACAGAGTCGGGGGTGAGTGCCAATCGTGTGGTCCGGCCCTGGATCACGTCTCGCTTGCCACCGAGGCGTGGCAACCAGAAGCTGTGAATCACATCAGCGGAGGTCATGGTGAATGCAACGGGTCGGCCTACCGGAAGGTGCAGCTCGTTGGCGGTCACGATGCCGTACTCCGGATACTTGAACTCCCACCACCACTGGTGGCCGATAACCTCAATCTCCAGAGCGCCGTCTTCTGGCGTTCCATCGACTTTGAAAATCGTCTGTATTGTGGGAACAGCAATGAAGACCAGGATCACGGCCGGAGCCAGCGTCCAAGCTATTTCGAGCACCGTATGACCGTGGACGTGCTTGGGCTCGTCTTCCCGACCGGGTCTAGCGCGAAACTTGATTACCGCAAAGATGAGAGCCGATTCGACCACAACAAATACGAACACGGCCCACCAGAAGATGGTGCCGTACAGATCCGCCAGGTCGGCACTGAAGCCGCTGGCAGGATCCAGAGTCGATTGTGGAAACGGCCCACTGCACGCGCCCAGTACTAGGACGGCGAATGCAAGGAGGCCCATCGCCACAGCACTCGAGCTGCGGCACCGTTTGTGTCTCAAATCCATTAGCGATCGAGGGTTTAATCGGTCCCAAAAAAAAGATGCCGGCCAGGAGGCCGGCTCGAATATGCTAGCATGCCGTACGCGGAAGGTCAACGTCTAATGAGTATTCATTTATTAGAGATGGTAAATGGTAACCCCTGGATCTATTTAGTTGAGTATATATTTTCGTGATACTAGGCGCCGACCGGACCCATTTCCAACGAAGCAAGGCGACTGCTACGCAGTCAGAAAGAAGATCATCGATGGCTGAGCAGACCACCGACTACGGACTGGGTGTCACCGTACCACTGTCGTACGACCAGGCGGTGGAGAAGGCTCGTGAAGAGCTGGCTAAGGAGGGCTTCGGGATTCTCACCGAGATAGACGTGAAGGCGACGCTCAAGAAGAAACTCGATGTCGAATTCCGACCCTACATCATACTCGGGGCGTGCAATCCACCCATAGCCCATCAGGCACTTTCTACCGAGACGGACCTGGGACTCCTGCTTCCGTGCAACGTGATCGTGTACGACTCTGACGAGCCGGGCAAGTCAGTCGTCGCAGCCATCGATCCGGTAGAGCAACTCAAACTCACGGGCAATCCGGCCATCGAGCCCTTTGCCCAGGAGGTGAGAGCGCGGCTCGAGCGAGTGCTGGACGGTGTGGCTAACTGAAGCCGTAGCGCGTGCCGCGCCATACTAGCTACTTCGCCCCGACAGGCATTCGAGTCAGGTTGCTGCGGTTTGGCCTGATACTCGTGGGCATCACCCTCAGTGGCACAATAGGGTTCATGTTGTTGGAAGGGTGGCAGGTCATAGACGCGCTGTACATGACCGTGATCACTCTCTCAACGGTGGGCTTCAGTGAAGTCCGTCCGCTGTCGGCCGAGGGACGTCTGTTCACCACGGCGCTGATCGTATCAGGTGTTGCGTCAGTCGGGTATTTGTTCAGCGCAATCAGTCAAAACATCGTCAGCGGCGAATTGCACGGAACGTTGCGGAGAAGACGAATGCAAAAGAGCGTCGACCACCTCGAGGATCACTTCCTAGTCTGCGGCTACGGCCGGGTCGGTCGCGAGGTGGCAAAGGACCTGCGGCAGAGAGATAGGTCGTGCGTTGTAGTGGAAGTCGAGCTAGAAGTCCTCGAGAGCAGTGATCTATTGTACATCATTGGTGATGCCGCCGATGACACCATCTTGAAAGAGGCCGGCATTGAGCGGGCGGCCGGGCTGGTAGCGGCCACTGGGAGCGACGCTACCAACCTGTTCATCACGGTATCGGCCCACACTTTGAATCCCGACCTCAATATCGTGGCCCGCGCCAACCAACCGTCTACTGAAGCCAAGTTGCTCCACGCCGGGGCTACCCACGTGATCTCGCCCTACACGCTGGGGGGCCGCCGTATTGCCACACAACTGCTGTATCCCTCTGTCACCGATTTCCTCGACGTGGTCATGCACTCGGCAGACCTGGAGCTGTGCCTCGAAGAGATCAGGGTGGAGGGCGGGTCCGATCTCGACAGCAAGACGGTTGCGGAGGTAGAGGTACGGCGCAGAACCGGAGCCAACGTGCTCGCCCTGGTGCGACACGACGGCTCGGAACAATCAGTGGTCAACAACCCACCGGCCACTCTGCGCATCAAACCCGGTGACGTGCTGATAGCATTGGGCACGATGGATCAGCTGCAAGCGCTCGAAACACTCACCAAGAACTGATGCCAAGTAAGATCACCTGACTTCACTGCAAATAGGCGAGCAACTATGACCGGTCGAGCCTCCGCATCCAATCACAGCAATTCCAACTCATCGTCCGACATGGACCGTAGAGAGTTCATGGCTTTCTGTTCCATGGTCGGTATCGGCGGCGGAGCCAGCTCCATGCTGTGGAGCAACGCACAGGAGGAGGGGACAATCACGAAGGAGATGCTGGCGGCTGCGGAGACTGTGGCAGGTCTCGAGTTCGACGACGCGGAGCGCGAGTTGATGCTCGACGGCTTAAACCGCAATCTCACGCGTTATCAACAGATCCGTGAGTTGGACATCCCCAACGCCGTGCACCCAGCTCTCCTGTTCGATCCACTCTTGCCGGGTCGCACACTACCCACAGGCACGGGAACCTTCCGGATGTCGCGCCAACCGCAGGTGCAACGGCCGGACAATCTGGAGGAGGTGGCGTTCTGGCCCGTGCGGCGTCTCGCCGAGCTGATCCGGACCCGTCGCGTGACATCCGTCGAGCTGACCCAGATGTACTTGAGCCGGCTCGAGCGTCATGGCCCCACGCTCGAATGCGTCGTTACCCTGACAGACGAACTGGCCATGAAGCAGGCCCGCCGCGCCGACGCCGAGCTGGCACGCGGGAAATACCGTGGCCCACTGCACGGCATTCCCTGGGGTGGCAAAGACCTGTTGTCTGAAGATCAGTACCGCACCACCTGGGGTGCCAAGCCGTTCGAGGATCAGGTCTTTGACGAGGACTCCACTGTAGGCGCGCGATTGGAAGAGGCCGGCGCGGTGCTGGTGGCAAAAACCACGTTGGGTGCACTGGCCATGGGTGACGTGTGGTTCGGTGGCAAGACACGCAACCCATGGAACCTGGAGCAGGGTTCCAGCGGCTCGTCGGCTGGTTCCACCGCGGCCACCGTGGCAGGTTTGGTTGGTTTCAGTATCGGCAGTGAGACGTTGGGCTCGATCGTCTCACCGTCCACCCGCTGCGGCGCCACCGGACTCCGCCCCACTTTTGGAAGGGTGAGCCGTTATGGTGCAATGGCCCTGTCGTGGAGCATGGACAAGTTGGGTCCGATATGTCGCTCGGTAGAAGACTGCGCTCTGGTGCTAAACGCTATTCACGGTGCAGACGGGAAAGACCCGACCGCGCGCGACGTGCCCTTCGACTTTGACCCGGAGCAGCCGCTGTCACAGATCCGGATCGGGTACTACAAGAGTGCGTTCGAGCGCGAGCGCCGCGGCAAGAGCTTCGACGATCAGGTCCTGGCAGAAATGCGTGAACTCGGCATAGAGCTAATTCCCATTGAGTTGCCGGACCAATTCCCGATCAACGCCCTGCGAATAATCCTCAACGCCGAGGCCGGTGCGGCGTTCGAGGAACTCACCCGCACTAACCGCGACGACCTCCTGGTGCGCCAAGATCAAGGTGCCTGGCCCAATTCGTTCCGCCAATCACGTCTCATTCCCGCGGTCGATTACATCGAGGCCAACAGGGTGCGCACAATGGTGATGGAAGCGTTGGATGCCACCATGACCGACATCGACGTGTTCGTCACACCGTCGTACGGTCCCAACGTGCTGCTCATGACCAACCTAACGGGTCACCCGTCGATCACATTGCCCAATGGTTACACCGACGAAGGAACACCGGTGAGCATCTCGTTCATCGGCAGTCTCTATGGCGAAGGCCGCATGCTGCGGGTGGCCAAGGCGTACCAGGACGTGACCGACTTCAACAAACGGCAACCGCCCAAGTTCGCGGTATGACAGGCCTACAGTAAGAGGAAAAGAAGATGGCTCTCATCTCAATCAACCCGGCAACTGATGCCATCATCAGGGAGTACGAGGAGATGACGACGCAAGCGGTTGCGGACGTGATCGACTCGGTTCACCAGGCGTATGACGGCTGGCGCAAGACGAGCTTCGATGAACGTTCTACTCTGATGCGTGCGGCGGCAAAAACACTGCGCGATCGAACAGACGACTACGCTCAGCTCATGGCAGAGGAGATGGGCAAGCCGATCTCGCAGGGCAAGGCCGAGGTGGAGAAGTGTGCCTGGGTGTGCGACTACTACGCCGAGCATGCCGAGTCGTTTCTCGAGTCGGAGATGATCGAGACGGATGCACAGAAGAGTTTCGTGGCGTTCCGGCCGATTGGTGTGGTGCTGGCGGTCATGCCGTGGAACTTCCCGTTTTGGCAGGTATTTCGCTTTGCCGCCCCGGCCTTGATGGCAGGCAACGTGGGTGTGCTGAAGCACGCCTCCAACGTACAGGGCTGTGCTCTGTCGATACAGCACGTATTTCGCCAGGCCGGATTCCCCAAGAATGTGTTCCGGTCTCTGCTGATCGGCAGCGGGCACGTAGATCAAGTAATAGACAATCCTCACGTCAAAGCCGTAACACTCACCGGTAGCACGCCCGCGGGTCAGGCGGTCGCGAAACGGGCCGGGAAGGTCTTGAAGAAGACGGTGTTGGAACTAGGCGGCAGCGACCCATACGTGGTTCTCTCCGACGCCGATGTCGAAGCAGCGGCTAAGGTCTGTGTCACCAGCCGTCTGATCAACTCGGGTCAAAGCTGTATCAACGCCAAGCGTTTCGTAGTCGTAGCGTCACGGCGGGAGCAGTTCGAGCGGTTGTTCGTGAAGCAGATGCAGGCTGCCAAAGTCGGTGACCCACTGCAGGAAGACACCGATGTGGGCCCGCAGGCGCGCGCCGACCTGCGCGACGAGTTGCACGAGCAGGTAGAGAGCAGCATCGACAAAGGAGCTCGTTGTTTGTTGGGCGGCAGCATACCGGAAGGACCGGGAGCCTTCTACCCACCAACGGTTCTCACCGATGTAAGGAAAGGGATGCCCGCGTTCGACGAAGAGCTGTTCGGCCCGGTTGCCGCCATCATCTCTGTACCAGACGACGACGCGGCAATCCAAGTAGCGAACGACTCCAATTTCGGTCTGGGTGCAGCGGTGTTCACCTCCGACCTGGAACGGGGCGAACGCATCGCAACCGAAGAGTTGGAGGCCGGTTGCTGTTTCGTGAATGCAATCGTCAAATCTGATCCTCGGCTCCCATTTGGCGGAATCAAGGAGAGCGGATACGGCAGGGAGTTGTCGCACTACGGCATCAAGGAATTCGTTAACATCAAGACCGTTTACGTCGGCTGAGGCAGACCTGGATGAACGACGAAGCACGGCAATGAAGGCAACTCACGAACTGAGACAGCGGCTGTGTGAGGCCGTAGGGGACCGTTACAGGGTACTCGATGAGTTGGGACGCGGTGCCATGGCCGTCGTGTACCTCGCCGAACGCAGCGACGATGCAAGGAAGGTAGCCATCAAGGTCATGCATCCCAGCCTGACAGTGGGGCTCGGCCTCGAGCGGTTTCGGCGTGAGATCAAGATCAGCGCTGGACTCGAGCATCTTCACATCGTCCCAATCCTGGAACACCAGGAGTCGGACAAGCTCATGTATCTGGTGATGGAGTACGTAGCGGGGGAAAACCTGCGAGCAGTGCTGCAGCGGGACGAGCGACTCTCGGTGGCTGATGCACTGCAGCTCGCTCGCGAGGTGGGGAGTGCCCTGGCCTACGCGCATGCCAGAGGGGTGATCCACCGCGACGTCAAGCCCGAGAACGTATTGGTCACGGGTGGCCATGCCAAGGTCGCCGATTTCGGGGTGGCCCGGGCGATAAAGGAAGCTCGCGAAGACATCCTTACCGAACCCGGCGTCGCGCTGGGAACGCCTGACTACATGAGTCCCGAACAAGCCCGCGGCAGCCGCCGTCTCGACGGCCGCAGTGACGTGTATTCACTGTGCTGTATGCTGTACGAGATGCTCGCGGGAGAACCGCCGTTTTCGGGAGACGACGAGTACGCCATCATGGCACGTCGCATCATGGAGGACCCTCCTCACGTGCGCGATCTGCGCAGGGAGGTGCCAAGACAACTCGACAAGGTCATCCGCAAAGGCATGGCGACTAACCCTAAGCGGCGCTACAGCTCCGCGGCCCAATTCGTGGAAGCGATCGCGAAGTACTGAATGAATGCAGAATGTAGAATGATGAATGTAGAAGGGCGGCTGACCAAGGCATCACTTGGCGACAGCAAATTCGACATTCTACATTCTACATTCTACATTCTCCTTCGTTGATGACACGGTCTCCTCAACCCTGGTTCGATCCATGAAACGCGCACTAGTCTTCGCCCTCGCCTTCCTTGCCGCCTGCACCCCCGACTATGACGTCGTCATACGTGGCGGCACCCTCTACGACGGCTCCGGTGGCGCGCCGGTGGTGGGTGACGTGGCAGTTAAGGGTGACTCGATCGTGTCGATCGGGATCCCGGTTGAAGGCAGCGCCCGGATCGAAATCAATGCCACCGGTCTCGCAGTGGCGCCTGGCTTCATCAACATGTTGAGTTGGTCAACGGAATCGCTGATCGAGGACGGCAGGTCGCAGAGTGACATCCGACAAGGGGTGACACTCGAAGTAATGGGTGAAGGATGGTCGATGGGGCCGCTCAACGACGACATGAAGCGGGAGTCCGTCGAACAGATGGGTGACATCAAGTACGACATCGAGTGGACCACACTGGACGAGTACCTGGAGTATTTGGTTGCGCGCGGCATTTCGACCAACGTGGCTTCGTTCGTGGGCGCCACAACGGTGCGGATTCACGAACTCGGTTACGAAGACCGCGAGCCGACAGCGGAAGAACTAGACCGCATGCGCGACCTGGTGCGACAGGCAATGGAGGAGGGCGCAGTTGGGCTCGCTTCCTCCTTGATCTACGCACCGGCCTTCTATGCGGGTACCGCCGAGCTGATCGAGTTGGCCAAGGTCGCGGCCGAATACGACGGTCTCTACATCTCGCACATGCGGAGCGAAGGCAACCGACTGCTAGAAGCCCTTGACGAGTTGATCTCGATATCTCGCGAGTCGGGTATCCGCTCCGAGATCTACCACTTGAAGGCCGCCGGTCAATCCAACTGGAGCAAGATGGATCAGGTCATCGAGATCGTGGAGCAAGCGCAGGCGGATGGTTTGGAGATCACTGCAGACATGTACACGTACACTGCAGGCGCCACTGGCTTGAACGCATCGATGCCACCGTGGGTCCAAGAGGGCGGTCTCGAGAGTTGGCGCGAACGATTACAGGATCCAGCGGTCCGTGCTCGTGTCGCTCGTGAAATGACCGTTTCTGCCAACGACTGGGAGAACCTGTATCACGCCACCGGCACGGCGGAGAACGTGATCCTGGTGGGATTCAAGAACGACTCGCTCAAATCACTGACGGGGAAATCACTAGCCGAGGTGGCAGCGATGCGCGGCAAGTCGCCGGAAGAGACCGCCATGGACTTGGTGATCGAAGACAACTCGCGTGTCGGAACGGTCTACTTCCTGATGTCGGAAGACAATGTCCGCAAACAGATAGCACTACCGTGGGTGAGCTTCGGATCCGACGCGGGGTCGCTGGCGCCGGAAGGGGTGTTTCTGGGATCGAATCCACATCCACGGGCATATGGTAACTTCGCCCGGGTAATCGGTAGGTACGTTCGTGACGAGGGAATCATCCCGCTCGAGGAAGCAATCAGACGACTCTCTAGCCTGCCAGCCTACAACCTCAGGCTACAGCGACGGGGATCGCTCCACGCCGGCAACTTTGCCGACATCGTGGTGTTCGACCCTGCCTCAGTGCAGGACCATTCACAATTCGACGACCCCCATCACTACTCGACAGGGATGGTCCACGTATTGGTGAACGGCGTACAAGTACTACTGGACGGCGAGCACACCGGCGCCACGCCGGGTCGCGTGGTCAGAGGTCCGGGTTGGAAGGGAGACGGCTAGGACCGTCTCGATCACCCGATTCGGTTCACCGCCATCAGGAGCAACAGTAGCGGCAGATAGGCGAGCGACGACCGGAACAGCCGCTGTGCGTTCAACGCACTGGAGTTCTTGGCTGCCGCACTACTGACCACGAAGAAAGCGGTGGACAACAACGCGGCACCGAAAAAGTAGAATCCTCCTGTAATGCCGAGCAGTGTCGGTGCCAGACTCACAGGTACTAACGCCGCGGCGTATAGACTGGCGTAGACGAACGTCAGCCGTCCTTCAGTGTCACCCGAACTCAACATCTTGAATCGTGCCCGTGCGTAATCCTCGCGGTACAACCATCCCAGCGCCAGGAAGTGTGGCAACTGCCACAGGAACATGATCCAGAACAACGTCCACGCTTCGAAAGCCAATGATCCCGTTGCGGCCGTCCAACCACCAACTATGGGCAGGGCACCCGGGACAGCACCGATGAGGGTGGATGTGCTACTGTGCCGTTTCAAGGGCGTGTATACGAACACGTATGACAGGAGCGTGAAGGCCGCCAATGCTGCGGTCAACAGGTTCACCGTCACGGCCAGAAATCCGATGCCCGTGATGCCAGCCACCCAGGCCAACAGCGCGGCAATGGTCGGGCTCAGGCGGCCCGCTGGTAACGGCCGCGCGCGAGTCCTGTGCATCAATGCATCGAGGTCGCGCTCGGCCACTTGATTGAGCGCATTGGTGCCGGCAGCAACCAGCGCCGTGCCCAACAGAAGGTTGAGCAGCAGGAACGAGTTCTGACCGGTGGGTGACGCCATCCAGAATCCCGCCGCGACCGTGAGCATCACCATTAGCACGATACGCGGCTTGGCGATTGCCACCAGATCGTCGAGTTGGACCCTGTTAAGGGAAGCGACTAGCATGCGGCCTCGGCGACAAGAGCAACTGTAGAGTCTCTGCTCACGTCACTACGAGCGTTGAGAGGGTATCTCATCCGTGGTCGCTCCGAGGGGGTGTTGTTTCAGCGCTTCACGCAGTCTTGGGTGGGCATGCCACAGGTAGTATCCCATGCCGAATGCCGCTATCGCGTTGCTGATCGCCACGTTGGTCCACGCCAGGGCTCCGAGTAACGGTTGGGCCAGCGTTGCCACCATCACATAGAAGCCGAACTCGTAGACCGCGAACAAGACCACCACCACGAACAGCGTCGCGGGAACGCGCTCGACCTGACAAGCGAGGATGGCCGCAAGGATCCCCCACACCAAGAACGCAAGCACGTGCACCATGGTATAACCCGCAACCGCAGGGAACGTCACGTCGGCAGTCGACGGATCGGTTACGCCCCAGAACAGGGCTCGGCCCAGGACGGCCGGTGTGTAGAACGCCTGCCCTGCCACGAGGTCCACGATCAAGAACCAACCGGCGACCGCGGCAGCTCCTATCACCCCGGCGATGAAGCCTTCTCGAGCGACGAGTTTAAAGTCCATGTTCCACTCCAGGTTGGCTTTCTAACACGACGCTCAACTCCTCGGTTCCAAGCGCGACACCATGGTATCCGGCGTCTCCCTGGTGTACGCTTCATCGGTTGCTCCCGGTCATGCCCGACACACTCGGACGCGAGCGCACAATCTTACCGGGCCGTATGCAACTAGGCAACTGTTGCTCCAGTCGGCCTGTCCATCCTGTTAAACCGGTAAAAGCTTTCCCGGGTTTCCTATCTCTCGCTCGGGTAATCCACACCACCCGGTCACACGGGATCGGAGTTCCGTTACGCGTTGCCGGTTGACACTCATTGCGCCAGTGATCATCCTCCCCACTCACACCCGCTAGAAAGGACATGACCCACGATGATCACGCGTTCACTCGGTCCCGGCGCTCCTAACGTGTACGCAGTTGGCTTTGGTGGAATGCCGTTGTCGATACAGGGGCGGCCCGCCGCCGATGTTGGTGTGCGTGTCGTTCACGCTTCCTTGGATGCCGGCATGACACTGGTCGACACAGCAGACGTCTATTGCCTCGACGACGGCGACATCGGTCACAACGAGCGGCTCATAGCACAAGCCCTGAGTGAATGGCATGGCTCGCGAGATTCTATCGTAGTTGCAACCAAGGGGGGACTGACCCGACCACAGGGTCGCTGGGAGAGAAACGGACACCCCGAGCATTTACGTGGCGCCTGCGAGAAATCGCTCGAAGCCCTGGGCGTGGACCGAATAGACCTATACCAGTTGCACGCCCCAGACCCGGGAGTGCCTTTCGCCGACAGCGTCGGTGCTCTGGCCGACCTCCGCAATGAAGGAAAGATCCGTTGGGTCGGCTTGTCGAACGTGTCGGTAGAGGAAATCAGGCAAGCGGAGTCCATTTTACCCGTAGTCACGGTACAGAATAGGCTGAACCCGTTCTTCCGAGAGGCACTGCGAACCGGTGTAGTCGAATACTGTGCCAAGCGTGGAATCGGATTTCTAGCTTACAGCCCCGTCGGTGGCGGACGACTGAACAAGAAGCTGCCGACTCACCCGGTGGTAGCGGAGATCGCTGAACGACATGGGGAGTCGACACATGCGGTTGTGCTAGCCTGGGTTCTCAATCAGGGCAAGAGCGTGATAGTCATTCCCGGTGCCCGGACTATCGAACACACAGTAGACTCGGCATCATCTGCCACGCTCAAATTGAGTCAGGGTGAATTCTCAGCAATCGATGCCGCTGAGTTCTCGACAGCATAGGCAACGAGCGATTAGGGACCGAAGAGTTAGCGGTCCAGAAAATCTACTAGCATCACGCTTGTGTTTCGCAACCGCTGACTCATTAGCCTGGCCATCTTGAGCAGCAGTGCTACGCCCAGTCTCGGATGACGGTAGGATAGCCGGTTGAAGTTCTCCTCAGTCAGAACTACCACCCTGGAGTCTTCCAGTGCAATAGCTGTCGCCGAACGACGCTCACCGTCGATCAGAGACATCTCGCCGAATGTCTTGCCGGGTCCGACCGTAGCCAGCGTCTTCTCCCGACCCGACGAATCCCGTTTCACTATCGCGACACTCCCCTCGACTAGCAGACACAAGTAGTGCCCCCTGTCACCCTGATGGAAGACCTCCTCACCATTTCTTGCGCGGAACGCGTCGACGTATCGCGCGAACGTCTGGACTTGTGGCCAGGTCAACTCGGTGGACCATTCTGTCCGTGCTATCAACTGGCTGCGTTGAGCAATCGTGCTGGGGAATCGCGGTAGCGCAACAGACTTCTTCGAGGCTACGGGGTCACTCATCGGTCAACTCCACAGGCTCTTGGGGACGGGGCCCAGTCACAGCGAGTCACAGACAATGCGACGGTTATCTCTCTGTTGGGAGGAACAGAGAGGTGGTTGCCAATTCGATCCACCGCAAAGCATAGCAACATTGGGCCCGAGATCCAACCGCATGCTGGGGTTCTCGCACGTCACGTTGCGAAGACACCACAGACTCGCTCGGAACTCACAGGAAGGCTGATACGTCCACGCGACGCTTCTGGGCGTGGCAAACCCAGTTGCCCCTTGGAGGATCCCGCCTCTGAGGGCCTACTCTTCGTCCCGCTCTGCCGACTCTTCGGAAGCCGGCGGCTTGCGCAGCTTGTACGCCAGTTCCGACCCGACCGTGGTCACTGTCTGGGCCACCTGGTCAGCAACATCAAGCACCGATAGTGCAACGGCTCTGAGTGCCTGATCCATTGACTCCGGCGGCACCAGCGACGACAACCTCGCAGGCACTGCAGCCGGTTCGAACACCTCGAGGATCTCCCGTAATGCCTCGTCGGCGTGTCGTCGGACCTCAGGAGTGTTTTCGCCAATCGTCCGTGAGCGGCGCTTCCCTTCCTCGGTCCACTCGATCTTCACCTTGCCGTTCAGAACGTAGCGACGTCCTGTGTGAGGCTTCTCTCCGAAGACCTTAGTGTACCGGTTGTCGCGGGTGCGTTTCTTGGATGGCATACAGACACTACGGGGCAAGTCAAGAGGGAGTTGCAGCCAACGATCGCGCCCGGCCGCGAACCGCCCGCTCCTTCCAGACCGCGCTCGGGAATCGAACCCGAGGCCGCTGGCCAGTTCGACCCACCGCTCCACCCGTCGATGTCGCGGTAGTCACCAGACTCGCGCGGTTTGCTGTCACCTGCTACAGCAGAGTCACGTCCGATGGCTTAGAGAACCGCGCGGACGATGTTGCTCGCCGGACTTTCACCGGCCGAGTTCACCGCCATCACGCGATACTCGTACTCGATGCCGGTATCCTGACCGTTGAGAGTGATCTCGCTATCGACCGACATGCCAACGTCGGTCCAGTCGCCACCTTCCCGTTTGCGGCGCTGAAGTCTGTAGGCCGCCACCTGGCCTCCATCCATCGGTTCCTTCCAGTCGAGGTAGACCCAGTCCGGTCCCTCGCGAATGATCTCGAGGGTGCGGGCTTGGCCCGGCGGCTCTTTGACGGTCTGCGTCCGCGCACGGCGTCTGCCCCAACCGAGAAGCCGGAGCGTACTGTCGTTACAGCGGGTGTGGTTCTCCGCGTAGCGCAGCACGGACTTGGACATGTCCGCGATCACGCCGAGGGATTCGTCCTTGGCGGCTGTTGCTTGCATCGCGGCGGCGCGACTCATGAACTGCGCCTCACGGTTGCCGTCGTGCGTGCTTAAGGCCGTTTCGAAGTCTTCCGGCGAATACGGCGCCGCCGGGAACTCCTCGGCGTTTGCGGCCAAACCGGCCGCGATATCGGTTGCGAGCCGCAGGATTTCCGGCTCGCGGTAGGGAAACCGCATCGTGAATGACCTACCTTTCGTTGGCTGCGATGTGTGTAGCGGCCCGGCCGAAATGCCACAAGCCGCTAGCGGGACCCGCTTCGTCGAGGCCGCACCGGGTGGCGGGCGGGGCATGACCTGGGTTGAGCCGTCTGACGCGTCACTCAGCTCTCCTGCAGGCTCAAGCGCGTTCCCTGCTGCTTCGGTCGCCGGCCTCGAAGCTGGAGGCGGCATGCCTGAACGCCTAACGCGCCTCGTCGCAGCGTCGGGCAACGCGATTGCAGCGTGAGCCAGCGATCCTGCAGCGTGAAGCGGCAACCCTGAAGCTTGAGGGGGCGGGGTTGCAGCGTGAGGCGACTTGCCTGAAGCGTGAGACGGGCCGCCTGAAACGTGAGGAACGGTGCCTGAAGCGTGAGGGGCGGCGCCTGAAGCGTGAGGGACGGCGCCTGAAGCGTGAGGGACGGCGCCTGAAGCGTGAGGGACGGCGCCTGAAGCGTGAGGAACGGCGTCTGCAGCGTGAGGGACGACACCTGCAGCGTGAGGGTCGGTTCCTGAAGCGTGAGACAGGCCGCCTGAAGCGTAACCCGCCACGCGCAACTCAAGATCCAGCAACTCCTTACGGTCACTGATCCGCACGGCCGTTCCTCCCTGGGCGAACGATTCGTCTCGAGGACTCGGCCAGGCGGCGCAGCCGGACTGCCGGCAGGGTCGCTAGGAGTCCCTACTTATATAAGACGTAGAGGGGTTGCACTTCGGTGGTTAAGCGATTGTGGCGAAAGGAGTTACGGAGCGGGCTCGCCGTCGGCGCCGTCGTCTTCCAGGGGGTTCATATGCGGGTCGGAGGAGTCGAGCACGTGGCCGAGTAGGGCTCTCAGCTTCTTGTGGGCGCGGTTGACGTGACTCTTCACCGTGCCGATGGGCATACGTAATTCCTGGGCGATCTCGTCATACGTGCGCTGCCCGAGGACGTGCAGCTCGACGCACTTGCGGGGCGTGGCTTTCAGCTGGCTCAGGGCATCGTTGACGGCGGCGCGCAGCTCGGGCGTGCCGGGGTCCGTCGACCAGTCGGCGGGGTGGGGCACTCCGATATCGACCAGGTCGGCGGGCACCCGATGGCGCAAGCTAAGGGAGTCGGGCGGCCGGCTCCGGGCGTAGTCGACGGCCGTGTGGTACGCGATCGCGGTCATCCAGCCCGCGAAGCGGTTCTCGGGACGATAGTCCTCGAGGAACATCGCGGCCTCGTGCTCCTCAGTACCAACATGGCGGCCGATGATCCAACGGACCCGCTCCTTGTGTCTGTGGACCAGCTCGGCCCACGCGCCCTCCTGGCGCTTGAGGGCCAGGGCGACGACTTCCTGGTCGGAGAACTGGGAGAGGTCTGAACGGGGTCCCATGGCGCTTCAAATAGGGCACGGCGAGCGTCGGGTTTCAAGGCGTGGCGGAGCGGGTGGCGCACTCCCGCTAGCGGTTTCACGATTCGCGCGGCAGGGGGCGACCCAGCCTAGCTCGGCTCCTCCAGTCGCTCCACCAGGATTTCGTCCGCGATCTCCGGGTCCACCGCGAGTTCAGTCTCACCAACCTTGAGCACGCATGAGGGGATCTGCTGAATCAGCGTGATCTCCGCGTCTGCCGTGAGTCCGAATACTGCCAGGTTGTTGTGGCGTGAGCCGTTGTCTCCACCCAGGCACACGACCCGGGCCTGCTCCCCCCGTTTCAACTCCTTGAGGGGGACGACTCCCTGCGGCAGTGGGGCCTGTTCCACGTGCTCCCTGCCAAGCAGCCGCTTCAGCCAAGACACCTTGCGCGGCCTCTCCAGAAACTCGTACTGACATCCAGGACAGCGAATGAAGTTGCACGAGCCACCGAGCGGACACCCGTGAGAACACAGGGTATCCAGCTTCTCGAACTCGAAGCCGCAGAGGGGACAGTTTAGGTATTCAGCCATCGACCTATGTGGTTGACCGCACCGCCGACCAGGAACGCGAAGGGAAATATGAACGCGGCCATACTCAAGGCAACCCGCATACCGTTTTCCTTGGCAATAACCAAGAAGTTGGCGAAACACGGCATAAACAGTGTGATCGTTACCATGGCGACCAGGATCTGATGTGCGCTCAACAGCGGATCGGCCCCGATCGCAGCATCGAGTATGTAAACCGCGCCGAAATCCCTGCGCATGAATCCTACGAGGAATGCGTTGGTGATCTCGCTGGGCAGCCCCAACCACCCAGTAACCAACGGCTGACCCCACCGTGCGATCAACGTCAGTGCGTTGAATCGGTCGAGCAGGAACAGAATGGCTGTGCCGATCACGAAGATGGGGATCACTTCGCGCAGGTACCAATTCAAGCGGACCCATGTCTTCGAGATCACGTTCTTCAAGTCCGGCCGCCGCATCGGTGGAACTTCGAGAATGAATTCGCTCGTCTCACCGGGGAACACCTTGGAGGTCAACCATCCCACCACCAGGATCACCGTCAGCACCAATGCCACCCAGAACAGCGCACCCGCAGGAGACAAGGTGGCCATCAACGCCAACAGGACTCCCAGTTGAGCAGAGCATGGGATCGCCAAGGCCAGCAGCATGGTAGTGATGAGGCGTTCCTTCCGAGTATCGAGGATCCTCGTAGTCATGGTGGCCATCGTGTCACACCCGAGACCCAGGATCATCGGCAACACCGCCTTGCCATTCAGACCCATGATGCGAAACACCCGGTTCACCATCACAGCCATGCGTGAGAAATACCCGGAGTCCTCCAGTATGCTGAACACAAAGAAGAACGTCGTCACGATGGGAAGCACGATCGCCAGGGCGTAGCTGAGGGCCATCGTGATCGTGCCGTACTCACCGACGAGAAGATCGTGAACGAACTGTAGTACCTGTTGAGGAGCTGTAAGCTGCACGTCCGAGGGTATCTGGTAGGCGGGGACCGTCACCGTTTTCTCGGCCTCGACGACGCCAATCTCATGCACCGGAGACACCGGTATCCCGACCGTCACGGTCACCGGTTCCGTGTCATGAACGTGAGGGAATGGTAGGACAGCATCCGCAACGCCAATTGCCGCCGGCCCAACTCTCTGCTTGAAGACACCGACCTCCAGCAGGTCCACCAGGGTTCCCGCCCCGAACAGACCCACGAACCAGAACACAGCCAATAGGGTCAGGGCAAGAAACGCCAATCCCTTGACCGGGTGCATTGCCCAGAACCCGAGCCGCACCTTGAAGGAGGGGCTCTTGGGCTGGCTGATGGAATAGGTCTCGGCCAAGATGTCGTTCACCTGCGCCAGCTTGGCCCGATTGCCACGGTAATCGTCCACCGGCTCGGCAGCCAACCACGAACCGATGGGCGTCCGCGCATGCTGTAACGCCTCTATCAGCTCCGGCGTCCCCTGGTTGCGGGGCGCTACCGTCATGACCACAGGAACTCCCAAGATCTCACTCAGCCGCTCGCAGTCTATCTTGCCGCCCCGCTCCTCCAGCTCGTCCATCATGTTGAGCACCAATACAGTCGGTCGATTCAACTCCGCCAGCTGCAATGTCAGCAATAGCGCGCGTCGCAAGTTCTTGGCATCGGCGACCTGCACAATCGTGGTGTTCTCGTATTGGTCGAGCACGTCGCGGGTGACGCGTGCATCGTCACTGCGCTGCGATAAGTCATTAAGGCCCGGTGTGTCGACAACCGCGGCATCATGACTGTCGAAGTTGGCCCGAGCCCGAACGATTTCTACCGTCGTCCCAGGAAAGTTGGAGACCGTCACGTAGCGATCGGTGAGATTCTTGAACAGGACACTCTTACCCACATTGGGATTGCCCACCAAGACTGCGGTGCTCCCGGGGCTAGCCTTACCTGGAACGCGTTTTGAAGTGACCATTCAAGTGTCCGCTGCATTACCCTAGGTTCAAGTAATACATACTGTTGTGCAATGTGAACCTGTGGCGCAACCAACCGAATATGAAGAGTCCTTAAGATAACGGGTGCGCACCCTCTTAGGATGCTGTACCGAAGCTCGGCGAGCCGGTCACACCGACCGTGGCTCGTTCGTGAGTCGGGTACCCATGTAACTTTGAACGAACGATGTAGTCTCGTTCACCGCCATCGACTGCACATGCGCACAGCGCCAAAGGAGGAAGCCATGAAAGCGCTTGCTGAGATACAGGTCGTCCCAATTGGGACAGGGGTTTCCGTGCGCTCAGAGGTCAAGCGAGCCCATGCGCTGCTAGCCGAGTCGGGACTTGAAGTGCAACTCCACTCCTACGGGACCAACGTAGAAGGCGAGTTGAGCCAGATTTTGCGAGCGGTGGAGAAGGTCCACGAGACCCTGCACCGCGAAGGTACTGTTCGGCTCATGACCTCTCTGAAGATCGGCACTCGAACTGACAAGGATCCGAGCCTGGCCGCCAAATTGTTCGAGAGTGGCTGATCTGGCTTGACCGTACTGGTACGGGTTCGGAACTTGGTACAAGGCGGTACTCGGGAAACGAGCTAACGGATGTCACTCTCCCTTCGTCACTTGTTGATTGGCCCCACAATCCTGATCTGGGCCATGCCGCTGCAAGGGCAGGATCGTGCAACGGCACTCAACCAGGAACGCCGCCAGTCGATGGTAGACCTGATCGAACGGCGGGGCGTTACCGACTCGGTTACGCTGGCCGCGATGAGAGTCGTCCCACGCCACGATTTCGTGCCCGCCAATCAGGCTGATCGGGCCTACGGAGATCACCCACTCCCGATCGGTCACGGTCAGACGATATCACAACCCTATATAGTTGCCTACATGACCGAGATCCTCGAGCCGCAGCCGGGGATGAAGGTATTGGAGATCGGGACAGGATCTGGATACCAAGCGGCCGTATTGGCTGAAATCGGCTGTGATGTTCACACGATAGAGATATTCGAAGTTCTGGCCACCAGCGCCCGGCGACGGCTGGATCGCCTGGGGTTCCCGGTTACGTCCCGTCACGCCGACGGACACTTCGGTTGGCCGGAGGTGGCCCCGTTTGATGCCGTCATAGTGACGGCTGCGGCCGGCTTCATTCCGCCGGCGTTGGTACAACAGCTCAAGCCGGGCGGACGAATGGTCATCCCCGTGGGGAGCGTGTACGGCGTTCAGAATCTCATTCTCATCGAGAAGGACGCTGAGGGGACGATCAAGACACGCAATCTCCTACCGGTTCGCTTCGTGCCCATGTTGAGTGGCATCCGCTGATCTCAGTGCCGCAACCTGCCCGATCGTTAGCCATCACCTTCATCTCGGCTGCGACCCTGTCATTTGAAATCCTGTTGGTCAGGATTTTCGCCATCGAGCATTTCTACCACTTCGCCTACATGTCGGTCGGTGTTGCCATGCTCGGTTTCGGCGTAGCCGGCACAGGCCTGGCGGTTTGGTCGCGATTCAACCCGACCAGTACGCAGCGCCTGTTTGTGTGGTCCAGCGGTCTCACAGCGGTGGCGCTCATCCTGACCCCGGCATTCGTGCACGAGATATCGGTCGATCCCACACAGCTGCTTTGGGATCCCGGCCAGTGGCCCGCCCTGGGTCTGATGTATCTGCTGCTCGCACTGCCGTTCTGCTTGGGCGCACTGACGGTGTTGTCCGCGCTTACAATGGCGGAGCGGCCGGGGTACACATATGGTGCCGCTTTCCTGGGGCCCGGTCTCGGTGCAACGGTCTGTATCGCATCTCTATGGCTCATCACCCCTGAGAGCGCCCTGGCACTCCCAGCAGTGTTGGCAGCCTTGGGCTTCATGATGGCGGTCATGGCGGGAACGACAACGCGCAGCGCCATGGCCCCCCCGGGGATCACGATCGCCGTGTCTGTGCTCATACTGCTCACAGCACCGTGGCAACTCACGGTGTCACCCTACAAAGCTCTGCCTCAGGTGGAAGCCTATCCCGCAGCACAGCGTATGATGGAGCGAAGCAGCCCGCTCGGGTGGACGGTTGCGGTTGAGACTCCGGCATTTCGGTTTGCACCGGGGCTTTCCTTGGCGTTCGGCGGGACGGTCCCGTCTCAGACTGCTGTCTTCGTAGACGGTGCGCTGGCAGGTGCCGTTCCCTCGTCACCACACAACCCAGCCGAGTCGGAGTTCCTGAACTGGCTACCCACTTCGCTTCCCTATGCCATGGGGCTGCCGCAGCACGTGCTCGTTGTCGGCTCGGCTGCCGGCACAGAAACCCGCAACGCCCTCGCTCACGCCGTTCCGCGGATTACAGCCATCGAGTTGAATCCGGACCTGGTCGCGCTGTCACGGACCGACGCGCTGGTCCGAGCGGAGCGGGAGGGCCGTCTCGACTGGGTAATAGGTGATGCCCGCAGCTACCTATCCAGGACCCGGAGGACATTTGACCTCATCGTTCTTCCCCCCGCCGGGAGTTTCGGTACCTCGGCAGCCGGAGTGCACGGATTGGCAGAGGACTTTCTTCACACTTCAGATGCGTACTCCCAATACCTGAGACGGTTGAGTAGCACAGGTACACTGGCGATCACGCGCTGGACGAGTCTGCCTCTGCGGCAGACTATCCGTGTGATCCTCACGGCGGTCGAGGCACTGCGGCGGGTCGAACCGCAAGCCGTAGAGAACGGACTCGTGGTCGCTCGCAGTTGGGGAACAGCCACGGTGCTGGTCAAGCCGGCAGGATTCACCGTTGGTGAGATCGAACGACTGCGCGACTGGGCAGGCGAGCGGCTCTTCGATCTGGATTGGCACCCGGGCCTGAATGATCCCGCAACGAAATACAACTACCTGGAGGAGCCAACACCGTACCTGGCAGCGGCCGCAGCAGTCCGAGGAAAGGCTACTTCCGAACTCTTTGCCGCCTCTTACTCGTTTGACGTAGCTCCCGTAGGCGACGCACAGCCCTACCCTCACCACTTTCTTCGCCTCGGATCGCTAGCATCTCTGTTGGGGAGCGATCGGGGTAGCTGGTTGCCATTCGCTGAATGGGGCCAAATAGCACTCGTGGCCACTCTGGCTCAGAGTGTCCTGTTGGCGGCGCTGCTGATGTTGCTACCCGCTGCGTTCACTTTCAGGTCGGGTCACGGCGGTGGCTGGATTAGACTGTCGCTCTACTTCGGCGCTATTGGACTGGCCTATCTCTCTGCCGAGATAGCAGCGATACAACAGCTCAGTCTGCTGCTGGGTCATCCGGTGTACGCCGTCTCCCTAGTGTTGACAGCCGTCCTCGTTTGTTCGGGCTTTGGCAGCATCTACTCGGATCGGGTGGCTGTGCCAAACACTGGAAAGACCAACCTGGCCCTCATGGTGTTACTTGCGGCGTTGGGGTTAGGGCTGCTCAATGTAGTTCATCTGTTGCAGCCGTTTCCCCTGGCAGTCCGTATGGTGGCGGCGGGAGTGGCTATCGCCCCAGCCGCCTTCCTCATGGGTCTCCCATTTCCGTTGGGTCTGCGCTCACTGGCAGATGACGGCAGGAGTGGGATTGCGTGGGCTTGGGCCGCGAACGGGTTCGCCGCCGCCGTGGCAGCCCCGCTTGCGGCGTTGATTGCGCTCGAGTTGGGATCGCCGATGCTTTTCTTCATCGCCGCGGCGGGTTACGGCACGGCCGCTCTCGCCACCCGAGGGAACCCTGCCACCCGGGAGGCATAGCGACGGATCGCGCGGCCCACTCTGTGGCCTTGAAGTCCGCCTAGCGGACCGCGGCGGTGACTCGCCAACTCGTGTTGCACACACCATCTTCCGGTAGGCCGCCTCTAGTTTGTGCAAACACACAATGGAGCTCTCATGAGATTGCGTACAAGCCTCTCTGACTGTGTGACGTCAGGCACGATCGCTCTGGTTTCGGCGGTTCTGCTCGCAACTCCGGTATTGCTGGCCGCCCAGGGAATGACTCCCGAACAGGTGGTCACCATCCAGACCGTGACCAGTGTGGCCATGAGCCCAGACGGGCAACAGGTCGCGTTCACTTTGCAGCAGCCGCGCGGTGAAGAAGAGCAGTTCGGGCCGGCCCACAGCGAGCTCTGGGTAGTTGCGGCGTCCGGTGGTCAACCCCGATCGATAGTGAGGGCACCTAGTAGCGCGTCTCAGGCTCGTTGGTCACCCGGCGGTGACATGCTCACGTTCACTGCCCGGCTACCCGAGTACAGCCAACGGACTCAAGTCTATGGAACACCCGCCACTGGCGGTGAGTTGAGCATGCTGACCAACTCGCCCCTCGGGGTAATGTCATACGCATGGTCTCCCGCCGGTGACGCCATCGCCTACTCCGCACGCGAAGCTGTGCCGGCTGAAGTAGCAGCACGTCGAGCCAGGGGGGATGATGCCCAAGTGGCTGGAGAGGGATGGCGTCACGTACGGTTGTGGATCGAGCACCCGGAGAGTGGGGAAAGACGTGCGCTCACACCGGCCGACCGCACGGTTTGGTCGTTCAGCTGGGCGCCGGACGGCGAGAGCTTGGCGGTTCAGACCACCGCCAGTCCACAGATAGATCACAGTTACATGTTCCGGGAGCTGGGCACGGTGTCAATAGCAGGTGGAGATCTGACGCTACTCACGGAGACTCCGGGCAAGTTGGCAGGCATGGCGTGGTCTCCCGACGGATCCAAGCTCGCATTCGTGGGTGCCGTCTCGGCAAACGACCCCTTGGCTCAGAGTGTGTT
>JBDGXD010000037.1:0-27590 GCA_039584755.1 Gemmatimonadota bacterium
GAGGACAAGTAATCGATTCTCAGTCGTCGTGGGGCTTACGATTCTGGTTCAATGCTTCCACTTCCTCGAGGAGTTGCGATCACACTTTGCCATCAGGTTTCCGGAGATCTTTGGCCTCCAGCCGTTTGCCGAAAACGCCTTCGTGTGGTTCAACGTAATGTGGCTTGTAATCTGGGTAATCGCCCTCTTCGCCGTGCGGGCAGGGCGCGCTATCGCAGTCTGCCCTCTTTGGTTTCTCGGTCTTGGCATGGTGCTCAACTTGCTCGCTCACCCGATGCTCGCTTTGCGCACCGGTGGATACTTCCCGGGTCTATTGACCGCACCTCTGGTCGGCGTTCTTGGGATCCTCACGATAGGTGAGTTGGTGCGGGTCACCGCTCCCGAAACTGTGGTCTAACTTTCACATGCAGCCATGGGCCGATTCGCGTCCGAAGGCCCCGGGGGGACCTGGCACCGTGGGGCTTCCCCGAAGCGCACTGGCGGGCCAATCGCAACCAGTAGATCTTGGTGGGGCGGACCATAACCTGAATCGCCCTCCAGAGCCCTCATTTCGCTGAGGAGACTCTACAGTATGCTCAGCTTTCGTGGGAGGTTCGCGAACTCCCTCCAATACTACGTCCTCACTCCCTTCTGTTTGACAGCAGCTCTACTTTCGGTCTCCGCATGCACACCTGATGCCCCACCAGGCCCTCCCGAGGTGCGGATAGATGACGTCAGCGTAATCGTGTCCTCCGAGTCGGAGATGCTCAGTCGACCTCTGGACATGCTGGTCGACGAGAGTGGACGGTTATGGGTGCTGGATTACCTGGCGGTGCAGGTTCTGGTGATGTCGGGCGATGGTGAACTGCTTGAGATTATCGGGAGAGAGGGGAGTGGCCCGCGCGAGTTCAAGAGCCCCAGCGCCTTTGCATTGAGCCCCGATACGTTGCGGGTTATCGACCGCGGGAACGGCCGAGTGCAGACGCTTGCGCTTGGTAGTGACTTCACGAGAACGGCCGTGCTGTCTGGTCTATCAAACATGGGGCCAATTGCGGTAAGTGATGATGGCCGATTCTTGATTACCACCCTCGGCATGTTTGACGCATTGGCAGCGTACCACGATCCCTCCGGACAAGAACTTGGCACCTTGGGCACACCATTCGCCTCGGTGTCTCTGGTAATGAGGAGTGCGTTGCGCATGCCGAGTCGACGTTGGCAAACCCACGGTCCGTAAAGGGCTTATTCTATGTTTGGGATGCGACGGTCGTGGGACAGACGCTATGGATTCTCCTGAACACAACCGAGGGTGGACCTGCCGTGTTGCTGGCGTTCACGGCGGACGGCCAGGCCAAGGGCAGGGTGCTGTTCTCCAACGTGTTGGGTGCGCGCCAGTTCGCGGTTGATCGCGCACGCGAAAGGATCTTCTTCGCGATCACGTCGGATGCCAGTATCGTCGCCTCGTCGTTGCCCGATAGCTTGTTTGATTTTTGAAGCCAGTGGAGCGACACCTGAAAAGGGGATCGGTTCATGTTCATTCCCAGGCCTTGGCGTCGCGAAAGCGGCAGCGCGAATTAGGAACGATGACTACTGACAACGACATGTACGTCTACTTGTGGGAGTATCGAGTGCGGCCCGAAGCCACCGGGCAGTTTCAGGAGAAGTGTGGCGCTAACGGTGCGTGGGTTGCTCTGTTCCGGCGTGCGTCTGGTTACCTGCGGACGGAACTCTACTGCGACCTCGACGATCCGTTCTGATATGTCACGGTCGACACTTGGGAGTCCCGCCAGGCGTACGACCGGTTTCGCCAGACTTTCACCATCGAGTTTACCGAGTTGGACGCCCTGTGCGAGGGCCTGACGCTCCAGGAATCACGACTCGGCCACTTCTCCGTCGAGCAGTCATGAGCGTGCACGCCACCCAAGGAGCAGAGACCATGACCTACTTGACCAGCAGAAACAACACTCCCGTCAGATCCAGACCATCATGACTGCGCGAAACATCGTCATCACGGGCGCGACTGACGGCATGGGCAAGGTGGCGGCAAGGGAGCTGGCTCGCCGGGGGGCGCGGCTGCTTCTGATCGGCCGCAATCGCGAGCGCTGCGAGGCAGTAAAGGCCGAGTGCATCGCCGAGACTGGCAACCAGCAGGTTGACTACATGGTGGCCGACCTCTCGACCGTCCGCGAGGTGCGCCGGGCCGCGACCGAGATCAGGCGGCGGGTGGTCAATTGAACGGTACCGCACATCTAAAGGAGCCGATCACCTGCACGGAGGGCGAGTGTCGGGAGTTTGCGAGTCTTGTTCGCCAGGGCTTTGATGGTTCCGATGAGGGCTTGTCTGGCCGCATTCGTGATGCGAAATGGCTTGCGTTCTATTACGCGGAGAGTGAAACTCTTGCGGCGATCGCCGGCTTAAAGGCGCCCACCGAGCGGTATCGGGACGACGTCTTCAAGCAGGCGGACGCACGCATCAGCCCTGCTGAATACGAGCTCGAGCTTGGCTGGGTCTTCGTCGTTCCTGTCCACCGAGGGAATCGGATTGCCGAGAGTCTTTGCCAGCAGCTCTTGGCGCGCGTGCCCACGTCCTGTGTCTTTGCCACGACCCGCCCGAACAACGTCCACATGATCAGGATCCTTCGCGCTCTCGGCTTTGCGCGAGCCGGTAGGCCGTATCGACGGCGCAACGAAGAGCTTGTACTATTCTTGCGGCCGTAGCCGCCCTTCGTGCCACCAGGCTGAACCTGCTGACACAAACCGTGCGCTGCCCTCTTTGGGAGGAAGTGGCAATGAAAACGTTAACGACGGCAATGCTAGTAGTCACACTCCTTGCGCCGCTGCCGCTTTGCGGACAGGAGAACCCGACTCCGGGTGCTTCAGGGGCGAACGTCGTGGCGGCACTGCGCGCGGCGAAGAAGCTCGGCAGAGATCGGGTGGTCGTAACGATTATGTGCGATTCGGGAATGAAATACCTGTCCACCGATCTCTACTCAGCATCGTAGGTGCGCTGCTCGTCGTCTGCGCAGCTGCACAGGATCTCTTCGCATAGGAGCATTCATGAACATCGTCGGTCAGCTGTCTGTCGAGTCGCGTATCGTTCTCTATGTCATCCTCGCAGCGATCGCTGTGTTTACATTGATTGTCCTCTGGGCCCAGATTGGCGTCATCAGGGGAAAGCCGTTCGACAATCCTGACGGCACCAAAGACGACTGGCGCGAGCAGAAGATCATTTACGGGATGTCTTGGGCTGACATCTTTGTGGCTTGTCCCGTTTCATTCGCAGCGCTCGTCATGATCTTTACCGCCCCGCGCTGGGGCTTCTATGCGATGGGCATGGTGAGTTTCTGGTTCGTGTGGACCAACGTGGTGACCACCGTGACGAGTCTACGTTTCGAGAATCCGCGGATCACGCTCCAGTGGCTCATCGTGTTTCCGCTGGGCGCGGTCATTGGATTGACCTTCATCATCTGGACGTTGGCGCACTTCGAAACGATATACCACATCCGATAAGTTCTTGTCGCAACCCTGGATAGTTGAATGGATCTAGGGGCCTTCTCTGTTAACCTGAACGTGAATGACATTCATGCATCCAAGTCATTCTATGAACAACTTGGTTTCCATGAGTTTACGGGAGACCTGTCGCAGAATTGGCTGATCATGAAAAACGGCGATCACGCCATCGGGTTGTTCCAAGGCATGTTCGACAAGAACATCCTGACCTTCAACCCCGGCTGGGATCAAGACGGCAACACCATGGAGTCTTTCGCCGACGTGCGTGAGCTGCAACGAGAGCTGAAGTCAAAGGGCATAACGCCTACGACCGAGGCCGATGAAGCAGCACCGGGCCGGCGACTCTTGTGGTGGTCGATCCTGACGGCAATCAGATACTCATCGATCAACACGATAATATTGCCTGATGCTGGGTGCCATAGTCGGTGACTTCGTCGGTTCGGTTCACGAGTTCAATGCTCCGAAGCGCAAAGACTTTCCGCTCGTCGATCCCGGGTGTTCGGTTACCGACGATTCCCTGCTGACGGTCGCCGTTGCCGAGTGGCTGCTGGACGGCATCAACATCACCGAGCGGTTTCACGAGCTGGTAGCGACCTACCCGCGCGCAGGCTGGGGCGGGATGTTCTACCAATGGTGCAGCGCGCGCCGGCACGAGCCGTACGACTCGTTTGGCAACGGGGCGGCAATGCGCGTGAGCCCTGTGGGTTGGGCTTTTCCCACCCTGGCAGAGACCATCGCCGCTGCGGGAGAATCTGCCGCTGTCACCCATAACCACCCCGAAGGAATCAAGGGCGCCCAGGCGACCGCAGTTGCGATCTTCCTTGCTCGCTCCAAGCACGATAAGGTCTTGATCAAGCGCGAAATCGAGAGCCGCTTTGGTTACGGCCTCGACCGTACCGTTGACGACGTGCGGCCGACCTACCAGTTCAACGAGGCATGCCAGGAGACGGTGCCGGAAGCGATCCTTGCGTTTCTGGACGGATCCGACTTCGAGGATACCCTGCGGAATGCTGTCTCACTTGGCGGTGATGCGGACACTCTCGCATGCATTGCGGGAGGCATAGCTCACGCGTACTACGGCACCGTTCCGGAGAACCTTGCCAGCGCGGCTCTCGCATCACTCCCCGCACCGTTACGCGGCGCATGGGATCGGTTTCGCGATCGTTTCATGTCCCGACTTGAAGACCTTCCTGGTGCGAGCGATGCGCAACCACCCGCGAGGTGCCGGGCTGTCCCAAAAAGGTGATCCACGTCACAATCCGGGCTGCGCCCCAACCTCCATCTTGAAGAGTTCCCAAGACAAGCGCAATCTTAAGAACACGCCTTTCCCTCGGACAGGAGGTGCGTATGCATGCCCCCAGTTCCATCCGGCGCCTTTCGACCCTCTTCGCTCTTGGCCTCTCCGCTGCGCTGTGGTATGGCTGCTCGGATCGGGCGTTGGGCCCGGTCGAGGGCCCCGAACTGCAGCCGGTCGGTGTGCAAGACCGTGTCGCCGTCCAGCGGGCTCTCGCCGTCCAGCGAAACCACACCGAACGCCTGCTCAGGGTTCCCGGCGTGGTTGGTACTGCCGTGGGGCTCAACCCGGCAGGTAGACCGGTGGTGCAGATCTTCGTCACCAGGCCCGATGTAAGCGGTCTGCCAGCGGCGTTAGACGGGGTCCCGGTCCAGCGCAAGGTGACGGGGCTGTTCGTGGCCGGCAGCAATCCCACCACACGTGAGAGACCAGCGCCGGTCGGCTATTCGGTCGGCCATCCGGCAATCACCGCCGGCACAATTGGCGCGCGAGTGAAGGACGCAGCCGGCAACGTCTACATCTTGAGTAACAATCACGTCCTGGCTAACGGCAACGATGCACAGCTCGGCGATCCGATCTACCAGCCCGGACCCTTCGATGGCGGCACCGCGGCCGACCAGATTGCTACCCTCTCGGCGTTTGAGCCGATCGACTTCTCGGCCAACGGCGTGAACACGGTCGACGCGGCGATCGCTCAGGGTAACCCCGCTGACCTAGGTAACAGCACGCCGACGGACGACGGGTACGGCACGCCCAGTTCGGAGATCTTCGGTGACGCAAACGGCGATGGCTGGTTCGACGACGTAACTGCGCTGCTCGGGCTCAACGTGCAGAAGTACGGCCGCACCACTGAACTCACTGGCGGGCAGATCACCGGGATCAACGCGTCGGTGGAGATCTGTTACGAGGTGTTCTACATCTTCTGCCTCAAGTCCGCCCTCTTCGTGGACCAGCTGATAATCGAGCCAGGCCAGTTCAGCGGCGGCGGTGACTCGGGCTCGCTGATAGTGACGGACGACGACGGCAAGAATGCGGTGGCCCTACTGTTCGCGGGCAGCGCGACACAGACGATCGCGAACCGCATCGACCGTGTGCTGCTCCAGCTCGGTGTCTCGATCGACGGCGAGCAATCGACACCGCCACCACCGCCCGATCCCGTGACCGACGTGGCCGTTACGTCCGTTGTCGCTCCCGTCACGGTCACGCAGGGTGAGACCGTGGGCGTTGACGTGACCGTCCGGAACGTCGGCAATCAGGACGTGACCACCCCTTTCGCAGTCACGTTGGTGGATGAAACCGGCGGCGGAACTATTGGGACACAGATCGTGAACGACCTCACGGCAGGAACCGGCACGACCCTCACGTTTGCGTGGAACACGACTGGCGCTTCGATCGCCACGCACACGCTGACGGGAAGCCACGACCTGGGCACCCGCGTCGCCGACGAGGCTGACCCCGCGAACGACCAATTGTCGACGACCTCCACGGTGATCGATCCGACGGCGCTAGTCTACATTCACATCGGCGATTTGGACGGCATCACTTCCAGGAACAAGAGGAGCTGGTCGGCCACGGTCGAGGTAACGGTGCACGACGGCAACCACAACCCGATCAACGGCGCCACCGTGACCGGGGTGTGGACGCCCGCGGGCCTCGCCTCGGACGAATGCACTACCGGCGACCTGGGCGGCAACGGTACATGCATCATGTTGTACCCGTTGATCTCCAAGAAACAGAGAGCAGTGACGTTTACGGTCACCAGCGTCGTGATGCCAGACAGGACGTATGACGTGGCGCTGAATCACGACCCGGACGGCGACAGCAACGGCACGTCAATTACAGTGGAGAGGTAATCGCCGGCCTCCGGCTTCGCTGGCCGCCCCCCCCCACCGGGGGGCGCCGACCGATCCGGGGTGAGATTCGGGCGGCGGCTGCGGCATTCCTGTTCGCGGGCGTTGTGACCGGATGCGCCGAGCCTACCCCGGATGAGAGGGGAACCGCAATGTCTTCGCAGCCGATCCAAGAAGTACTGGCTGCGCACAACGACTCGCTGTTGGCGCTGCCAGGGGTTGTGGGCACGGCCGTGGGACGGTGCAACGACGTCCTGTGCATCCGTGTGTTCGTGAGGAATTCGAGCGAGGCTGTCCGTCGCATGGTCCCTGACAGCCTCGGAGGCTACCCGATACGCGTGGAGGTGTCGGGAGAGTTCCACCCACGCTGAGGAACTCGTTGCCGAATCGGTATCACGTGGACGCAGGTCGGGGTGCCGCGGCGGCGGTCAGCGTCACTCCCCCTACGGCGACGTCAATTGCACGCTCTCATCTTGCGGGTCCACCGGCTCCAAACCGAGCCGCTGCAACTCACGGTTCACCGCGCTCAGGTCTGTCGCCCACACTGCGTCGAGACGCTCGGTGTACCCCCGCAACTCGTCCACCATGATCTGGAAGATCTCTTCCATGTTGTTGCCGGGGCGCCCGTCGCCACGCTCCGACATGGAAAGCAGATTGGCCAGGCGGTTGTTGACCTTGATCGGGAAGTTGAGCGGGTCCTGATTGCTCCGGTTGCGCACCTGGTAGATGTTGGCCTCCACCGCGGAAGCGTTCGCCACCAACTGCTCGGCAGCTTCCTTCAAGCGTGCGTCATCGCTCTGCTGCAATCGTTCGTCGAGCTGCGCCTTGGCCCGGCGAATAGCGATCACGGCGCTGTTGGCTTCATTGACCTTTTCCCGAATGCGTAGGCCAAACTCGTACTGCGCAACCAAGTCGGCGTCGCTGACGTCGGTGATCCACGGGTTACGCTGCACCTCAACCTGGGTCGTTTCTGCCCTGCCATCGGCCGTGAGACGAACGGTGTAGCGACCGGGCGGCACGACCGGCGCCATGGTGCGGACTCCCCACAAGATCATGCCGGGGAACGTGGCGGCCGGCTCAGTACGCAGGTCCCAGCGGAACACATTCATGCCGGTGTCGGTCGGGATCGTTGGGGGGGACCAGCGGTCGCGTTCCTCCGTAGTGTCGGCGGGGGCGAGCGCGCGGATTGTCTCGCCGCGCGCGTCGAGGATCTCCAGTAACGCGTCTTCCGGTTGTGCGGCAAACCACCACGACAGCGTCGCGCCATTAGCCGACCGGTAGGCGACTGGCGGATCGAACAAAAGGACGTCTTCCGTCATCATGCTCGGCGTGGCCTGGCGTAGTGGCGCCACGTTGTCCAACACCCAGAAGCCGCGACCGTGACTCGCAATGACCAGCTCGTTCTCTTCCACGATGAGATCGACGATAGGAAGGTCCGGCAGGCCAGGGTTCAGTTCCTGCCAATTGGCCCCATCGTCGTACGAGATGTACACGCCATGCTGGGTCGCGGCGTAGAGCATCCCCGCGCGATTGGGATCCTCCCGCACCGCGTGCACGTAAGCGTCGCC
Organism: Gemmatimonadota bacterium; assembly: GCA_039584755.1. GTDB lineage: Bacteria > Gemmatimonadota > Gemmatimonadetes > Gemmatimonadales > GWC2-71-9. The sequence goes on from JBDGXD010000037.1 coordinate 8,198, forward strand.
CCGGATACCGTTAACGATCTTGGTCCACGTTTGGCCGTAGTCACCGGTCTTCCAGATGTACGGAACATACACGCGGCCGGCAGCGAACGCCGACGCGTCGATCTGACTCACGCGACCGAAGTCCGGCATGTCAGGCGGTGTGACATTGGTCCAGTTTGCGCCGCCGTCCTGCGTCACGTGTACCAGCCCGTCGTCGGAGCCGGTCCAGATGATGTCGATATCCACCTTGCCGGGTGCCACCGAGAAGATCGTGGCGTATACCTCGGGACCGTTCATGTCGCCTGTGATGGGTCCACCAGAGTGGCCCAGCGTGCTGGGATCGGCACGCGTGAGATCGCCACTCAATGCATCCCAGGTCTTGCCACCGTCGGCCGTGCGCCACAACCGGTTCGAGGATGTGTACAGCACGTTGGGATCGATGGTTGAGAAGATGATGGGGAACGTCCACTGCCACCTTTCCACCATGTCGTTGGCAGGCTCGCCGGAATAGAACCAGGGATACGGGTTCACCTCGCGCGAGATGCCGAGCCGACGGTTGAACTTGTCGAGGTAACGACCGTTGTTGGTGCCGGAGTAGAACACGTCCAGGTCTTTGGGGTCCGGGGCGATGTAGCCGGGTTCGCCGCCACCAGCGCGATACGCCACATTCATCGATCCTTCCGTGATACTGCTCCCGGCGCCCCCGCCGGCGCCGCCACCCCTCCGCCGCGCATTCCAATCAGACGGCAGGCATAGAGTGCTGTTGTCCTGCTGTGACCCGCACACGTGAAACGGAATGTGTGCCGTGGTGACTGCGTGGTAGAACTGCGCGGTCGAGAACTCCTGGTCGGTCCAGCTCTCACCGGTGTCGGCACTCACGGCCCCACCGCCGTCGTTGCCGACTACCAGGTGTGCCGGGTCGTCGGGATCGATCCAGAAATCGTGGAAGTCACCATGCGTGCCGTTGTTGATGACTTCCGTCGTCGCACCACCGTCGGTCGACCGGAACAGCGAGGTGTTCTGCATGTAGACCACATCCTCGTCCTGGTGGTCGGCAAAGACGTGGGTGTAATAGAAGGCGCGCTGCCGGATGGCACGTTCCTCGTTGATCAGCTCCCATGTGGCGCCGGCGTCGTCGCTTCGGAAGAGGCCGCCGTTGTCGTTTTCGAACAGCGCATACACCCGGTTCGAGTTGGCGCTCGACACGGCGAGGCCGATGCGACCCACCACGCCTTCTTGCGGCATGCCGGCGTTCCGCGTCAGCTCGGTCCACGTTGCCCCACCGTCGCTGCTCTTGAACATGCCGCTGCCGGGCCCGCCGGACGACATGGTGTATTCCTTCCTGAAAGCCTCCCACATCGACGCATATATCACGTCGGGGTCGTTGCGGTCGATAACTAAGTCGATGGCGCCTGTGCGGTCGTCGCGATACAACACGCGCTGCCAGCTATCGCCGCCATCAGTACTCTTGAATACACCACGCTCTTCGCTCGGCGCGCTGTATTTGCCGAACGAAGCCACGTAGATGATGTCGGGGTTGGTTGGGTGAATGCGGATTTTGGAAATCGCGTGCGAGTCGCGGAAGCCGACGTGTTGCCACGTTTCTCCGCCGTCGCTGCTGCGGTACACGCCGTCGCCCGGCATGATATTGCCGCGGATGCATGTCTCACCCGTGCCGATGAACACCAGATCCGGGTTCGCTTCGCTCACGGCCACCGCGCCGACCGACGCAGCCGTGATGAGGAAATCGGTCACCGGCCTCCAGTTCTCGCCGCCGTCGGTGGTCTTCCACAAGCCGCCGCCCACGGCGCCGAAATAAGCCTCGTCCGGCCGGCCCACCACACCGGACGCGGCGATCGACCGGCCGCCGCGATCGGGGCCGAGGTTGCGCCACTGGTATCCGTCAAGGAACGCCGAATCCAATACTACCTGCTGAGCCTGGAGCGCCGAGCCGGCGAAAGATGCGGCGCCGAGTGTGAGCAGGGGGACCGTGAATAGCAAGGTGCGCTTGAGCAGCATGATACAGCCTCAGTCAGAGATGGTTGGGATTGCTGGGGAAAAGATACCGGCGGCTCACTGACCGCGCGAGAATGTCGCCGGGCTCGAGCGAGCGACAGACATATTCGATTGGTGCGCGCAGGACTTCGGCAGTGGAAGCGCAGTCGAGGGTGGAGCCGCATGACCTGAGCCGCGACGTCGTGCGGTCCCAGCGCGGCCTGTGCGCTCCATCCATGGGCCAGACCTCGCGATCGGCGCGTGCGGTGGACAGATTATTCACCAACCGTCACCTCGAGATTCCATGCCCCTTATCGAACGATCCGTTACGGTCGCGCGCTCCGTCCCCGACGTCTTCTGCTACATGGACGACGTCGATCGGGAACACGAGTGGCAGCCCAATCTGCGCGCGGCGAGTCAGGAGCCGCGCGGACCCGTCGGTGTCGGCACCGTGAAACGCTATACCAGCGTGTTCATGAAGAAGGAAAGGCACAACGTTTATCGCGTGACCGCCTATGAGATGTATGTGCGCGTGGTGTACGAGTCGATGCCGGAATCGGCGACCCAGGCGACGGCGGAGATTCGGTGGGAACAGGTGCCCGAGGGAACCAGGGTGACGATGTCGATCGAGGCAGCGCCGGGGCGGGCGTTGAAGTTGGTGCCGGGGAAAGCGTTGGGTAGTGCGACGACGAAAGAGCTAGAGCGGATGCTGGGGTTGTTGAAGGAAGTGCTCGAGAGTGGGCGTGTTTGATGCCGGTATCCTCGGCAACAGCCGAGGCTTGGTGCCCGCCACCGCCGCGAGTTCGGGACGCAACACCTTGTTGGCGGTGCGGATCGCTTAGCGTCTTGTTCAACTCAAGAACTCGGCGATCTCTTTAGATTGCGGAACGGGATGCTGTTCCTATACTTGACCATGGGCTACATCCTCAGTATCTGCTTCTGGACTAAGCCTCTGATCAAGAACGTCACGATCGAATTTCGGAAGAAGGAATCCCTCTTGAGCGAAGACTCAGGGATTGTCGCCTGCGGATCTGAGAGCAATGGCAAAGAACAATATCATTGGGGTTGATGTAGGAGGGACCAACGCTCGCGCCGGATTGGTGTGCAATCAGCAGCTCGAGGAGGTCTCGTCCATAGCAATCAATCCAGATGGGACGGCCGAGGAGGTCCTCGACCAGCTCTGCGGGCTCATCGATCGGACGAAGCCAAAGGACGTGGACGGCGTTGGGATCGGTGTTCCCAGTGTGGTGGATATCGCAACGGGTATCGTCTACGACGTACAGAACATCCCATCCTGGCAAGAAGTGCCCCTCAAGTCCATACTCGAAGCAAGATATTCGATTCCAGTTCTGGTCAACAACGACGCCAACTGCTTTGCGCTGGGTGAAAAGCACTTTGGGAAGGGCGTCGGATATCGATCAGTAATTGGACTCATTGTGGGGACGGGTTTCGCCGGAGGAATCATCGTCGATGGCAAGCTGTATCCCGGGAGCAATTGTGGAGCGGGTGAGTTCGGCATGATTCCGTATTTGGAGAGTATTTACGAGCATTACTGTGCTGGACAGTTCTTCACTCGTCAAGTTGGGCAAACGGGCGCAGAGCTTTTTCAGAGAGCAGTAGAAGGTGAACGGGAGGCGCTGAAGACTTTTGCGGAGTTCGGTCATCATTTGGGTAATGGCATCAAGGCGATTCTCTATGCGTACGATCCGGAGATAGTTGTTTTGGGCGGCTCCGTTCGTAAGGCTTTTCGGTTCTTCGAAGAAGCTATGTGGGAGTCGATACGATCCTTTGCTTATTCAAACTCGATCAAGTCGTTGAAGATTGAAGTCTCAGAACTCGAGCACGTCGCAATATTGGGAGCGGCGGCGCTGCATTACGATGCTGAGCTGGCCTTAGGTTGATTCGGGACCTGGGATCCCCGTCGATCGGGATGGACTACCTGATGAAATACCCGGAGCAGTAGAGTTCAGGAGGTTACCTAAGACCGTTTAGAAAGCGCCGTCCAGATCGGTTTCCCAAAGGCGAACAAACAGGCCCATCCGGCGATGATGCCGGGCAGGAACGCGGCCGCAAAGAGGTACATCTCACCAGTGTAACTCGCCTCCTTCCACACGAAGAACGCCCCCGCGGGCACGAAGAGGACGCAACTGAGCGCCACCAAGATGAGGCCAATGGTCTTCTGGGAGGCCAACAGCAACACTCCGATCAGGAGGCCGGTGAGCAGTACGGCAGGGATGGCGACATGCCACTCGATGGCGTAGCGGTACATGACGACGAAGAGGAAGAGGCCCAGCGCAGACGCGATGTTCAGGATGATGGTCCAGCGCACGAGCCCCATGCGCGGACCGTTCCAGTCGGTAGCGGCCCGGCCCTCGTAGCGCTCGAACATGGCTCGGCCCGGCAGGCTCACGAGCAGTAGAAGCGACGCAACCAGGGCGACGGTTTGCTGCCCCCGGGGCGCTCCTGCGGGTAGCCCGAAGGTGAGGACGAAGGCCCAGGGGAGCACAGCGAACGCCCCGGCGAGCGCTAGCCACCGGCTCCAGTACCTCTCCACGGCCAGTCCGATGATCGTGATCCCGAGTGGGATGAGGAGCAGTCCAGTCGCCAGTACCAGTCGCGGGTTGACGCCGTATGAGCCCCGCTCGAGCGTGAGGATGAGGCCGCCCAGTGCGAGCAGCGCCGAGATCGCCAGAGTCTTTCGCAGCATAATCATATCACACTATACCTCGTGGCTGCGGCCATCGATCTCGTGCCCGCCGCCGCCAGCGTGTTTGGAGGGCGAACTCCGCAGTGCATCAAGTGCACACTGGTTCTGCCCGTGCAGCTGGTAGGAAGGAGTAGACGCATTCACAGCTGATGGTTGTCTCCTGTGGTGGACAAGAACGCAGTCACCGTTGGTCGAAGGTACGTGGCAATTCGTCTGTTCACAACGACTTACGGTCGTAGCCCTCCGAGGCATGACGCTTGCCTTTGTGGTCGGTGCGGCCACACAGGAGATAGATATGCGATACGATCGGGATTTAGCACTCGCAGCCTTGTTGGTTCTCGCCCTTGGGGCACAGGCGCAAGGTCAGACTGTAGATCCGAAGGGGTCAATCGGTTTCAACGGCACGCTGGCACGCCCTGTTGGTGAATTTCAGAACTATGTCGACTGGGGTGGCGGTTTCGGGTTGTACGGTGTCGTGAACTTCGATCGCCGCAATCAGATTGGCCTGCGGTTTGCCAGCTCCTTGTTGATCTACGGGCACGAGAGATTCCCCACGCAGTTGTTGCCGGCAACGGGCAGGGTTTGGGTTGACGTCAGCACGGACAACTTCATTGTCGACTTCGGGGTAGGTCCCCAAATCACATTCGGCCGCGGCCCTATGCGTCCCTACGTGTATGGCACCGCCGGCCTCGCGTATTTCGCCACTGTGTCTTCGGTGAACGGAGTTGATGGCGGGCCGGACTTCGCCCACACCACCAACTTCGACGACATCACGTACTCGCTCACCGGAGGCGGCGGCATTCTGCTGGCGCTCTCCCGCAAAGTGTCGCTGGATCTTGCTGCGCAATGGACCCTGAATGGCGAGGTGGACTACCTCACCCGCGGTGACATTGTCGACAACCGGGACGGTTCGATCACAGTGTTTCCTGCGAGAAGCCAGGCAAACCTGATGACGTTCCGAATCGGATTGGCCATCGGCGTGTAACGACCACGCTCTTGGTGGTGGCGAGATTCTCCGTGGAAGCGGTGAACAGGGACGGCGATGCCTGTTGGACCCGCCCAAAGCGGGCTGCGCCAGAGCCCGGTGTCCGGCTTCACCTGACCGTAGGCTGCGTTTCAGTTTCCCGGATTAGGAATGTTGCAACGTAAGCGTCAGACGATATCGGAGACGGAGCTTCCGGATAGGGATCCAACCGCACCAGGACCAGCTCAACGGAGCCGAAGTCCAGGGCCTTGGGGTCCAGGTGAGTGTGGAGCGTGTCGGGTCTTGAATCGGACGAGACGGCGTCGGGAAAAGGTGCGGTCTCGACCAGAACCGCAGCATCGCCGGCCCACACGCACATCACTTTCAGAGGGCAGCGGGAATCCCCGTCGACCCCCAGGAAGGCAACCCACAGCCCGATGTCACTGAGCCCCACATGCTCTCCGACCCGTAGCTGGAACTCCTCACCCAGCCTTGGCTCGGTCGCGGTGGAACAAGCCAGCCCGAAGACGGTCAATAGTACAGTAGCGTGGACACGCATACACCACTCCTAAAGGTACCTCACCCTCTTATACCCCGGGCCCTGCTGCAACGTCACGTTCGGTAATGCTAGCTGACCCACCGCGTATCCCTGAGGTCTTCTTCACCTTTAGCAGCGCGAGCTACGCGATGCCGATGCCTACTCCAAGCTCTGCTTCATGTCCGTGAGCAGCGCGACATAAATCGGGTGGCAGAATTCGTACCCTGCCGCGTCGTTGCGCTCCCATTGAGATACCCATTCGACGAGGGTGCCCCCCTCAGGCGCCGCCTGTACCGTGACCCGCCCTATGTAGTCGCTCACGTCGTCCCTCGAGATCGGCGAAGGCGCATCGTCGATGCTGTAGCCGAAGGTCCTGGTCTCGTCGTTCAGTTCGTGCAGGGTCTCGTGGAAGATGCCGTTCAGCACACGACGCGCCCCGAGCTCGTCGCCGCGACGATCACCCACGACGTCCAGTTGGGTAATGACATTCGGTGCCCATCGCATGTCGTGAAAATCGCGAATCGCTTGCCACACGGTGTCAACCGGCGCATCGATGACGGTGGATTGGTTGGTCTGTCCCATGGTGCCTCCCGGGAGGATGGGGTACACTGTGCGCTCGAGAGGTCCTCCTCTCTTCGCTACGGAATTTCCAAGTAAGAGGCAAAACACATGGAATGCCTAGCAGGTTCCATCTCGTCCCGATCTCACGCGGCCTGCGGGCTGCCGCTGAGCCGGCTACGGCGTGAAAGCGGTGACGAACGGCCGTGCTAGAACGGATTTGTGGCAAATACCGAGAACTCCGGGATGAAACCACGACTGTCGACCTTCAGAGCCCCGACGATCGCGTCGGCAATCTCCTGGGACCGCAGCTTCTTGTCAGTGAACTCCTGATTGCGGCCTAGCTTGGCCGCAAACTCGGTCAACACTTCGCTGGGATTGACCAACATGACGCGCACGTTGGATCGTCTCAGCTCGTCGCGCCAACACTCCGTCATACCCCTCAGTGCAAACTTGGATGAGCTGTACGCCGTGCTGCCGCGACCGCCCTTGAGGCCTGACGTGGAGGAGATGTTGATCAGCTCGCCGCTGCCCTGTTTCACGAACTGTCGCGCCGCCTCTCTGGCCATCAGAAACGCGCCAAAGACGTTTGTGCGGTACACGCCCTCCAACTCTCCCAGCGCCATTTCGACCAGCGGTTTGAAGACCCCGTAGCCAGCGTTGTTGACCAGTATGTCGAGACGGCCGTGCTGCGCGATCACCTCGGCGACGGTTCGCACCGCATCTGCCTCGAGTCCCACGTCCCCAGCGATCCACTCCACTGCCATCTCGTCGGCGGCAGCACGCAGAACGTCTTCGCGCCGGCCAGTGATCGTGACGAGACATCCCTCAGTCCTAAAGGCCTCTGCAATGGCTTTGCCGATACCCTCACTACCGCCAGTTACAAGCGCGACTGCGCCGTTGAGTTCCACAAGCGTCTCCTGCGGGATTATTGGATCGGGAACGTTCTATCGGATCGCGGTTCGGTCGCGCGACCCGCAGTGCATCTAATAACACCGCCGACCACCCTGTTCAAGTACCGCATGGATGCACCCAGGCTGGGGCAGAGCCGAACGGCTAGCTTGTCGAGCGATGGGATAGTAGCCGAATGTCCTCTCGGCTCGCCTCGTTGTTCAGCCAGCAGTCTCGAGCTCAGCGGCCCCGATCAGACACCGCAGAACGTCGAGATGCTCCTGCAGGGTCGGCGCGCCCGTCGCGCGGCTCTCACGCATGTGCGCGACTACCTCGCCGACCAGGCGTCCGTAGCCTTCCATCCAGCCGAGGCCGTGAAACGGCGCCGGACGCGCGGGCAGCTCCGGTGCGTCTCGGACCTGGGTCGAGCGCGATCCGCCTTCGCCCCAGATGATCACGTCGGGCTTTTGGAATGACCAACTGGCCGAGGCGCGCTCGCCGAGGATCTCCAACTCCAGCGTGTTTCCCGTACCGTGCACGGTCTTCGATACCGAGCCGAAGCTGACGAGATCACCGAACTCCATCGTCAGGTGAACGTGGGTATCTCGTTGAGGTGATGCCGCATTGACGAACCATCGGCGGACAGATGTTCTGTCGGGCAGGCGTCCGTAGATGTGGGTCACCAGATCGGCCCAGTGCGTGGCCAGGTCGAGCAGCACATCGAATCGCCCGCCGAGCTTGGGAGAGTCCTTCCAGGAACCTCCCGTGGGTGGCCGGGTGGCGCTCGATTGCCAGTAGCGACCCTCGATTGAAATGAGCTTGCCGAAGCGTCCGGCGGCGAGCGCTCGCTTCAGCTCCTGAGGTCCCCAGAGAAGACGGTATCCGTGGCAGATCCATGTAGCCACCGTAAGTCCCTCCAGCGCCTCGATCTGCTCGCGATCGACCGCGGCCGGTTTCTCACAGATGGCGAAGCGGTATCCTCGTTCGGCCGCCTCGAGCAGACGTGGCGTGTGTAGCGCATGCGGGTTTGCCACGACGAGCAGTGCCAGGTCGGGTTGCTCCGGCCGGGGAAGGGCAGTCTCGCGGTCCTGCCACATTGCCGGTGCCACCTCGTCGGGGTACATCGCGAGGGCATGGCGAAGCGCCTTCCCGGCCGCACCCCGGCCGACAATCAGCGGCTGGACTCGTTGTTGCGTCATCGGATAATCCCTTTGACTTGAATCGTGGTACCTTCTCGATCGTAAGAAACGGCAGCACCTGGAACCGGGGGATAAGGTAGGGCTTGCAGCCTAGGGCGGCCAGCGGTGCAGTGATTTAGAGGCGGTAAGGGTCTGGGTCACCTCTTGTTCCAGGCGCGTTTCCTGAGTTTGGCTGACAGGAGGTGCTGGACGCGGGCGCGCCTGCTATCTTCGAGGCGACGCTCATTTCCAGTAGCACGTTCGTGGTGGTGGATGTGTCGGATCGGCTGAATGATGAGTTCCAGTTGATCGCGGTCAAGTCATCCACGTCGCAAGAGAAAGAGCACATTTTGGATGCCGCGCTGAGCTTGAGCAGCGCACCAACAATTCCAACTAACGAGCGATTCACCATGCCCCGGTTGCTACCGCTCGGGCGAACATGCACAGTCGTGTTGCTGGCGCTTTTCGTGCTCGCCAACGTAGTGCGGGCGCAAGAATCGGGGCGTCTCGTCCTGCCTCGTCTCGACGGACGTATCCAGCTTGACGGGTTGAGTGACGAACCGGCCTGGGAGGTCGTCCGGCCCTGGCTGCCCACACAGTACGAACCGGACAACGGTGCGCCGCCTACCGAGCACACCGAGTTCCTCGTGGCCTACGACGACGATTACATCTACTTCGCGCTGCGAGGTTACGATCGGGATAGTACCGGCATTCGTTCCAACACCCTCTATCGCGACCGGCTGAGCGGGGACGACCACTTCGAGATCCTGCTCGACACCTTCAACGACAATGAGACGGCTGTCCTTTTCACGACCACGCCGGGTGGGATCCGCAAAGATGCGGCCATCTCCAACGATGCCAGTGGTGGCGGCATCGCCTCGGGGGGATGGATCAACGGGGATTTCAATACTTTCTGGGATGTCGAGACGGTGGTGAATCAGCAAGGCTGGTTCGCCGAGATGCGGGTGCCTTTCACCAGTCTGCGCTTTCAAGACGAAAACGGGCAAGTGGTGATGGGCATCATCCTGCAGCGTAAGGTGGCGCGCAAGACAGAGCGCCTGGTGTATCCGGCCGTGCAGTCTGACGCCAACTGGGCGTTTCTGAAGCCCTCTCGCGCTCAGAAGATCGTTCTCGAAGGCATTCGTCCGCGCAAGCCGCTCTACGTGACGCCGTACGGCCTGGGTGGCGTCGAGCAATCGTTCTTGCTGAACGACGCCGGGACCGGATATCCCCGCGAAGACGACCTCAAAGCCGAGGCCGGCGTGGATCTCAAATATGGCCTCACGAACAACATGACGCTGGACCTGACAGTCAACACCGACTTCGCGCAAGTCGAGGCCGACGATCAACAGATCAACCTGACGCGTTTTTCGCTTTTTTTTCCCGAAAAACGACAGTTCTTCCAGGAACGGGCAAGCATTTTTGAATTCAGGACCGGCGGGTTGAGCCGCCTCTTCCACAGCCGCCGCATCGGCCTTACCGAACTAGGACGGCCGGTCCGAATTATCGGCGGTGCGCGCCTAGTGGGTCGCTGGGGCGGCTGGGACGCCGGCTTCCTCAACATGCAGACTGCTGAGAGCGAGACGCTCCCGTCCGAAAACTTCGGTGTGCTTCGGCTGCGGCGTCAGGTCTTGAACGCCTACTCGTATGCCGGCGCCATGGTCACCAGCCGCATCGGCATGGATGGCAGCTATAACTTCGCCTATGGGCTGGACGGCGTGGTTCGCGTGGCCGGGGACGATTATCTGACCCTCCAGTGGGCCCAGACCTTCGACCGACGACAGATAGACAGCGGCAACCTCGACCTCGTCAACAGCGGGCGGTTTACCGCTGAGATAGAGCGACGACGCCGGCGCGGCTTGGGCTATAACGCCGTGGTAGCCTGGGCAGGGGCTGCTTACAATCCGGGCGTTGGCTTCACCCAGCGCAACAATTTCACTCTGCTCGACGGCGCAGTCTCCTACACCTGGCTACCGGGTGAAGCGTCGTCGCTGATCTGGCATACGCTGGGGCTGGCCGGATTCGCCTTCGTGCGCAACGGGGATCGCTCAATCGAGTCGGCAGAGGTGGGACCGGAATGGGAGTTCTCTGGCAAGTCGGGTGCGGGCGGAAGCCTGGAGGCCAAAGCGCTGTTCGAAGACCTGCTCATTCCCTTCCCGCTTACTGAGGGGGTCGTGGTGCCTGCAGGGAGCTACACCTTCTTTCGGGTCGGCGCTTCGTACCACGTCTCGCACACGCGACTGTTTCAACTGCGCCCACGCGTCGAAGCGGGCACGTTCTACGACGGCTGGCAAGCGGCGGCCCAAGTCTCTCCGATATTGTACGCCTCGCCTCACCTGGAACTGTCGGGTTTCTATCGCTTCGACCGTATCCGCTTTCCGGACCGGGATCAGGGCTTTGACGCCCATCTGGCACGCCTCCGCATCGGCACGGCGCTCAACACCAAGGTGTCAGCCAACGCGTTCATCCAATTCAACAGCGCAATCAACACCGTGTCGGCCAACATTCGGTTTCGCTACAACTTCCGTGAGGGCAACGATCTCTGGATCGTCTACGACGAGGGCATGAACACCGACAGGTATCGCCTTACACCTACGCTACCGTTCACCAATATCCGAACGTTGCTGGTCAAATACACTCATACCTTCCAGTTGTGATCGCCTTCTCGCCACGGGATGGCGACATCACGGACTGAACTGTTTATTTACCGGAACGTTACTCAAGTCATTCAAGCCGGAATGATCGGGCATTCCCTCAGAAAGGTGGGTATTCACCATGCGAAGTGACGACAACCCTTCGAGAAGGGATTTTGTGAAGGGTCTTGCTCAGGCATCAGTGGTAGCAGGAGTGCTTCCCTATGTCGCAACAAGCAAACCTTCACAGGCAAGTGTGATCCTGAGGCGAGAGCCTCACGCGGATCGGAACAAGAAATTCGCTGCCAATGACACGATACGGTTGGGAGTGATTGGCACCGGGATCATCGGATTCTTCAACATCCGCTCGGCCCTGACTGTTCCAGGAGTTGAATTGGCTGCCGTGTGTGACCTTTACGATGGCAGGCTCACGCGGGCAAGGGAACTGTTTGGGGAGGACCTCATAACAACCAGAGATTACCGCGAGCTCTTGGCCAGGGATGACATTGACGTGGTCCTGGTCGCGGTACCGGATCACTGGCATGACGTCATATGCATCGATGCGATGGAGGCGGGGAAAGCCGTCTATTGTGAGAAGCCTATGGTGCAGGAGGTAGCCGAAGGGCACAATGTCATTCAGGCTGAGAAGCAGTATAACGCCAAATTCCAGGTCGGCAGCCAGGGTGTCAGTTCGATTGTCATGAAGAAGGCGCAGGATCTTTATCGAGCTGGTGAAATCGGGGATCTGATCCTTGTGGAGGCGCTCAACGACAGGAATTCATCGCTGGGGGCGTGGCAGTACTCGATTCCGACCGACGCTTCCCCCGAAACGGTAGACTTTGACACGTTTCTGGGCGACACAGCGAAGGTACCGTTTGATCCAATTCGGTTCTTCCGCTGGCGCAACTACCAAGCGTATGGAACCGGCATCGCCGGAGATCTGTTCGTTCACCTCTTCACATGGCTGCACTGGATCATCAGTTCGGATGGTCCCAATAGAATATACGGCTCCGGTGGATTGAGGTATTGGAAGGACGGCAGGGATGTGCCGGACGTACTGTCATGTGTGATGGATTACCCCGAGACGGCAACCCATGCAGCCTTCAATATGCAGATCCGGGTCAACTTCGTGGCCGGAGGCGGGGGTCGAAACTCCCTGAGGCTGGTCGGTACAGAAGGGTCAATGACGTTTGCAGGAAACTCACTGATCTTGAGCCGCGCACCGTTTCCTGCCAAGCCGGGATACGGGGGCTATGATTCGCTGGGTACGTTCCCCAAGAACATCCGGGACGAATTCGTCAAGCAGTACGAGATGGAATACTATGCTGTTCCCTCCAGCATCAACGAACCCAGCGAGATTGTCTACAGTGCGCCCGACGGGTACGACGACCGCGATGACCACTGGGCCAACTTGATCGCTGCGATGCGTGACGGCAAGGCAATCGTGGAGGACGCGACGTACGGTCTAAAGGCTGCCGGGCCCTCTCTAGCGGCCAACGAAAGCTATTTCCAGAAGCGGATTGTGATCTGGGATCATCGGAAGCTGGAATATACCTGAGGGTTATAGCACCCCCGTTTTCTTGCACGCACGGGGGCTGGATCAGGCCGCCTGCTTCAGGAGGTCTCGGCGGGCGGCTGCCGGGGGCCTGGGAAATTGCCGCTCGAAGCCTAATGGCACCAAGAGGCTTACGCCACGGTGTGAGCCATAATGGGCCATTCTGTGGAGTAGAGATCGTGGCATCACCCTTGGGCCCCGGCCCCGGCAGCGCCTATTGGCGAATGGGAAGAAGAACTCCGCCATGCGACACATAGCACGGTGGCTCGCCTCTTTCCTGCACTCTGCCAAAGAGCGGGAAACGGTGCCTACCCGTCGCGATCGGCCAGACTACTCGTCGGCACGACAGGGTTTTCGAGCCGCTCGCCGCCCCGCTCCACCACGAACGCTTCCATCGCGTAGTATGCCGGGAGGCCCAGCCGTTCCAACTCCACCGCCGTCGCCCGGTTGCGGTCTTCAACTCGCTCCCAAAACTCGCGCGGGTCGGGTCCGGGGAACGGTGCCTCGTCCTTTTGCGACTGATGACGATAGATCGCGAGAATCTTGAGCCGCAAATCGGCCTGGGACATCGGCACGAGCACGCTCGCCTCCGTCACGGGCCATTCTTGCCACGCACCGCGGTAGAGCCACACCTCAGGCACCGGACCACTGTAGACATCAAGCGCGCGCCGCACCGCCTCGAGGCAGAGACGATGGGTGCCGTGTGGATCCGATAGGTCTCCTGCCGCAAAGACGAGGTCGGGTTTGGCTTCGTCGATAACCTCGGACACGATCGCCACGTCGGCGTCGGCAATCGGTCTCTTTTTCACCGCACCTGTCTGATAGAACGGCAAGTTGAGGAACCGCGCCTGCTCGGCGCTCATACCGAACGTCTCCAGCGCGGATGTAGCTTCCGTTTCTCGAATCAGGCGCTTGAGTGTCAGGACATCCGGCTCATCGACGTCTCCGGGGTCCTTGCCGTTCAGCGCCTCGTCGATCCGATCCTCGAATTCGCGAGCGCCACCAGCAACCTGCGGAAAGCCGTCTGTAATTCGGGTCAACAACTCGAGGTATCGACGGACTTCGTGATCGAATACGGCGATGTTGCCCGACGTCTGATAGGCCACGGTTATGTGATTGCCGTTTTGATGCAGCTTCGCCAGCGTTCCCCCCATCGAGATCACGTCGTCATCGGGATGTGGAGAAAACACTACGACGCGTTTGTCCTTAGGCAGCTTCGCCCGCCCGCGAATCTTCGCGATCAGAGTGTTGAAGACCAAGCCATTCAAGGGCTCGGCTGTCCCGTGTCGTGCCAGGAGCGCACTCAGGTGGTGGTCGCGATAGTCCTCGGTGGCCAGACGCAGCACGGATCTCTCGACGCGCTTCGCCAGCCATGTCACTGCCTCGACTTCGCGGTGCGCGCCCCACTTGACCTCATCTACCAGCCATGGCGTGGCGATGCGCGTCAGGTCGGCGGCTGCAGCGGTGTCGAGGTACACCGCAGCATTGGGGTGCATTTGCAGGAAGGTCGCCGCGACATCGGAATCGACCTCACCCTCAACCGCACGACGGATGATTCCCGCCTTGTGCTCACCGGTCGCGATGAGGGCGATCTCTCGCGCCCCAAGAATAGTGGCGACCCCCATCGTCAAGGCTTCCAGCGGCACGTTCGGCTCACCGAAGAAGTCCGCCGCCGCGTCAGCGCGCGTTACGGTATCCAGGAAGATGAGTCGTGTGCGCGATTCGCGTCCCGAGCCCGGCTCGTTGAACCCGATGTGACCGCTTCGGCCGATCCCGAGCAGCTGCAAGTCGATGCCCCCGGCTTCCGCAATGGCACGTTCGAACGCCGCGCAGTGCTCGGCGCATTCCTGCGGAGGAAGGTCACCGCGTAGAATGTGGATGTTCGCCTCGGGGATATCGATGTGATCGAGCAAGTATTCTCGCATGTACCGGTGATAGCTGTGAATGCTAACGGGATCCATGGGGAAATACTCATCGAGGTTGAACGTGATCACGTTCTCAAACGAGAGGCCCTGTTCGCGATGGAGACGAATCAGTTCAAGGTAGACGCCGACCGGGCTGGATCCGGTCGCCAATCCTAAGACCGCCGGCTTTCCCTCGGCCGCACGTTCGCGAATGAGGGCAGCGATGCGCGAGGCCACGACCGAGGTGATCTCTTTGTCGTCTTCGAAGATGAAGACAGGAATGCGTTCGCGTGTCGTCGGCATCGAGGATCCAGGATGAGAGTATGCAAAATATACCGTCTCGCACGACCTTCAGCGCTGACCTGGCCGGCAGACCGCCGCCGCACAAAGGCGAGCTCTAGCCCGACAGACGATGGCTCCGGGCGCTGAGCCTGTACTGCATTGAGCGCTGCAGGTATCTTTCCAGCCTATGACCAAAATCGGATTCTTCTTCTGCCTGCTGGCAGCTGCAATCCTGTTGCCGGCTCCCGGCTTCGCCCAGGGCGGCGAGAGCCAACTCCGCATCATGGTCATCGGTGCACACCCGGATGATCCCGAGAAGGTGGGTGGCACGATGGCCAAGTTCATCGAGATGGGTCATAAGGTCCGACTGGTTTCCCTGACCAACGGGAACGCGGGCCATTTCGAGATGGGCGGCGGCCCTCTGGCTCAGCGCCGTTATCAGGAGACCCAGTGCGCGGGTCGAGCTATCGGGGCCGAGTACATCGTGCTCGACAACGACGATGGAAAGCTCATGCCCACTCTCGAGAATCGAGAGGAAGTGATCCGTCAGATTCGAGAGTTCCAGGCGGATATCGTCATCAGCCCGCGCCCCAACGATTACCACCCCGATCACCGCAATACGGGGTTACTGGTGCGGGATGCGGCCTACATGGTTACTGTGCCGAACATCGTCGCCTCTGTTCCCCATCTCATGAAGAATCCCATCTTCATGTACATGGCGGACAGGTTCACGGAACCCTCTCCTTTTGTTCCGGATATCGTGGTGGCAATCGACGATGTGATCGAAAAGAAGATCGACATGTACCATTGCCATGAGTCGCAGATGTATGAATGGTTGCCCTACAACCAGGGAGTTCTCGATGCGGTGCCAAGTGATACATCGAGGCGGCGCGATTGGCTTGCCGACGTCAGAGGATTCAGAACGTCCCGGCCCGGAGAGACCTATCGAGAAATGCTGATCCAGCTATACGGACAGCAGCAGGGAAGCCAGGTGAGGCAGGCGGAAGCATTCCAGGTCTCGGAGTATGGCGCACAGCCATCCCTCGAGGAGTTGAAGCGGCTATTTCCGTTCTTCAACTGACCCCTCTCTCTGTTTGAACCGAATCGCGGGGCGGTTGAGGCCACCGCCCGCCCCTAGTTGCCAAACCACGCCATCCAGAAGATCGCACCCGCCGTGCCATCCATCGTGGGCTCGTTGGTCGAGTAGTCTCCGATGTCGTCGTGGTAGACGACGTACTCGTTCTGGAACTCGGCGAACTCGTCGGGGGAGTAGAGCTCTATTCCCAGCAAACCCGAGTAGACCGACAGGAGAACCGGACCATCTACCAGCCCCCCTGGGACCTCACGTTGTGTCAGTGCCCAGATGGAGGTGTGAACGTCCACCGGTCGCTCCCCGTCGCGCGGAATCCCCGTGAACATCGACGTGCCCCATGGGTTCAGGCCCAACAGCCAGTCACGTTGCCGCAGCATGAAGTCGTGATACTGTGTATCGCCCGTCATCCTCTCGTACAACAGGATCTGCGTGATCAGCGCGGTGGTCAGATTGTTCGAGCACCAGATGAACGGCACACCGATACCGTACGGATTCGTCCGGCCCCGTGCCATCGTCCGCTCGATACCGTCTCGATAATAGCCGGCGAGCGTATCCTGAAGTGCGGAATCGACGAGCGGATAAAGCGTGAAGTGTCCGACGTTGACGAACGGGTAGTATTCGTAGTGTTCTGCCGTGTCCAGTTGCATCCACGAGGTAGGACCAGCCATGCGTGAATAGCGAATGGCGTCCTGCAGGTATGCCGGCTCGCCCGTGGCCTTGAACAACTCCGCGGCGCCCCACTCCATGTCATCGGCCCACGTCCGTTCGCTGTATCTGTATGGTGCGCCGTACGAGTTGCCCTGCTGGTATCCTTCCTTGCCCTTGCCCATGGTGTAGACCTCGCGCGCGGCCCGGAGACTGTTGCGGGCAAAGGCCGAGTCGCCTATGTCGGCAACCCAGACGCGATAGGCCATTGCCATAGCCGCAGCAAACCGGCCAGCCAAATTCGCGACTCCCGTTGCCTCGCTCTGGTGTTCTGCCAAACCCTGTGGACTTCCGGTCGCGAAGTAAGCCGCACGGTAGCTGTTCGGACCCCAGCCGTAGTCGGAGTTGTCCTCGTCCGGCCACTTCCATCCGCGGTGGTCCCGATCATCGGCGACCTGATGGATCAGTTGGTCTGGGCCCGGGTGCATCTTGTGCAGCCAGTCGAGGCCCCACTTCGCCTCATCGAGCACGTCGGGGATTCCGTTGGGACTGGGTTGACCAAGCTGATTGGTAGCGTCGCCAAAACGGTCGCCGGCGAGTTCGTACGCCAGGAGCATCCGGGCGGTTGCGTTGCTGCCCGTTATCAGGTACTTGAGCTGGTCACCGGCATCGTGCCAGCCGCCCGAGATGTCGACGAAGGTGGAGTCCGGCATGGGACCGTAGAAGCTCCGGCCGTCGCGCTGGTGGCAGACCATATCGAGGAACGGATTGTATCCGCAGCGCTGCTGTCGCATGAACCCGAGCAAGCCCTCGTGTGATTTGCCGTAGGCATTGCGGCCGATACTGAAGCTCGGCGTACGGTGGTCTCCCACCCGCAGGTAATACCGGCCCGGCACATCGAAGGCTGAAAAGTTCGCTTCGTAGTAGTGTGCGAAGGTACCCCAGCCCTTGGCTCTGCTTGGCTGCAGCGTGCCGCTGAAGACCACGTCTTCCGTCGCACCATCCACGAGGTCAAACGCGGCGTCGACCGTTTGATGTGAGAATGCCACGGCGACCTTGCTGTCGTCCTCGTGGTAGCCCAGCAAGTTGACGCGAAGGTGGACCGCGCTCGAGTCGACCGGACCCGCAAGTCCCTGCCTCGTACTCTGGTCCGGGTCTCCCGAGCCGCATCCGAATGAAATCATTGCCGCCACGCCGGCGACGATCGAACAGCAAACACCGATTCCATGAACCGTGGAAGTAGTCACCCTGGTCCTCCGGTAGCTTCTGGAAAGGCGGCAGGCGGTCCCCCTCGCCAGACTTTACGCCTCGTCGCGCCCGCCGGCAACGGGTAGGGTTGACAAATAGTACTACCAGTACTATGCTTGTTAGTACTATGACGAGACGTACTACAACCACGCTCGACTATGCCTTGCTCGGAATACTCTGTCAGTCGCCCCAGTCGGGCTACGACCTGAGGAAGATCTTCGAGACGATGGCCCTGGGTAGCTACAGCGGCAGCCCCGGCGCCATATACCCGGCGTTACGGCGACTCGAACAGCAGGGCTTCGTCGAGGGCGAGGTCGATAGCACGACGGCCCTGCGCCCGAAGAAGGTATTCCGTCCGACCAAGGCGGGCAGGGAAACTCTCAACGACTGGCTGATGCGGGAGATCACACGCGAGGACGTGGAGCGTCGCATCGACGAGCTGCTGCTGCGGTTCGCATTCCACTGGGTGCTCGACAGCAGGAAGGCGACTTGCCGGTTCCTCGAGAGTCTCCTGAGTGAAGTCGAGGACTATCTGGGCGAGCTGAACCGTCAGCGCAAGGAGTTTCCGGCAGAAACGCCGCTCCACCCCCGATTGGCCTTGGCGGCCGGGATCGAGCAGTACCGGGCCTGCGCACGCTGGGGGCGCAAAGCCCTCAAGGAGTTCGAGGAGGAAGGCTCATGATTACTCGAGAGACAGTGGTTCGCTGGTTGTGGAGGATCCCCGTCTGCGTGGCGGTGCTGATCGTCGGCGAGATGCTCGGCGTTGCGCTCGTTTCGGCCCTGGGGCTGGAGCTGCCGCCGGCGCCGGTGGACATCGACGAGGGAGCCCAATCCCTGCTGCTCTTCCCGGCGGCGATCGTCATCGTAGTGGCCCTGGTCGGAATGGCGGTCGGACTCGCTGGCCGCTGGTGGGAGCGGTGGGCGATCCTGACGGCCTTCATCTACGTGATCTACGGAGTAGGTAACGCGATCGAGACGGTCATCTTCACCACCATCGGCGGACAATTGGCCACGTCTGTGTTGCACTTGCCGCCGTCGGTTCTTGGTGCGCTGGCGGTCGCTCTTCTGTTCGCGGCCCCCCCGCATGAGGGGTTCAGTGGGAGAGCGGCGGCGTTTTTCTCCGGGTGGAAGCCGGGGAAGCTGGTTGCACGCCTCGGGCTGGCAGTGCTCGCCTTCCCCTTCTTTTACCTTCTGTTTGGCTTGATGGTCGCACCGATCGTGAC
>JBDGXD010000038.1:0-27300 GCA_039584755.1 Gemmatimonadota bacterium
TGGGGCTCCGCACGTCCAACGCCAAGGAGCCCATCCGCGTGCGGGCGAGACCGGAGTTCAACCGAGCACCGCTATTCGTGGACACCGACGAGTTTGCTGCCGACAGGGTCACGACGTTCAACCCGGAAGTGTACTGGCGCTACGGCCCGTACTTCGTAGGCTTCGGGTACGTCGGATCGGCCCACGCCGCTCCGGCGTCTTCCGACCCGTACCTCCACGGCTACCATTTCACCGCATCATGGGCGCTCACGGGTGAGATGCGGTCGTACCGCGATCGCACGGGCACCTTCGACGCTCTCAGGGTCGCCCGGCCTGTCAACCAAGGCGGATGGGGAACGATCGATGCCGCGGTCCGATACTCTCGCATCGATCTCACCGACGGAACAATCGACGGGGGAGAGATGGACGTCTATTCCCTCGGGCTGAACTGGTGGCTGACGCAGTCCGTACAGGTCGGGGGCAACTACCGACTGGTTGTGCTCGACCAGTCTGGCGTCCGCGGTGTGAGCTCCGGGTTCGACGTTCGCATCATGCTCATGCTGATGTGACCGCCATGTTACTTTACGACAGCACGTTGCACGGTCGCTCCAGTCATTGCTGGGCCCCGACGATGGTACCAACGCACACCCCTTCCTCACGCCGGGGCGCTGCGTACACTGCTCGGCTTCTTAGTACGAGACCCTGCTACCGCCCGACCGGGTTCCCCACATAGTGGAGGGCAGTCGAGCGACCACCTGCATGAACGGATCAGGTAACGCGACATGCTTGACGACATAATCCCCGCTCTCGGTACGGTCATCACCGTAATCGGTACGATCGCCCTGGTCGTGATCGGGCGTTGGTTGCTCGACAAGTACATCGCCGACAAGCGCGCCCTGTCGTATCAACGGCAGCTCTTCACTTTCGCCGCGGCGCTGCTGGGATTCGTCGCTGCGATTGCTGTCCTGCCGATCCCCGGAGCGGTGCGAGCCCAGATGCTCAGCGTGTTCGGGATTCTGCTGAGCGTAGTCGTCGCCTTTTCCTCTACGAGTCTCGTGGGCAACGCGATGGCCGGCGTAATGCTGCGCTCCATGCGGGGGTTCAGGGCAGGCAACTTCGTGCGGTTCGACGATGTGCTCGGTAGGGTAACGGGCATCTCACTCTATCACACCGAGATCCAGCTGGTTACGCGTGATCTGGTACAAGTTCCCAACTCGGTACTCGCCCAAAAGGCAGTTCGTGTGACCCGGCAGTCGGGTACGTTCGTCAACGCATCGGTGGCGATCGGCTACGACGAGCCGCACGGCAATGTCGAGGCGGCGCTCAAACGGGCGGCGGAGGGGTGTGACCTGACCGAGGTGTTCGTGATCGTAGAGGAGCTGATGGATCACGCAATCGTGTACCGCGTGTACGGACTGCTCGAGGATTCCTCCCAACTCATGACCAAGACATCGCAGCTCAACAGATCCATTCTCGACACTTTGCACGCAGCGGGCATGGAGGTCGCGTCACCGGGACTGATGAACCAGCGACGCTACGAACAGCAGAGCCGCTTCGTTCCCAAGGTCACGATACCAGAGGTCAAAGTTGCAGCCGAGGCGGACATCGAGGACATCGCCTTCGACAAAGCGGAGCAGGCGGAGTCCATCGAAAAGTTGTATGCGGAGCAAGAGAAGCTCCGTCAGGCGCTCCGCGACATGGGCGAGGACGGCGAGTCGGAAGACAAGGAGCGACTCGAGCAACGCGAATCCGCCCTACGGGAACGGATCGAGCAGATCGAAGGTGAGATAAAGGCTCGAGAGAAGGAAAAGGAGCAGCAACGATTGGACGAGGGGACAGTGGGGTGATCTCACTATGAGCGGGGTGCGTTAATGCCATCCAACGACTCGCCCTTCGTGAGCGCGTACCGGCTCGATGTTAAAGGAGCGGGTACTCCGATCGACGCCACGGCGGCGCAACGCTGGTCGGCTGGCGACGGGACACTTTGGATTCATCAAAACGCCGAGAACGAGGCTGCGCAGCGTTGGCTGGAGCATGAAAGCGGGCTCGACCCGATGATCGCTGCTGCACTCATGGCCGGTGAGACCAGACCGCGAACGGTAGTGACCGAGAAAGGTCTGCTGTTGGTGCTGCGTGGCGTGAACCTGAACCCGGGAGCGGATCCTGAGGACATGGTCTCGCTGCGTGTTTGGCTGGAGTCTGATCGCATCATCACCAGCAGGCGGCGACGACTGATGGCCATCCAGGACATGCGGAGCAGCATCGAGGCAGGTCAGGGGCCGCAGACGGCGGGCGGTTTTCTCGCAGTGCTGATTGAACGGATGGCGGATCGGATCGGTGGCGTGGTCGGGGAGATCCACGAGCGGATCGACGAGATGGAAGGTGCGCTGGATGACGAGACGTCCGACTTGTCGCCAGGCGCCGTGTCCGATCTGCGACGGCAGGTAGCTGCGATAAGGCGCTATCTGGCTCCTCAACGTGAAGCAATGGACCGCCTCTGCCGCAGCCCGGTGCCGGTATTGTCGACTGCAGAGACGCAGGAACTCCGCGAGCAGGCAGACGGTATGACGCGCCATCTCGAGAGCTTGGACCTGGCAAGGGAGCGGGCCGTGGTGGTGCGAGAGGAGTACATGAGCCTGCTCGCCCAGAAACAGAACGAACGAGTGTACATCCTGACCTTGGTCGCGGCCGTCTTTCTGCCACTCACGTTTGTAGCGGGCTTACTCGGCATGAACGTAGCCGGGTTGCCAGGTACCGAGCACCCGGCCGCATTCATGATCTCAATGGCCCTGATGGCCGGACTCGGTGTGGGATTGGTGGCGTTCTTCAAGTGGAAGCGGTGGATGTAGTAGGGTACCGCCCTGCTGACCCAGGAAAGGTCACTCTCGATAAGTCGGTCGTCGCACAACTGCTTCTGAGCCCGTGGCCGGCTCGACAGACTTCTAGCATTGAGTGATTTCATGGAAATTCTCGAGACCATGGTACTAGGAAATACGCTGCAAGCGTGGCTCATCAGTCTGCTGGTAGCACTGGTTGGCTTCTTCGTTCTCCGCTACGGAATCAGCGCACTTCACAAACGTGTGGCTGCCTTTGCCGAGCGAACCACGGTTCGCTGGGACGACGTCCTGGCCGCGACGTTGGGTGGGACAAAGACTTTCTTCCTGCTGCTGTTTGCGGTCTTCTTCGCGAGCCTGACCTTGCAGCTATCAGGTGCTGTCCGCGGCGTTGTGGTCAGCATCGCGGTCCTGGCCTTGTTGATTCAAGGGGGAATCTGGGCTGCGACTGCGCTCAAGTACGGATTGCGCGAGTACGCCGAGTTGCGACTGAGTGAGGACCCCTCGGCTCAGACAACGGTCAACGCTATCGGCTTCGTAGCTCGCCTGGCGTTGTGGAGTGTCGTGCTTCTGTTGGCACTGGACAACCTCGGCATCAACATAACCGCGCTGGTAACCGGGATGGGAATCGGCGGCATCGCCGTGGCCCTCGCGGCGCAGAGCATCTTGGGCGACCTGTTCGCCTCGCTCATGATCGTATTCGACAAACCGTTTGTGCTGAAGGATTTCCTAATCGTAAACGACTTCTTGGGCTCGGTTGAGCACATTGGGCTCAAGACCACGCGTTTACGTAGCCTGTCGGGTGAGCAGGTCGTGTTCTCCAACTCCGACCTGTTGAGCAGCCGGATCCGCAATTACGGGCGCATGTTCGAGCGCCGCATCCTCTTCAGCGTCGGTGTGGTGTACCAGACTCCACGCGATAGGCTCGAGAAGATCCCGGGGATCATCCAGTCGGCCATCGAAGCGCAAGGCAAGACGCGATTCGACCGCGCCCACTTCAAAGAGTTCGGAGCGTATTCGCTGAACTTCGAAGCCGTTTACTACGTGCTGGAACCCGCGTACAACGTCTATATGGACCGGCAGCAGGCCATCAATTTTGCGATCCACGAGCGGTTCGAAGAAGAGAGCATTCAGTTTGCCTACCCGTCACAAACGCTCTTCGTGGTGAACCAAGAACCGGTCTCGCAAGCGATCGGGGCGGAGTGACCGGGGCAGGTGTGGCACCCCCCGAGCTACACCGTCGTCTGGTCGGATTCGGGACACGTATGTGTGCCCGAATACGTCGCTCCGCAAAATGGAAGGTCGAGCAATCGGCGTCCGTGGACGATCATCCGCGGCCGTACAATCCCCGTGACCGTTCGTCTCCGTCGCTGCCCCACCCGTCCAACGCACAGGCTCTGCCGGGTGTTCAGGTCGGCCGGCCCGCAATGCCCATATGGAGAGCGGCCCCAGGGGCTATGGGCTTGGGGCGACGGACCACAGGGTGATGTCCGCGGACATTCGTCTATTGTCGACGGACATTTGACTGTTGTCCACGGACATTTGACTGTTGTCGACGGACATTACCTGTTGTCCTCGGACATTCGTTTGTTGTCGACGGACATTTGTCTGTTGTCGACGGACAAACGGCTGATGTCCGCGGACCGGAGCCTGGAGTCGGTGGCCGCAAGCCCGCTGTCCGCGCACCAATCAGCAGGCTTTGCCACGTAGCCCCAACCCAATACGGTAGGACGGTTCAGGACGAGCGAATACGGTTAAGGGTAGGGTGGCCCGTATCCGTCGGTCTCAAGTCCGTCTCCGTGACTGTTCGTATCCGTGGCCGATCAATCCGCGGCCGTATGAAAATCATCCGCGGCCGAATTTCGGCACGGCTGATCCGAACTTCGAAACGGTGAATCTGAACTTCGAAACGGCGAATCCGAATTTCGAAACGACGAATCTGAATTCCGAAACGGCGAATCCGAATTTCGAAACGACGAATCCAAATTTCGAAACGACGAATCCAAATATCGAAACGGCTGGTCTGAATCTCGACACGACGTATCTGAATTTCGAAACGACGTATCTGAATCTCGAAACGACGAATCTGAACTTCGAAACGGCGAATCTGAACTTCGAAACGGCAGATCGGAATTTGGAAATGGCAAATCTGAATTTCGAAACGACGCTCCGCAGAAGCGGCTGGAACGTCTTAAGTCATTGCTTGACAAGCTGTTAGCCAATCTCGCGGTATCACCCACCCGACCACGAGCCTCGTCCACGAATTCCGTGACCGTTTGTATCCGCGGCCGATCAATCTGCGTCGGTAAGAACATCATCCGCGGCCGTTCGACCTCTTGACTTGCTGTATATACTGTGTATACTGTGTATATGGCGTTGACCGATGATATCGTGCTGTCCCAGACCGACCCCAGGCCCATGTATCAGCAGATCATGGGGCGGGTCAAACAGCTGGTGGCGCTGGGGGACTGGGCTCCGGGGGAGCAGATGCCGTCGATCAGACAGCTTGCCGTGGCGCTGCAGATCAGCGTCATCACGGTCAAGCGCGCCTATCTCGAGCTCGAGCGGGAAGGGGTGATAGTGACTCGGCAGGGAAAGGGATCCATGGTGGCCGAACAGCCCGGGGTGAGTCTGAGACCGCGTCGCGAGGAGCTGCGGGAGCATCTCGTCGCAGCGGCTCGACTCGCAACGCGGCTGGGTGTGAGTCCCGATGAATTGGCGGCGCAAATGCTCGAGATCCACAACGAGACAGCGGAGGATTCGAGATGACCACCCAGGCGGTTCGGCTTGTCGGACTCGAAAAGGCGTATCCCGATTTCAAGCTGGAAGGGATCGACTTGGAGCTGCCCGAGGGTAGCGTGATGGGTCTGATCGGACCGAACGGGGCAGGCAAGTCGACGACGATGCGTATTCTCGTCGGCCTGGTTCGTCAGGACGGTGGTGAGGCTTTCGTTCTGGGGCGTTCGATGCCCGCGGACCAGGTTGCCGTGAAGCGCGATGTCGGGTTCGCGTCCGAGGACATGCGACTCTACGCGCAAGCGTCGATCCGCTGGCACATGGACTTCGTTCGCTCGATCCATCCGGACTGGGACGAGGACCACGCGCAGTCCCTGCTGCAGCGCTTCGACTTGCGGGCCCATCACAAGGTCAAGGGATTGTCACATGGCCAACGTGTCAAAGCCACGTTGCTGCTGGCTCTGGCACACCGTCCCAAGTTGCTGATTCTAGACGAGCCGACAGTCGGACTCGACCCGGTGGCGCGGCACGAAGTGCTCGGCGAGCTAATGGATGTGTTGAGCGACAGCGATCGGTCGATCCTGTTCTCCTCCCAGAACACACAGGACGTCGAACAGATCTCCGATATCATCACGTTCATCGACCGGGGCCGGCTGATCGAATCGCGTGACAAGGAATCGTACCTAGATGCGTGGCGCCGCTTGCGGCTCGAGGTGCCGGCCTCCGCCTCGCTGCCGCAGCTCGCGGGCGTGGTCTACGGTCGCGGCAAAGGCACGCTCCGGGTGGCGACGACAAACCGGTTCGAGCCGGCCATGACCCGGGCATTCGAGCGCGCCGGTATCACGGTGCAGAGCGTCGAGCCCATGACGCTGGAAGAGATCTTCCTCGCGACCGTCCACCTCAGCCGAGGAGTCTCACGATGAACGTTCCCACGATAAGACAGCTGGTGCTGAAAGACCTGTATCTGCATCGCTATCCGATTCTCGGCCTGGCCCTCGCTCTGCCGGTCGTCGGCATCGCGCCGGCACTCTTCGGTGGGGAGACCATGTGGCGGCAGGCGGGACTGACCATCCTGAACAACTCACTGATCTATCTCATGTTCTTCCTGCCGATCGCGACGGTCATCATGGAGCGCAAGAACCAGACTCTGCCTTTCGTTATGAGCCTACCGGTTTCCTACAAGGAGTACACAGCCGCGAAACTCATCGGAAGCGTGCTGGTCTTTGCGGTCACGTGCTTTGTGGTCGTTCTCGCAATGCCCGCGATCGTGGCCCGCTCCGAGCAACTGGCGCGCGGCGTCTGGCCGGTGCTGGCAGTGATCATAGGTGTCTATGTCGTGCTCTTCGTAGTGACCCTGGGTATCTGCCTCGTGACAGAGTCCTTCTTTTGGACGATGGCGCTGGGCCTGCTCTCGGTGGTGTTCGCTTTCCTCGTCTTCCCACTGTTGGAGTCGATTCCGCCCCACCTCATAGAGCACTGGACGAGCGAACGCATCGTGTGGGATGGCGAGGTGGTTGTCGTTCTCGCCCTCGAGGTCCTGGTGTCGCTGGCAGTGGTCGCCGGAACGTTCGCGCTCCAGAAGCGCAAGCAGGATTTCCTGTGATGGCTTCGCTGCGCATCGCCGTTACGACGCTCGAGTCGTCGACGCGGGAGACGCACGGCCACACTTACGTCTGACTCGAGCTAGAACAACACGCCGGACGACCCTAGTGCCTGGACGCTACGGCCGCCCGCCAACAGCACGGTGGTAACGAGATGTTTACAACGACAGAACAAATAAAGAACCACCAACCGAAGAGCGGAGAACAGACGGCCGTAAGAGTCGCATCTGTTGCCGAGCAGCCGAGGCAGCCGGTACTGAAGCAGGGCGCAAGGGACATCGTCTCGATCGGCTACCTGCGCGCATTCGTGACGCTGTTGGTGCTGGCGCACCACGCAGTGCTTGCCTATCACCCCTTCGCCCCCGGCGTGCTGAGTTCGTTGCTGCCGCAGCCACGATGGTGGCAGGCCTTCCCGGTAGCAGACACCGTACGCTCCCCTGTGGTAGCGACGTTCGCCGGCTGGAACGACATCGTGCTGATGGCCCTGATGTTCTTCCTGTCGGGGCTCTTCGTTGCGGCAAGCGTTGGGCACCACGGGACGAGCTCGTTCCTGGCTCGGCGGTTCAAGCGGCTGGGGCTTCCCTTTATAGCGCTGGTGGCGATCGTGGTCCCGCTCGCCTACTACCCCGCTTACCTGCGCACTCAAGTTCCGGAGGGCGTTACCGGCTTTGTGCGCGATTGGCTGGCGCTCGGCAGCTGGCCGGCTGGTCCCGGCTGGTTTCTGTGGCTGCTACTCGCGTTCAACCTGGTGGCTGCCGGTGTGTTCGCGCTGCGGCCGGAATGGGCAGCTAGCCTCGGGCGACGACTGTCTTGGATCACGGCTCGGCCCGTGGTGTGCTTTGCCGGGCTCGTCGCAATCACGGCCCTGGCATACCTGCCGCTCCTGTCGCTTGTGAACTCCGGACACTGGACCGCCGTCGGACCCTTCTCACTGCAGACGAGCCGCCTCTTCCTCTACGCGCTGTATTTCTTCGGTGGCATCGTGGTCGGAGCTCAGGGTTTCGAGCGCGGCCTGCTCGCGCCAGACGGTCGCCTTGCACGGTGGTGGCCCGTCTGGGTCGTGGCCGCCTTGGTGAGTTACGCCCTTACGTTGCAAGCGGGCAAGTTCGCGTTTTCCCTTGGGGCGAACGCCGTCGTGAGAATGGGCGCAGACATCGGCCTCGTCATCACGTGCGCCACATCTTGTTTCGCGCTGCTGGCGCTCTTCCTGCGATTCGTGCGCAAGCCGAGACCCGTGTTCGACAGCCTGCGCAACAACGCATACGGGATGTACGTCGTCCACTACGCGATTGTCTCCTGGATACAGCTCAGCATTCTGCCGCTGCCGCTCACAGCGCTGGGCAAAGCAACCTTGGCCGTCGCAGCAACCGTTCTGCTGAGCTGGGCCACGACGGCCGCTCTGCGCCGTGTCCCCGCCGTGCGGCACGTGCTCTAGCGAGGACAGACCGATGAGCTGCCTTTACACCGACTGGAATCCGGATCCCCAATGTGGGATCCAGCTTGAAAGGACCGTTCGACACTACGTACGCTGCGCGCAAACAACGGACACGCTGAGGCGAAACCGGCTTGAACGTGTCGTGCGCGCCGCCCTTCTTGGGAGGAACAAGCAATGAAAACCGCACCAAAAGCAATGTTCGTCGCCGCGCTACTCATGCCGTTTGCTGCGTGCGCGCAGGAGAATGGAACCCCGGGCGTAGACATACACATGGCGTCGCTGCAGGGGGATGTTGCAGCCATCCGACTGCATATCGAGGCCGGCTCCGATCTGAACGAAAAGGACCCATATGGGTCTACTCCGCTGATCATTGCGGCAACGTTCGGTAAGACAGAGGTGGCCAAAGCGCTGATAGAGGCTGGCGCTGATTTGAACATCACAAACAACGATGGGGGTACCGCGCTTCACACCGCCGCTTTCCTATGCAGACCGGAAATCGTCAAGGCTCTGCTGGAGCACGGTGCTGACGAGTCCTTGAAGGACAACTATGGGAACACACCGTTGCAAGCCGTCGAGGCACCATTCGACGCTGTGAAAGGAGTATACGACAGCTTCGCCGCGGCCCTTGCGCCACTGGGATTGGTGCTGGACTACGATCAGGTCAGAATGACTCGTCCCCAGATTGCGGAGATGTTGCAGCCGCAGCCAGAAGAACCGGAGGCTGTAGCTCACGGGGCGGCCGCACGGTGATTGGACAATGTCTCTGCCTCCGGGTCAGATCCGGCTGACTGGGCCGTCCGGTCCTTTCGGCTAGAAGAATCCTTCTCGCAACTGACTCGGAGGCGAGAGACCGTCGTTGCTGGGGACGGGGGCTTACGGCCCCGAGTTATCATGACATCTTTGGTCAGGTGGGACGGAAGTCGCGGCATGGGTAGAAGCCATCGTTCGAGGCGCGACCAATGAAGACCCTCATCTTTGGCGCCGGACCAATCGGCAGATGGTTGGCGCTCCGGCTGCATCAGGCCAGCCAGGATGTGACCCTGCTGGCGCGGGCCGAGACCTACGAGTCGCTGCAGCAAAACCGAGTCGTGATCGTGGATGGACTCACCGCAGAGAGGCACGTCGCACGGGTGCAGCTAGTAGACCGGCTCGCGGCTGAGGATCGCTATGACCTGGTGATCGTAGCCATGCAGAAGGCATCTCGTATGGCGGTGTGCCCGATCCTGGGCCAGAACAACCACATCAAGCACATCCTGTTCTTGGGCAACGATGTGTCCGGCTTCGACCGATACCACGACTACCTTCCGTCTGAAAAGGTGCTACTCGGCTTTCCCGGTGCAGGTGGCGGCTGGGATGGTGACGATTTGGTGATCTGGCTCAAGTATCATTTCGCGTTCATTGCGCCCACTGCGGGAGCGATCTTCGCCAAGCGGGGAGACCTGAGTGCCGTGGCCACCGACCCGGAGTTGATCCATCGCTATTGCCAGGCCTGCCGTGAGGCCGGCAACGTGTTGCGGGCGGTCGGCTACCGCAAGCGGCAGCCCGCAGTATTCAATCTCTATTACTGGCTGCCACGCTGGTTGGAGCCGAAGGTGTTCGGCAAGCTGTTCGGCTCACGTAGCGCTGAAGTTCGCTTCGGCTTGCATTCACCGGTTGTAGGTCCGGAACTGCACGAGATGGCCGATGAGTTCGCTGCACTCAAGGCGCAGGCGAACACGGCGACACCGGAACTCGACGCACTGCTTGAATTCGTGCCGCGGCATCCAATCGGGCCTTCACTTCGCCAGTCTAGGCGCTGAAGGGGGCCAACGATGAGCGATTGTGTGCTTGTTCTAGGAGCGACTGGAACGCTGGGAGAACCAGTGGTGCGAGGCTTGTCCGAGCGGGGCCACACGGTGCGCGTCCTTACCCGGAGTGTTGGCAAGGCTCGGCAGATATTCGGCGACTCGGTGGAAATAGTGACGGGTGATTCGTCAGACAAGAACTCCATGAGGAATGCGCTGGACGGATGCGGCGCGGTGCACATCAGCCTGCCACATGAGCTAGAACGCAATGCTGTGCGACATCTAATCGACTTGGCACCGATCGTGAAACTTGAGCGCATCTCGTATGTGTCCGCCACCGGCGTGTGCGAAGAGAATCGCTGGTTCGAGATCATCGATGCAAAGGCGCGCACGGAAGAACTTCTGAGCCAAAGTGGAATTCCTCATACGGTGTTCCGACCGACGTGGGTCATGGAGGTACTGCCCAACTTCGTCAAGCGTAGTCGGGCGGTAATAATCGAGGGCAGGAACCCGCCGGGCTTGCACTTCTTCGCAGCGGCGGATTTCGGGCGCATAGTGGCCAACGCATACGATGACGAGCGCACCATCGGCAAACGTCTTTACGTCCACGGTCCGGAAGCCATCACCCTGCCGGATGCGTTGCTGAGGTTCTTTGCGGCATGTCATCCGCAGCACAAGGTCATGCGTCTCAAGCTGTGGCAGGCGAGGCTGATCGCCCAGTTCAAGCGCGAGATGGGTTTCGTGACTCGGCTGATCGGCTTTTACGACAAGGTGATAGAGTTGGGCGACCCGTCGGAGGCGAACGCACTCCTGGGAGCACCTACCACGACGTTGGACGAGTGGATCGAGAGTCGCGCCGCGACCGACCGAGGCACAGCCGTGACGAACTGAGGATTGTCAATGTTCGAAGAACTAGTGGAGATCAACTCACGGCCCGCGCCTTTTGAGTGCTATACGGCAAAGGACTTGTGGACCGACGATCACACGTCGCGCAAGATGCTCGAGTACCACCTCGACCAATCGCTGGATATGGCATCTCGAACGGAAGAGTTCATAGACCGTTCCGTCAAATGGATGGTGTCTCGGTTTTGTGTCGGTAAGGACACTGTCGTTGCTGACTTCGGATGCGGGCCTGGCCTCTACACCACTCGGTTCGCAGAAGCGGGGGCCAACGTTACAGGCATAGACTTCTCCGACCGGTCGATACGGCACGCGGTTGCGGCCGCAAAACGACAGGGCTTGGACATCGAGTACGTGTGTCAGGACTATCTGACCTTTGAAACGGAGCAGCGGTTTGATCTGATCACGATGATCATGTGTGACTTCTGCGCTCTGAGTCCCACGCAACGGCGAGAAGTGCTGTTGAAGTTCTCCAAGCTTCTCAACGTTGACGGGTCGGTGATGTTAGACGTGTACTCGTTGAACGCGTTTGAAGAAAGAGAAGAGGCGGCTACCTACGAGTACTTGCAGCTCGCCGGATTCTGGTCGCCCAACCCGTACTACGGTTTCCTCAACACGTTCAAGTATCAGGCGGAGAGTGTTGTCTTGGACAAGTACACGATAGTCGAAGCCGCCGGGATGCGGACCGTGTACAACTGGCTGCAGTACTTCAGTCCGGAATCTCTCGCACGAGAATTCGAGGAGAACGGTTTGCAGGTCCGCGAATACTATGCCGATGTAGCGGGCACGCCTCTAAGCCCCACCTCAGGAGAGTTTGCAGTCGTGGCGGGGAAGGTGTGATGACTCGCTGGTGAAAACCGTGATCGGGACATGACAGGAGGAAGCCAAATGAGTCTGCTACGCCTCTTCCATTCAGTTGCCACGGGATCGCGTCGCAAGCGAGAGCTGTTGACGCCGGTTGGCTTGTTGATATTTGGTTTAACACTGGCAGCGGTGATTGTTCTGGGTCTGTTCACCGACGGTGTGCTCGGCATGCCGGAGCTGCTGCCGGGGACACTCGGTGTGAGTATTGGTGTGGTGCTACTGGTGCTGGGAGCAATGCTGTGTGGCTGGTGCGTGCTGCGTTTCGGTAGAGCAAAGGGTACGCCCGTTCCGTTCAATCCCCCAAAGGAGCTGATCGTCACGGGCCCGTACGTGTGGATGCGTAACCCGATGGTGACCGGAGTGTTCACTGCTCTGTTTGGACTCGGCCTGATCCTCCATTCTGCTTCGATCGTGTTCATCTGGACGCCGGTGTACATACTGGCGCACGTGATCGAATTGAAGAAGGTCGAGGAGCCGGAACTGGAACTACGCTTTGGTGAAGCGTACACGGAGTACAAGCGAGCCGTGCCGATGTTCATTGCCAGGCCGTGGCGGCGCGCCAGGACCGCCGCGGACGACAACGGGGAGGGGATGATGGGAAACAACGGCCGCGGATGATGTTCATACGAACACGGATATTTGCGGCGATGAGAGTCGTTGATCCGCGCTCGTTGGTAATCATCCGCGGCCGCAATTGCGTGATCGTTCGTTTTCCGTGGCCGCCTTCATGGTGCAGCCACCCGCAACTTCCCAAAATACCGCCGAGCGAAGCCACGGTCCCGGGTGAGCAAGCAGTCGGCGCGGATCTGTGCGTGTGCGGCGATGAGGAAGTCGGCGATCAATCGGACGCGGCGGCCGCCGCCACTGCGATACGCCCGCCACATCTTGCCTGCCAGCTCGGAGGTCTCACGATCGAATGGATCGAACTCGATGCCGGCGTCGGTAATCGCAGCCATATCGTTAGCGCGCTTGAACAGGGCTCGTACTTCCGACCACACCACGGGGCACACGATCATGCGGCCGCGCTCACGAGCGGCCGCCAGCGCCTCGTACGACCGCTCCGCGTCAGGCGCTCCCTCAACAAGGACGTCGAGCAATACGGAGCTATCGATGGCGGTGATCAATCTTCGTCCAACTCGCGGTCCCAAGCAGGGCCCCGGGTCTGCTCGAGATAGCGGTCCACGTCCACATCATTTTGAATCATCCCGACTAACTCGTGTAGAGGATCTTCGCGGACCACCTTCTTGATGAGCAGTCCGTCCTTGCGCTCCTCAAACTCGACCTCACTGCCGGGCTTCACGCCGTACCGGGTACGCAGCTTCTTGGGGATGGTGACCTGGCCCCGCTCGCCAACCTTGGATGTCCTACTCTCATATTCATATTTCATACTCGAAAAATATGAATTATGTTAGGAGGGTCAAGGGCCAAACTTAGGTCCGTCGACCCGACCTAGAGCCCACTGGGCGCGGTTGGCTGGTTCACTCCCCAATAGTGAACCTTGGCTCGTACGCCAAGTGTAGCACGTGGGGCACCGAGGTGGGCAACGCAGATTCCCGCGGTTGGTGTCAGGAATACGCGAACCCGCTCATAACCCGAGACGGCTGAGCAGGATCGCGGACGAACTAGGACGGTGGAGGTTGAGTGCCGTCCCTAGCACGCCTAGGGTGAATTATCAGGTCGACTCCCTGAACCCCGACGTCGGTACCATGGCGTATTTGCAGTTGCGGTTTCGGTTTGACTTCTGACTAGGCCGTTGCATGCTGTACGCTGAACGTCGCACTACCGATATCCTTGCTTTACTCACCACCCCTAGCTAAATCCCCTTGCCCACCTGACGACGAACCCAACTAGGAACCAAAATGTCCGACTCAAAGACCGCAGCCGAAACCAATCGCATCCTCGATATCTCCGTAGACGTTGCCGTACGGCTTGCCGTAATCGGCGTGCTGGTGGTGTGGTGCTTCAAGATCTTCACCCCGTTCATCATTCCGATGATGTGGGGTATCATCATCGCGGTGGCGCTAGCGCCGATGTTTGGCAAGCTCAACTCGATGTTGGGCGGGAAGCGTGGCCTGACGGCTGCATTGTTCACCCTGGCGGCGATAGTGCTGATCGTCATCCCCACGTTCCAGATCGGCGACTCGGTCGTGCGCAGCTCCATCGAGCTTGCTGACAAAGTGGAGGAAGGTGCGATCACGGTTCCGCAACCGAAAGAGAGCGTGCGCGACTGGCCTGTGGTTGGGAACCCGGTGTACGAAGCGTGGGAGACCGCTGCGGGCAACATGGGTGTCGCCCTGGAGCGCTATCAACCGCAACTGCGGGCGGCGGGTGCTTGGGCATTGGGTAAGGCGGCAGGCTTGGGTGGGGCAATTCTGACAACCATCATAGCACTCGTCATCGCGGGGTTCATGCTAACATACTCCGAAGGCGGCGAGAAGAGAGCGCGGTCAGTTGTTGGCCGCGTGGGCGGAGCAACGGGCGAAAACATCGTAGGCATCACTGCAGCCACGATTAGGAGCGTCGCGCAAGGTGTGTTGGGAGTGGCACTCGTGCAGGCCCTGGCAGCTGGCCTGGGGATGTTCATCGCGGGCGTTCCGGCTTTCGGTATATGGACCATCATAGTGCTCATTCTGGCCGTGATTCAACTGCCACCGTTCCTCGTACTTCTGCCGGTCGCGGTCTGGTACTTCACTGCGACCGACAGCACTGTAATAGCGGTGATATTTCTGGTCTGGTGCCTGCTCGTGAGCGGCAGCGACACTTTCTTGAAGCCCATGTTCCTGGGCCGCGGGTTGAGCACGCCGATGCCTGTGATTCTCATAGGCGCCATAGGTGGATTGATGTTACACGGCATAATAGGGTTGTTCGTGGGAGCGGTGGTGCTGGCGATCGGGTATGAGCTGTTCAGGGCGTGGATGCAAGAAGAGGCGGGGAGTGAAGTGGCGGCATGATGAGAGAGTACAGGGTACAGAGTACAGAGTACAGAATGATGAATGTAGATTGTAAAACGGGTTGCTAGGTGGACGGTCGGCGGACACCAGGCAACCGCGAATTCCGGACATGACAACTTGGAGACATGATGAAACAACTGGCAATGATCAGTGTGTTGGCTCTGTTCGCTGCCGCAGCGGTCGCCCATCCGCTCACTGCGCAGAGCGACGAAGACGTGCAGGAAGTCATCAAGAAGTTCGAGGAGGGCGACCCGGGGATGCAAGCGTGGTTCAAAGAGGCTTACGGGTATGTCGTGTTTCCCTCGGTGGGGAAGGGCGGCATCGGGATCGGTGGTGCTCGCGGTAAGGGGTTGGTATACGAGCAGAGAAAGCTCGTTGGGAAGTCGACTCTCACCGCAGTCACAATTGGGTTCCAACTCGGTGGTCAGGCATTCAGCGAGGTGATCTTCTTCAAGGATAAGACGGCGTTCGACGACTTTACCCGTGGCAACTTCGAGTTTGGTGGTCAGGTGTCGGCGGTGGCGCTCACGGCAGGTGCGTCGGCTGATCTGGCGTACAACGGAGGCGTCGCGGTTGTGACTGCAACCAAAGGCGGACTGATGTACGAGGCGTCGGTTGGCGGTCAGAAGTTCAGTTATGAAAAGACCGAGGGGTGAGGTTGTCCGACCGGACCATTCTCTTGGACTAAACCAATGATCCAGCTACGAATCATTCTGTGCCCGGCGCTCATGTTGGCAGCAGTGACGTCGCTACCGCAAGCGGCTGTTGCGCAGGCCGATACCGTAATCCTCCGCAGTGGCAATCCTGTCGTTGGCGAAGTTGAGTCGCTCAAGCGCGGCTCGCTGTCGTTCGATACCGACGAGATGGACGTCGTCAAGATTGACTGGGATGATATCGCGTTCGTAGCGAGTGGGAACTTCTATGAAGTGACACTCGTCTCGAGACAACAGTTCTTCGGCAGTCTCTCCTCACCGGACACGGCACTTCTGGTGATCGCAGGCGTCAGCCGGTCCGACACGGTTCCGTTTCGAGAGGTAGTACAGATCGAGGCGATTGAGAAGGGCTTCTGGGCGCGCACCAACGGCTTCATCGATATCGGATCAAACATCGCTCGGGCCAACCAGCTCAGGTCGATTCTGGTGAACGGTCGCTTCAATTACCGGGGGCCGAACTGGGGTGTCGATCTCAACGGCGAGTTGTACCGTCAGCGCCAGCAGTCAGTGAGTTCAGCCGGCGATACCACGACACAGACCACTAGCCGTAGCTCTGCCTCGCTCGGTGTGAGCAAATTTCTGGGAGGTACCTGGTCTGTGGTTGGGTCGGGAGAGGTCGAGCAGAACCAGGAGTTGGAGCTGGACCTGCGGCTATTGGGTGTGCTGGGCGGCTCGTATCAGATAGTCCGCAATCAGGGGATCGAGTTTGCCGTCGGGGCCGGCGGTGTCGTGAACCAAGAACGGTTTGTGGACGAGGACAAGACGACCAGCGTCGAGGCACTCGTGGCGGCCGGCTTCGACGTATTCGACGTGGGCGACCTCAGTCTGTTCACGACGCTCACGACCTATACCAATCCCACCGATGGCGGCCGGTTCAGGGTCAACTTCGACGGCCGCATCGCCTGGGACATCTTTGGCGATTTCACGCTCGGCTTCAATATTACCGAGCGCTATGACAGTAGTCCCCCGTCTGCCACGGCGGCCAAGCGTGACTACCAGTACGCCTTTTCTGTTGGGTGGAGCTGGTAGCAGGGGCGTCCTCCCTGTCCTACTGACACTATATTGGGTACTCTGTACTCTGTACTCTGTACTCTGTACTCCCACGCTCCGAACGGAGACGACAATCCATGCGCATCGTGCCAGTTATTTGGTTGCCTATTGTAGCTTTGACCGCCACATCGTTCCCCGGGCAAGTGACCGCCCAGGCCAGTTGCGACTACAGTAGTCTGCCCGGCGCCGTTTGGTGGGGCACCAAGCGCCAGATGACGATGACTGAGTTGGCCTCATACGTGGCGCCGGTCTATTGGTTCTCGCCCGACGAACCGACCATGAACGATCTGCGGGGCAAAGCGCTCAGGGTTCCAGAGATCCTGCCGTTCGAAGAGCAGGTCGATGCGCCGATGGTCTACTATCAGTTCAATGACATCGGTGAGCGCAATGATGGACTGGAAGACGGACCGGCGATCGTCATCGACTCTACGGACTTCGGTAATTCCACCATATACATGCAGAACTTCCTCGCCGCCAATCTCAAATTCATCGCCTACTTCAGCCGCGAAGAGGGCCTGGGTGGTCACGAACACGACGTGGAGCCAACCGAGTTTCGTGTTTGGCTGTTCCCCAACAGCGAAGAGGTGATCCAAGAGTATAACGTCGATTGCGATCAGGACATGTACGTGATGGGTGTTTTGCGAACAACGGCCGAGGCGCACGGGTTGGAGTGGTACTTCAATGTTCTAGATACCGACGATTACACCCAGTTTCCCATGCACCTCCTGGTTGAGGAGGGCAAGCACGGCATGTGTACCGACAAGAACGGCGACGGCTATTACACACCCGGTTTCGACGTGAACGTGCGAGTGAACGACGCATGGGGTGTGAGGGACATCATTCGGCAGGGCGCGTTGTTCACTGGCGGGTTCCAAGCATGGATGGCCAAGGTACGGCGCGACGAACACCGGTCGTTTCCGCCCCTGCCCGAAGACAGTCCGCTGCGCGAGCGGCACTCGGAGAACGGTGTGTACGCCCCAGACAATGCCATCTATGAGCTTCGTCCCTTTCCGGCCGCGTCCGAAGCAGGAGACGACGAGCTACTGCACCACAAGATGGAGGAGAAGGAGAAGCCCGATTGGCCCGAGGTACACGAGGTAACCGATCCACAAGAGCTGTCACGGTGGGCCGATGCCGGCTTGGCGCTGAAATCGTTTGCCATCTCTCTGCGGGCCGACGGCGATCTCGGGGTCTCGTTCGTGTTCCCACTGCTCATCTTGAAGAACTTCGAGGACCCGATGACCGGTGGCTTCCTGGTGCACCGCATGTATCTGAAGGACCAGGGACTGCGCGACTTCGGTTGGCAACTGATGTACACGCCATCCGCATCACGCTGGATCGATTCCTACTTCGGTGCCGGGGTCGAGTTCGACAAAGAGGACGTACCGGCTACCGACACCACCGCGGCAGGCACGACGACAGAAACGAACTTCGTAATGGAGACCGGTATCAAATTCCGTGTCAACATCACCAAGTCGCCACTCAAGTTTCTCTCGTTTCTCACGGAGTTCATGGGATTCAGAGCGGGAATCAAGAACACGGGGTTTTTTGATATCAGTAGACTGACGTATGTGCTGGAATTTGGGGCAGGGGTTTGGTAGGTACTCTAATTCAGGCGATACGCCACCACCCGATTGCCCAGATATGTAGGGATGACCAGGAGATCTCCTACCAGTTCGAAATCCGCGGTATTCAACCGATCAGCCATCAGATCGAGAATCTCCACGACTGTTCCGTCGGGCGAAACCAGGTAGACCTGTCCCGCCCAGTGTGACACGAGATAGTTACCGTTGCTGTCCACGCGTATCCCATCGATAACGCCTGTGCCAAGGCTCGTGACCTTGGTGATGTCCTTGGTGGCGAGATCGACGGACTTGAGAAATCCGTCTCCTGAGTTGCCGACCAGCAACTTGTCTCGATGGATGAACGCACCGTTTGACCTGTCGATTCCCTCGTCGAGCCATACTTCGAATTCGCCGTTGCTGAAGCGATAGATGCGACTGTCGGAGCGTGAAGACGGGCGCGTATCGGTAATGTAGATGTCACCTGTCGAATCGATCGATAGGTCGTTGGGGAATTCTCCGTCTGGTATTGGGTATCGTTCGACTATCGTGCCGCTCTCCAGATCGATCTCGGTAAGAGTGTGTCGCTCCAACGTGTATAGGCGATCGTTGTGAATGCTCATGCCGGTCGAGGGACATCCGGGATATGTAACCGGTGAATTCTGACTTGGATCCGAATTGAGCGTCAAAGCTGGTTACGTACAGAATCGCACGATCGGGATCATACAGTACCGACTCGGGAGCAAGCAACACGTCATCAGTCTCCCAGACCTTCGTTAGGCGGTGGTGCTCTTTGTTCGGGGGACGCAGCTCGATGTCGCTGTGTCCGATGACACCCCAACCGTGGTTGGTGCCTGTCACCATCATGAAGATCTCATTGAGACCCTTTTCCAGTCTGAGCTTCACCTGGTCGGCCAACTCGAGCGGCTGTGCGACTGGAGTGTCCTTAGCTGCACTGTTTGCCGAGTAGGTCTTCGCACCGTTGAAGAAGAGGTCGATCTCCCCCACGTAACCGAGCGACAGGGTCATATCTTGGGCCATGTCGCAGTCGATCTTCGTTCGGACGAGGACCAGGCCGGGGCTGTCGTCACTGCGATCGGCATCCTTCGCAATGTTCAACAGTCCGTTTGGTTCTAGCTCTGCTGGCTGCCAGTTGGCACCGAAGATAGCGTAGAACCCCGGATAGTCATCGCGGTTGACACGAGCCGCGGGGTAAACACGGGAGACTTCCCAGTTCGTGATCGCGTTACCCGCTGCCGTCTGC
This sequence comes from Gemmatimonadota bacterium, assembly GCA_039584755.1. GTDB lineage: Bacteria > Gemmatimonadota > Gemmatimonadetes > Gemmatimonadales > GWC2-71-9. Next base: position 19,674 of record JBDGXD010000038.1, read on the forward strand.
TGCTGCCCGTTCGCCGTACTCGCCAGCAGAAACAGACTGAGCAAGCAAAGCAACATGAATCCGAGTTTTATCTGTCTATCATCGCCCATTGGTCATCTTGTCAGAGGTTTGCTTCCCCCAGGCACATCCATCAGAAGCCTCATTCTACATTCTACATTCTACATTCTACATTCTCTGTACTCTGTACTCTGTACCCTACTCCGCCCCCAGCGCCGTTACCGGATCGACCTTTGTGGCGCGGCGCGCCGGAATGAAGCTTGCCAGCAGTCCTACCGCTGTAAGGACCAGCAAGACCGATCCGAATACGAACGGATCCCGCGCGCTCACGTCGTACAGAATGGACTGCAGCGGATTGACAGCGACCACGGCGAGGCACAGGCCGATCCCGAGGCCAAGTGCCAATTGAATGCCGCCCTTGCGCATGGTCAGGCCGATGAGTTGTCGGCCTCGAGCGCCCAACGCCATGCGGATTCCCATCTCTCGGGTACGTCTACTCACTGCAAACGACATCACTCCGTAGAGGCCGATGGCGGCAAGGAACATCGCCACGAAGCCGAGCAGCATGAACAGAGGGCCAAAAATGCGATATACCCAGGTGACGTCCTCGATGACTTCAGCCATCGACATCACGTCGTAGACTGGCAGGTTGGGGTCAACCGAGACAACGGTACGGCGAACGTCCGGGGTGATTGCCATCGGTGGACCGGCGGTGCGAATGGCGACACTCACGTTGTTGCCCACGCCGCTCTGAAGGAACGGGATGTAGAAGCCGGCCGGGCTCGCGGTAAGATTGGCGACCCCTTCCATCTTCATGTCAGGCACGACGCCGACCACTTGGAGCCAGCTTGCAGTGTCATCCCGTCGGCCCATTCGAATGCGTTTTCCCAACGCTTTGTCTGTGGGGAAGAAGGTGCGCTCAAAGCTCTCATTTACCACAACTACGGGAAGGCTGCCGTGACGGTCAATCGATTGAAACGCGCGGCCCTGCAACACATCGACATCGAACGTGCGGAAATATCCAGGTGTAACGATTCCTTCTCTGGCTATCGGGAAATCCTCATCGGTGGCATAGCTCCTTCCCTCTACCTCGAACACACGGGTGCCGTTGCCGCGGGCCGGTAGCCCATCTGAGAGTGTCGCGGCCACTACGCCCGGCAGTGCTTCTAGCAGGGGAAGCAGCCCCTCATAGAAAGCGAGGCGGCTGGTTGTGTCGGGATACTCGACCTGAGGCAAGGCAACACGAGCGGTGAAGATGTTCTGGGTCGTGAACGGCACTTCAATCGTATTCAGACGCAACGAACTCTTGATCATCAGGCTGGCTACGATCAACAGGCTGCAGGACAACGCGACCTCGGCGACCACCAAACCACCGCTGAACCTCCCACCGCTCAAGCTCGACGCAGCACGGTCCTCGTCCTTGAGCGCCTCACTGATACTGACACGGGACGACCGCAGGGCAGGGAACACACCGGCAAGGATCGCTGCAACTACTGTGACGGTGCCAACGAACAGCATGACTCTGTGATCGGGCTCGAATGTGATCCAAAACGGTGGTGGTTCGCCGCTGGTCATCGCAATGAACCATTTGACTCCCTGAACTCCCAGAACGTAGCCCAGTAGGCCACCGATCACTGCCAGCACCATCACTTCCGTCAAGAGTTGGCGGACGACGCGGCTACGACTGGCTCCTAGGGCCGTGCGCACCGAGACCTCGCGTGTTCGCAGTGCAGCACGGGAAAGCAGCAGGTTGGCTACGTTGGCGCACACAATGAGCAACACGCCGATCACTGCGCCGAGCAGTGTGAACAGGACCGGTCCGAATGCCTCTCCGGTGTATCTCCAAGTGAACTGCTTCAATGCCACTGCGACGCCCCGGTTGCTCTCGGGATACACACTCTCCAGCCGTTCGGCGACGGCGGTCATCTGAGTCAGTGCTTCCTCTAGTGACACGCCGGATCTCAGGCGGACAAGGCCGTAGTAGTGTTGTCCTTCTCCTCTGGGAGTGGTGGCTAGATCGATCTCCAGCGGGATCCACATCTGCTCTCGGTCGGGAAACATGAAGCCCTCGGGCATGACACCGACGATGGTGCGTTGCACGCCGTTTGCCCGTACCGTACGGCCGAGCACATTCGGATCCGCGGTGAAGCGGTTTTGCCATATGTCGTGGCCGATGATGATTACCGGCTCGGCGCCGGGACGGTCTTCTCCCGTCAGAAACGTCCTACCCAACACAGGATTCACGCCAAGAACGTCGAACATGTTGGCGGTAACAACGCCACCGGTGTAGCGCTCGGGGTGCCGCTCGGTATCCGCCATGTTGACGGTCCGGATATCCATCGCTGCGATGCCATCGAAGACTGTTTGTTGCCCGCGCCAGTCCTCGAGGTCATGCAGCGTTATTCCGGTTCTGTCGTTGTTGGGTGGCTCGGTGCGATCGATGGAGAGGACCCGGTGCGATTCCGGAAACGGCAAACCCTTGAACAGGGCCCCGTTCACCACACTGTATACCAATGTGGTCAGACCTATGCCGAGTCCGAACGTCGCTATCACGATGAGCGAAATGCCCGGGTTCTTGACCAGCAACCGGATCCCGAGGTGAATGTCTTTCACCAGTGCTTCCATTCCCGCTCCCACTGTCGGTTAGATGGAGCGGCTCCCTATGGTCTGTAGCGTTGCTTGACCGTACGAAGTGGGCGGAGTCGGGGTTTCGGGTGTGTGTTGAGGAGAACTTGGCGGGGTCGGCGGGCTACGCTATCAAAGACTCTCCGTGCCTGGCTTGGCACACATGTGATCCGGCTAGCTGCGGATTCGCGCCCAAGCTGCCTTGCCGGAACCTGCGGCGAGCCACAACAACGCGGTGATAGCAACTGATGACACGATGCACCAGGCGCACGTTGCACCGATCACGAACGGTTCCAGGAACGTGAGGTAGATCGAGAATAGAGTTCCGACAAGCGCTATGCCTGATATCGAGAGTACGGCGTAGTATGATGCAGTTGTGGATCGTGCTGTCCAAACGAACCAGGCGACGATGATCGAGACGTATCCCGCCAACCCGAGAAGACCGACTGGTAAGAATCCGAACAGGGTGGCATACTCGCTCTGCTGTACGGTGTTACAGTCGCCCACCGGGCCGCACACCGCCTCTACCCCACTGGTTTCGACATAGGTCAAGTAGCCTGCCACCACGATTCCCAATCCAGCTATCAGCAGAATCACCACCGGAGGTTTGGGCCACACCTGCTGGAATCGCTCGGTTGTTGCGATCATGACGACGCTGGCAATCATTGCGAGTAGTACGACAATCGCAATGGCGTTGCCGAGTGGATCGCGCCGCAGCTTCTCTGCCATAGTGGGACTGCGTCCCGGAACGACGTCGAACGGGCTGAGCGCGGAATCTGCGGTTGGAGCAACCGCGTCGGCCGAGTCACCCAAGGCACCGACAGGGGTGTCGCCGGTCGGCGTTGTCGTTGGTGTGTCTACGGTGGCTGTGTCCTCGGCCGTCGCGTCTGGAGTGACCATGGGTGCAGTGACGTCTGCCGTGTCGGTTGGCTCGCTGGTAACAGGTGCGGGCGCGATGCTGTCACCCGGCGTCATCACAGTGTCAGCGACACCCGGTGCTGTACTGTCGGCTGCCTCGGCTGGATCGACCGCCGCGGAATCCGCTGCCGCAGTTTGGGCCGTCGGGAATGCTGGGGTCAGCTCCGCCAGCCCGGGTATGGCGGGCCAGTCCAGCCCACCGTCATTCTGGGCCTGTTGCATCAACGGGTGAAAGCGGGCCGGTATCTCGGCGCCGCCGATGAGCACCTCGTCACCAAACACCATGCGCGGTACGGTACCGCGGCTGGGTGGGATCCCGCGGCTCTCGAGTTCCGCGACGAACAGCCTGGAACCCAGCGGGCGAGTCGCGTCCACTAGCAGGATTTCGAGTTGCTCGTTGTACATCAGGTACAGACTGAGGTCCGCTGGTGGGACAGTCTGATCCACCCAAACACTGGGCTCGCCACCGTAGACACCGAAAAATATCGGCAGGTGGTTTTGGATCACTTCGTGGCAGTGAGGGCACGTGGGTGAGTAGAACAGCACGACCCGTACTGCCTCCGTCTGAGCGCGCAATTGCCTGTAGGGCGCCATCAGGGGAAGGAGTAGAAGTGACAGCAGAGATAGTCGTAGCAGGTGCCTCACGCTAGCAGCCACCTTCACTCGGGTGTTTCTGTCACAATAATAACCCCGTGCCTCCGGTAGCGGAAAAACCTCAATAGCCGTTCCCGCAGTAGCCTGGCTTTACCGTCCCGTGCGAGACATCTCCTCCGAGATCAACAGCAGTGCCACGGCCACTTTGTCCAGCACCTCGTTTCTGGTGAGATGCAGGTCCTCAAACTGATTGACGTGCTGCACAGCTCTCAATACCTGGCGCTGCAGTGAAAACCACGGTACCCAGCGGCGAATTGCCGCCAGGTAACTGGCCTCGAGAGTGGGCCAGCGTGATCCACGCCAAACGCGAACCTCGGCAAACCAGCCACTGGAACGCACCTTCACGTCCACGTGTACATTGGCTGTGCGGAATACCGTTAGTCGGATAGTCTCGCTCCCCTCAATCCAGCCTGGCCAATATGGCCGCTGTTCCATACCTTGGTGCCCGAATCGGGGAGACCAAAGCCACAGTGTCACAAGCAATCGATCAACCGAAACCTGACGCGCATTTCTTCGCCTTACAAGAGGCGCTAGCGGGCAGGTACTCTCTCGAGATGGAACTTGGCCGCGGCGGCATGGGCATCGTGTATCTGGCTCTGGACGTACGTCTCGATCGCCCGGTAGCCCTCAAAGTACTACCGGAACACATGGCCAAGGATCCCGATCTCCGGGTCCGCTTCCTGTCGGAAGCGCGGACGGCAGCGAAGCTCTCTCACCCCAACATCGTGCCGATTCACTCGGTCGACGAGGTCGGTGACTTCGTCTTCTTCGCCATGGGTTACATCGCTGGCGAGACGCTGGGGCAGCGGATTCGCAGCAAGGGGCCACTTTCGCCGTCGGAATGCACACGCATCATGAGAGAAGTGGGGTTCGCACTCAGCTACGCTCACTCTCAAGGAGTGATCCACCGCGACATCAAGCCCGACAACATCCTGATAGAGGAAGGCAGCGGTCGGGCGCTGGTCGCCGATTTCGGAATAGCAGGCATCGTAGACGACTCCCAGGAGATCGAACAAGAAGGAATCCTCGGAACTGTCGAGTTCATGAGCCCCGAACAGGCCATGGGCAGTCGCCTCGACTATCGCAGCGATCTCTATTCGCTGGGGATGGTGGCGTACTACGCCTTGTCGGGTGACTTGCCCTTCAAGTCGGACAGCCTGACTACGACCTTGAACCATGTCCGCAACACCCCGGTGCCGTCTGTGGGTGTGGTGGTGAGCAATGCGCCCCGCCGGCTCACACGGATCGTTGACAGGTGTCTCAAGAAGGAACCGGACGATCGTTTCGAATCGGCCGACGCCTTTGCGGCAGCGCTGGACAACGTCGCTGCTGCACGCAAGCAGATGCCCGTGGCGGTTCGCTTGTTCCTCTACGACCCGATCGATCTTGGTGGGGATGCCCCCGCGTATTTTACGCTCGCGTCATTGACGGCCCTTCCGATGGTCGTGGCCACTGTCCAGGTACCCGAAATGGCCATGTTGCTTGCCGCGTTCACTGCATTTGCCGTGGGGGCTCCCACTGTGCTAGTGCCGCCTCGCGTGCGCCGGTTGCTCGGCTCCGGCAACACCGTTGGAGACTTGGAAATCGGACTGCGCCAGGACTTGGAACAACGCAAGGAAGAAGCGCCGGAGCTACCCAAGAAAGGGTTTGCTCGTATTCGGCCGCTCCTGCGCAAGGCTTCGCTCATGGGCATGGGTGGGGCCTGGACTGCTTGGTGGGCAACGGTGCTGACGAGTGTGGTACTGGGGTTGCCATTGGAGCTGTATGAAGACACGATCTTAATGGTGCTGATGGCAATCGGCAGCTTATCGGCAGCGGGATTCGTAGTCAGTTCCATCGCCCCGGGTCAGGAAGAAGAACTTAGGGCTCTCAAGAAAGCAGAGCGACGCCTGCGGTTTTGGCAGGGCCGATTTGGCCAGGCGATCTTCAAGATCAGTGGCATGGGTTTGCACAAGCGGATCGCAGAGGTACGTGCTACTCACCGTCCCACTGAGATGCAGATTGGGTTGGCCGCGGAAGCTCTGTTTGAGTCACTGCCGAAGGAGCAAAGGAAGGTAGTGGGTGACGTACCGGGCACCATAGCCAAGCTCGAGGCTGACGCTCAACAGTTACGTGAGTCAATCAGTATGCTCACCGATGCAGAAGCTGCTGCTCTGCCGAGTGGCGTTGAGTTCCCTGCCGACCTGCGGGAGATGCGGGAGACTGCCGAGCGACAGCTCGCCGAGCTCGTTGCTGCACTCGAATCGATCCGGCTCGAGTTATTGCGCTTGACCGCCGGTATTGGCACCATCGACGGACTGACAACCAACTTGCTGGCAGCCGGCGAAATCGGCGACAACGTTGCCAATGTGATGATGGGGATGGAAGAGGTGGAGGCGGTGTTCAACACCGTGATCGAGCTGGAGAAAACAGACCCCGGGGAAGGCAGAATGTAGAATGTAGAACAGGAAACGACCAGACTGTTCTACATTCATTATTCTACATTCTACATTCCCAGCGCGGTTCTACATTCCCTCGACTAGTCCAGCGAGTTTGAGGATCTCGATGTAGTTGATGATGGCCTGTAGATCCGACATCGTTCTGTTCTGCGCGTCGAGCATCTTCTTGATATCCAGCACGCTGTTCGTGCCGTTGATGAGAAGATTGACCTCGCCGGTGCTGGCAACTCGATCTCCATAGGGGTATTGTTGCCGGGCTTCTGGAGACACCTCCTGCAAGAAACTTCTCCAACCACCGTAGCCCTTTTCCTTTACACGAGCTGTGGGTTGCGGCACCATCCTGGCTGCGCTGCGTTCCAGGTCGGTCAGCCGTATTCTCACCGGATCGCAGTGGAGCTTCGCTGCTACGGCTTCCATGTGAGTCTGCAGGGCGGCCAGGTGCGCTTGGCTTATCTGGTCGATCGTAGCCACCATTTCCTCGACGTACGCAGCGACTCGCCTCTCGTCGTCGGCGAGTTGCAACACACTTGCCAGTGTGGCTTTCTCTGCCCTGGTGGTACCCTCTACGTGTGCCAGTGCCCACTTGTATTGATCCAACAAGTCGGTCGACGCCGCCACGTTCAGCCGTTCCTGCGCCATGATGAACTGATGTCCCAACCGACGGGTGCCGTTACTGGCTATCTCACCTGCTAGCTTGATTGCCATATCGTCGTCGGCGCTGGCCACGGTATAGGCTCCGGCTGCTGCGATTACAGCAACCCGCTTCAACTGAGTCGGATCTGACTTGTCGACCCGGTCGCCCGATGTGTGATACCACTGATCGGGCCACCCGATCATCATGATGCCGGGTACACCAACACCCCAGTCGTTGAACACCATATGGTCCGACGCCCCGTAGTGGGTGTCGATACTGTAGTAGAACGGTTCGTCCGCGCCGGATGGCGCCACAATGCGGTGCGGGATCTTGAAGAAGTCTCTACGGTTCTGGATTCTTT
>JBDGXD010000039.1:0-566 GCA_039584755.1 Gemmatimonadota bacterium
TCGCAGTATCGCTCGTCTGGAAGGAAGAGCTAAACAGCGGCAAAGCATTGCCGGCCACATCCGTAAGACCATCGAGTACCAGGGTATAGTCGGTGGCCACTGCAAGATCCTCAGTCGGGGTGAGGGTCAGCAACTGATTGGTCTCAGTGGGCGACAAAGACAGCGCAACCGGCCCACTCCCATCATCCAGGTGCACCGTGGTCGCATCTACCGTCAGAGGATCGAGGGGCTCACTCAGCCTGACTTTTATGAGACTGTTGATCGGAACATCCCCTGCCCCATCAGGAGGACTCACCGCCACCACCTCGGGCACCGTGGTGTCTGCGCTCACCTCCCCCGTAGTGAAGTAGCTGTAATAGTAAGAAGGCAATCTGTTGCCGGCAGTGTCTGCAACCGTTTTGTTCACCCGCAGCTGGTGATAGGCGCTGGGGGCCAAAGCAAAAGTGGGTGTGACAATCGCCACTGTAGCGCTTGCATCCAACACCACCTCCGCCTCAACCAGCTGGGAGGTCGCTAAGTTGCGAAGCTGCACGCTGCTCTCATTGACTGTCATCGGGTTCACCGGC
>JBDGXD010000039.1:572-19984 GCA_039584755.1 Gemmatimonadota bacterium
TCAGTCGCACCACTAGAGGGGTTGGTGCCCACCACCTGCGGACTCACCAGATCGGCCCCCGCTGCCGTGGTAAAGTTCACCTCTACCGACGCTGCCATCACATTGCCGGCCATATCCCTGAGCTCACTTACGGTCAATCTATGAGAGGCCAGAGGTGCTAAGGGCACAGTGGGCACCAAGCGAATCCGCCGGTTGCCATCCTCGAGGCTGAGCGTGCCCTCAACCACAGCACCACCCTGCTCGAGCAAAACCGCAGACTCAGTCACACTGATGGGATCCAAGGCCTCGCTCATCTGAACCGTTATCTGCGCATTGGTGGGTACTGCTGCAGCACCGGTAGCAGGATCCACCAACTCCACCTCAGGCGGGGTCTCATCCGCCGAAAAGGCGGTGGTGAAGTACTGATAAAAAGTCGATGTCAGCCGGTTGCCAGCAACATCCTGGATCCCTGTCGTCACCCAGATCTCATGGTACGTACCCACTGCAAATGGCCCAGCTGGCATAAAGTAGGCCGTACGGCCAGTAACATCCACACTCAAAGAGCCAGAAACGTACTCCCCTGTCGTCTGGTTGCGCACATAAAAGGTCGCTGCGCTCACCGTCACTGAACTCCACCACCACTACACTGTTTACCGGTACATCCGCACCCACAGGCGAGGCCCTCACTACCTGGGGTCGCACTACGTCAGCCTGGGAGCCCGTTGTAAACGTGCTCTCGAACGGGGATAGCAGAGCGTTACCGGCCATATCTTCAACATCCGTCACTGTCAGGGTGAAGGTCGTAGAGGTTGGGAGGTCTACCAGGGGCCGTAACACTACAGAGGTTGCATATAACGCTGGTTCAACTGTAGCCTCAACAACCCCCTCCGGCCCTGTCAGGACGACTGTCACAGTGGTGAGGCTTTCTGGATTCATTGGTTCCGAAAAGAAAATGGTTACGGCAGTGTTCACCGGCACATCGAGAGAACCTGGGGCCGGGAACACTTCCACAACCTCAGGGGGTGTCACGTCTGCGTTGTATTCGATCTGAACTCCCGCGCTCGTTCCACCCTGAGTCACTACGGTGACGAGTCCCGAGGCGAGGCCGTCCGGGATGGTAACTGTGAGCGTACGCCCGTTGTCGAATACATCCTCAGCTGAGACGCGTCCCGCATCGGGGAAGTCTGCCTCGGTGGCACCTTCCACAAAACCGCTTCCGCTTAATGTTGCAACCACCCCTGGAGCAATCTCTTCCCCAGACTCTACCGCAAAGCTCGTCAAGGTTGGCACCACTTGCAAGAATACACTCGACTCAGCTGGAGCACCATCTGGATGGCTGAGGCGCACCGGGCCGGACGTCACCTCCGGAGGTACTGTCACTGAAGCAGCCGTGCCGTCCGCTGCCACATCAGTGAGCGGTGTCTCGATTCTGCGGGCAACACCTTCATCGTCAATGCCAGCAAAAATTAAGAGCAAATCTTCGGATAGATTTTCACCAGTGACAGCGATGGTCTGACCAATATTGGCCGAAGGTTCGCTGGAATTCACTGGCACACCTTCTGCAGCCACACCCACGAGTCCGAATGTACCGAGCAGCGGCAGTTGACGACTTGAGCCACCATCGGTCACCACATGCACCGAGCCTGTTGTGAACCCGTCTGGGACGGTCACGGTCAGTATGGTCTGAGTTAGAGAATCTGGAATCACGGGCTGAACACCGGTGAACACCACCTCGGTGGCACCTATCCGAAATCCGGCGCCAAGCATCGTAGCAGCAACACCAGGTCGCACCACGTCACCCGCAGGTACGAGAAGCCGCGAGAGCGTTGGCACGATCTGTAGGAAAGCAGTCCCCGGGAAGGGCTCCCCTCCGTCGGGCCGGAGCCAGACAAACCCGGTGACGGCTGTGGCGGGTACAGTAACTGAGCCTTGGGTGCCTTCGGCGTTGACATTCGTAAGTTGCGTCTCGACTGTGGTTAGGACGCCTGCAGCATCGGTTGAACTAAACACTGCGTAGATAGACGGTAAGAGCCCGTCACCGGTCACCATTATGGACTGACCAGGATTGGCTGAAGGATGCGAGGGATCGAGTGCTTGCCCTTCAATAGCTGTGGAGACCAGACCAAACATACCAAGGATCGGGAAAACTTTGCTCGCTCCGCCATCGGTCACCACATAGAGTTCACCGGCAGTCACTCCTTCGGGAATTGTGACCGTAAGCCTCGTGTTCCCATCGGACACATCGTCTGCTGCAACTGGGGTGGCACCCGGAAACTCTACGCTGGTGCTCCCCTCCCGGAAACCACTGCCTGAGATGCTGGCCACGACGCCAGCCTCAATCTGTTCGCCTGGCGGTACCGAGAACGAATCCAGCGTGGGAACAATCTGCAGCAAAACTTCTCCCGGTAGTGCTTCTCCTGTGGCCGTCTCTAGGCCGACAGGCCCGGTGCTCGCTGTTGCCGGCACCATGACCGCGCCCGCACTGCCGTCCGGTAATACTGCAAACAGAGGTACGGCAACTGAGCCGACCACGCCACCATCATCCGTTGTGGTGAAGCGCACAACAAGTGAGCTGTTGAGACCCTGACCGACGATTTGGATTGTCTGCCCGGTGTTTGCCGACGCCACGCTAGGATTGGTCTCAACTCCACGTGCAGCTGTTGCCTCAATGTCAAAGGTCCACACGGGAAGTGTAAGCTGTGCTTCAGACTCACGCCCGAAACGATCCACCGCCCGGGCCACAAGGGCTAGCGTTGCAGTGTCCAGCGGATCGGGGACACTGACCGTGAATGTGTGGGACACACTAGGTGATGCTGGGGAAACTGGTATAGATTGGAAGAAACCTAGTTCTGCGCTTACCAGCGACAGCTCCGCCACCCCCGAACCATCCGTGCCGCTTATCGTCACCTCGAGCTCAACTCCGGGAATTACCAGTTCGCCTGCAGCTGGCGACTCAATGGACACCACCGGATCGATATCGTCTCGCACGCTAAGGGTAAGTGTCGCAGCTCCGCTCTCTTGTCCTCTGCTGTCACTCCCCACAGCAGCAAAGGTGAGTGTTCCTTCCGGCGCACTCGCCGGCACGTCGACGCTAAACGAGGCTGAGGCAGGTGTGGTCGGTGGAGAGATCGACTCTTGGCTATCGGAAGTCACCACGCCACTCGTGGCTCCCCTTACTCCCTGCACAGCCACGTCATCTACTGCCTCTACCACGAAAACCACCGTAGTTCCGGGAGAGACCACCGTGCTTGGACTGGGTGCGGTAATCGCCACCGAAGGTGGGTTGTCGCTAAGAAGTTCGACCAAGGCAGGAGCGCTCAGTTCACCCACATTGCCCGAGGAGTCGACGGCTCGAGCAGCTACTTGAACCGGTTTCTCGGGCATAACCAGCGTCGCCTGGAACTCACCGGGTGAAGTTGGTTCCGAGCTTATTGCGGTGAGGACGCCATCCACAAAGAATTCAATTGAGGCCACATCACCATCAGAGGTCGTGGCCGTAACCAGCGTAGCCTGGCCAGGCCTGGCACCCGCAGCTGCGATCACTGTATCGATAGTCGGTGGAATGGTATCCACTGTCCTGAACGTCACCTGCACTTCATCTTCAGGGAGCTGGACGTTCCCCGCAGGATCAATGACGCCTGCCACAGTCACAGTGTAGGTGGCATTAGCCTCGAGGTAGGCACGATTGCCCAAGGAGTCGGTGGGTGTAAACACCACTACGGTGTTACCAAAGATGAGGTCACGCTTGCCCTGAACAGGACCTGAAATCCCTTCCACGGCAATGGAGGCTTCATTAACGCTGATAGGAGCAATCGGCTCACTTAAGGTCACGCGGACGATGCTCTCCTCCGAAACATTTATTCCACCGTCTGGAGGGCTCAAATTCAGCACCACTGGCGACACATTATCCCTGGTGACAAAGGTCGAGATAAAGTCTTCTCCCAGGGGTTTCCCCATGAGGTCGCGAACACCGCCAGTAAAGGCACCACTGGAACCGATTTCAGCCCGCCTGACAACCACCGTGTGTTGGGTGAGGCCCCGAAGCTCCCGAAGTGGCGTAAGCGTTACTGTGGTTCCATCCGCTGATACCGCAGCGTCGATAGGTACCACATTGGAGTCATCGCACAGGTTGGCAGTGTCGTTCACTGCGGGTGGTGTGCCAGTGGATTCCAGCAGCCGGAACCCTGGCAGGACCGAAGAAGAACTCGAGGTGCAAGAAAGGACCGTTGCCGGGTCGATGGGCTCGGAAAAGGTAACGACGACACTCGTATCTGTCGAAACTCCCGCAGCCCCTGGCAATGGCTCGAGCGCTAGAACCTCTGGCGATTCCACATCCAGCACCAGGACCACCTCATCAAGTTCGTCTCCGCTCGAATCACGCAGCACACCATCTGCATCCAAGGTACCCAGAAATACTGCAAGACCACCCTCACCCGTCTCTGCCTGCATTGTTACCGCGACATCAAGTGGAACACCGATGAACTCGAAAGAGCCGTCCTCCCCGCTCAAGGCCAACGAATTGAGACTGCCGGCCACGAGGCTCACCCTCGCTCCGGAGACCAAAGCACCTTCAGGATCTGTCACCAGGCCGCGGATGATGCCAATCTCACTCAGAACCAGTTCGAGATCGGGCACCAGCCTCTCTCCCGGCGGTGGCAGGTCCTCTTCGCTCAGGGTTGCGCTGGCGGAGATCCAGGTGCCGGTTGGCGTCACTTGCCTGGCCGAGACCGTGAGCGGTGCCCGGGGGATACCCTCAAACAAAAAGATGCCGCTTTCAACCGTTGTCGGCACCGCGTGCCCACCAAAGATGCCGTGGCTTTCGAGCGTTACACTCACAGGAGCAGACCCGACCTCACCAGAGACAGCAACACCAATAGCCACCGTCCCCTGGAAGGTGACATCTCGTGACACCACTTGCCCGTTCCACTCGACCTCGCCTTCGATTCGTCCGCCGTCTCCCGGCGTAAGCGCACCTGGAGGCCGTGCCTCGACAATAAACGGACCAATGGGAACAGTCTCAAAGGCAAACCTGCCCACCTCCGCGCCATCTATCCCTGCCTGCATACTCCGGCTATTGCCGGAATGATCGATAAGGGTCACCTGAGCAGCTGGCGCCGGTGCTCCCAGAGCATCAAAAACAGTACCATCAACGCTACCGCTTCCCTCCAGCACGATCTCGAGCTCGACAACCTCGCCTTCGAACTCGAGGGTGCCTTCAGACCTTCCAGAAAGTCCCTGCTGGGAAACTGCTGTGACTGAGAACGAGCCGCCGGGGACACTTGCGAACACAAATTCCCCATCTGTGCTGCTCGTGGTTTTCCTGGGCGCGCCGCCACTGCCCCCAATGAAAAGATTGACCTCGGCACCCGCTACGGGCTCACCACGACTGACGTCCAGGACAGAACCACGTACGCTGCCCATTGGGCCGAGCTCGATATCACGTTTTACCTGCTGCCCGTCGACCTGAAGTTCCCCATCTGCTTGTCCACGGCGGCCTGTTGCTGGATCAAAACCTTGCAGATTAAAGCGGCCGACGGGAACTCCGAAAAATCCAAAGTTGCCTTCCGAATCGGTGACATAGAAAGACACGGGCCGACGCGTCGCCCGAAGCTCAACTTGCGCGTTAGGAACCGGAGTGCTGCCGTCAGGCATCAGGAAGCGACCGCTAACTGTACCCGCAGCATCGATGACAAGGCGCACAACACGCATGCCATCGCGCACAACCATGCCATAAGCATTTCCACCGAACCCTCTCAGCTCGTCACGCCCGCCAACATCTATGTCCGGGTCTGTGGAAACCACCGCAGATACACCAACGGGTCCTTCCGTTAAGCCGTTGAAGACCAGAGGGCTCACGTCTGTCGGGACTGTGGCCATCCCTTGGAGCACATCGTAGGGGTAGGTACTGCGGCGCACTGTCACGGCCACGCCCGGAAGGGAGTCGCCAAGGCTATCAACCACCTCAACTCCAACCGAACCAAGACCCAGGAGCCTCACGTCCTGCTCAGCGTCCTCACCCTTCTCGATTTCCACACTTGCTTGACCAGTGAGACCGAAAGTCGGTGATCCGGCCCGCTCGTCCGTTACCTGGATGGTGTAGCCATCGGGCGGAAGCGGAATGGATGAGACATAACAGCCGTTGCTCGCATCAACCCATATGCCTGCGGGCTCCGGGTTCTGGGGGTCACCCTCGAGCTCACTTCGCAGAACTCCCGAGGTGATAAAAACAGAAAGTGGCAGGGGCACGCCCTGACCGTCAGGGATGGGCTCGATCGTTGCCCCCTCGGGGCTGAGCACGCAGCCATGCAGGCTTGCGGTGTTCTTAGCGAGCACCAGCGTGATGTCTTCTACCACGGGGTTGCTTTCGGGGAGAGAGCCGGATACTGTGGCGCTCTCTGGGGCGAAGAACGATGATGCTGTGACCGCGAATGGACCGGGAAAGACCCCTTCCAAGGTGAATCCGTGGTCAGGATCATTGATTGTTGTCCCTGCCTCTTTATATTCGAGGATACCCGCTTTGTTTGGCACAATGGCCTTGAGAGTAATCTTGGCACCCACAGCAAACCCGGTCTCGTCAATCACTCTGCCGGAAATCCGCCCGCTGGGCCGGATTAGTCTCAGGTCAACCACATCATGCACCACAAGGGGAGAGAGTCGCGCGGTTCCATTGGCCACCTCTTTGCCACGAACAGCCATCAGTTTGTACTCTTTGAGTGTTAGCTGACTGAAAGCATAGGTGCCGTTGCTGTCGGTTTGCGCCTTTCTCACCCAGTAAACAGCTTCGCCGCCAGCGGATCCTCCTCCACTGATAAGGATCCTGACTTCCTGTCCTGCCAGCGGCTGCCCGTCAGGGTTTAGAACCTGTCCGCTCACGGTGCCGCGAGAACCAACAACAATATCGATCCCTTCCGAGGCTTGCCCGGCAGTGAGGATGGTCACCTGGGCTGATCCCTCAGCGCCGGTCGTGCGGTCGAGAGCTGTAAGGTTCCGCACTCCCACTGGAATAGCCGGAATGAAGTAACTCCCTTCATCGTCGGCAGTGACGAGCTGCATTCCTCCCTCGACCAGTGCTCCGGGAATGGGAATCAGCTCAGCGCCTTCACGTCTGTACACCGTACCCGAGACACTGCCGGTGCCGGCCATCAGAACCTGAACAAAGACTGGATTGTCTGGGCCATTTTGTTCGGTGACCGTGAACAGGGCGTCGCCAATCAAGCCCGCCGCCTTGTCAATGGCACGCACAACGTAGCTGCCCGAAGGAACTCTTTCGAAGCGGAAAGTGCCTGCCGCATCCGTGGTGGTGCCATTCTGAAACACGGTTTCGTCTAATAAAACTTTTGACCCTGCCGCCCCTCCACCGAGAAACACCTCCATACCAGCCGCAATGGTGCCGTCCGGCAAACGGACTTCTCCCGTAACCACGGACTCTGCTAAAGAAAAGATCGTCAGATCAACCACAGCAACGTCACCGCTCCTGGGGATGACGCCGGAACCCCACGTGTTCCCGGCAGGACCGATGGCCTCAATGCCGAAAGGACCGACCGGAACACCACTAATGCGGTAGAAACCGTTCTGATCAGTTTGGCTGTAAAATTCGGAGAGATCTATTGCGCTCTTGAGGCGAACGGCCGCACCGGGAATGAGACCACCCGTGGAGTCTTGTACTGTCCCCTCCACGGAGCCGCGCCCCAGCAGGACGATATCCAGATTCAACCGCTCCCCATGAGCGCGGACCTGCGTGGCGAGCGATCCTTCCTCACCCGTTACAGGATCCCGGGCACCGATCTGGAAGTGATTAAGGCGCACCTCCTCTACGCAAGGCTCGTCGGAGACGAAATCAAGACCGTAACGACCTTCAGCGTCTGTAGACTTGACCGTGATGCTCGCATCCTTATCACTACAAAAGTAGAATATCTCCGCTTCGGGTACCGGGATGCCGTCGGCTCTGAGTACACGGCCGGTGAGCTGGGCCCCAAGACCAATTTCAGGGTCCGGCAGGATGGGACGGTCCACGACGCCCTCCATGACCTGGCCCTTGAGGTCGAGGACGCCGGATATATCAAGGGTGCGTGGAACAAAAGGTCCAATCGGGTCTCTTAAGAGCAAATACACCACGCGATTACCGAATTGCGCCTTCGCAGCCCTGAGATCATTTCCGTCAAGGAGCTCCGGTGGCGGGATCATCGGGATGGCAACCGGGTTTACCAGGTAGGAGGAAGTAGCTTCGGCGGAGACTTGCTCAACATCCTCGTCAAACAGAACAGCGACGACTCTCCCGAAGGGGTCCACGTCACGATCCGCGTTCTGCATGACCCCCAGAACCTCGGGCGGGCCGTCTGACACGATTGTTTCCAAGGTCGGTTCAACAACTGCCCCACCTCGCTGTAACACGGCAGGCGAATTGATCGTCACAGACAACTTCTCGCCCGCGGCGACCGAAAGCGTTCTGAAGATTATTTGCCTGAGTTCTCCGTCATCTCCCGGCGCAACAATGCCGAGATCGAAGGTACCTGGGTGCAGAGCTTCGAGGGTCACGCTGTAAGGCGATGCCTCTAGTTTGGTGACCACGGCAAACTGGCCTGAAAGCGTATCTCCATCATAGAGGCCCAAGATATCTGATGCGGGGATCTCTCGATGTCCTCCCTGTGGGTCGAGCGCCCCCCCCAGCCGCCGACCGCGACCGTCGGTTATCTCTATGACAACGGGAATTTCACCGCCAACGGCTTGTGTCATCAGCGTGATGTGATCACCGCGGTAGGCCTCGGTGTCGGCCCAACTCCGTTGGAGCTCCAGTAGGTCCGCCAAGCCAAGCGTTTCAGCCTCTCGGCCCACCACCTCGGCCAGGGCCGCACCGAATAGGCGAGCCTGGCGCGAATCGCGATAGAGCCTGTCCCACCCTGAAGAAGGGCTTCCCGCTCCGAGAAAGTCAAAGAATAGGTCCTGGAGGGTAAGCAGGAGTCCTTGGGGCAGAGGTTCCACGGTCCCGTCAGGCCCGGCTCGGTAGCTCAGCTCCAGTCGAACCGCCGCTTCGCTCAACTCCCGCGCCCGCTGTATCACCGTGGCCGAGCTGATATGCCGCACGCCCGCAGGCAAACTTCCACGCGGTGCAGTGGCAATGGAATGGGCCTGGCCGAGGAGGGCAACCGCACGGGAGGTAAGATCGTCGTTCTTAGCGCGCTGGCGCAGATAACTGACCGCCGGGGGCAGCAGCAAGGTGTCGGGAGACAGGGGAACACCCTGCTCGCTCACCCCACCGCGGAGCGTAATGCGGCGGCCGCTTACCACCCCACCTTGGTCCTCTATCTCCAGCGTGGAGGCGATCACCTGCCCGGTGAGAAGGGCCTCCAGCTGGAAAGTGACAGTTCCGGAGTCGCCCGGGGGAATGGTTTCGATGAGCTGTGAGGCGTCCTCTGGGTCCAGAAACCGAGCGCCGGAAAGGTTGCGAGGATCAAGGCTGACAGTCACCAGGTTGGCGTCAACCTGTGAGGTGTTCTGCAGCTGGACGTTCAGCTCGTAGAGTTCCCCGGCACGCACCTTGTCCGGGTGAATGAAGGTGAGGGAAAAGTCCGGATCACGAACCACAACCGCGCCGCGCGCCTGCCCGGCCACCTCTATGGGCCCGCTGGGCAACCCCTCGAGGGTGCCGCGGATCTCGATGTCGATGATGTGACCGCCTTCTTTTACTCCTTCAACCAGGAATTCTGAATTGCCTGTCTCCAGCGGCCGCAGGGAATCCACATCGTCCGCAGTGCCGGGCTCGCCGTCCGGGCCCGGTGCAATCACCGGCTTGATGTTTTCCCTGCCCACAGCAGTTTTGGCGATCCTCAAGGGGTTGTCGTACTCGGGCTCTCCGGGCGAAAAAGGCGGATCACGCAGGATGTCGCCCACAACGTTGTCGCCACCCGGAGGCAAGAAGACTTCCGCCTTGACATCCCGGACAACCAGAGGCGTTCCATCCGGTGCCTCGTTGGATACCGCCAGGAGCACGCTGAAAAACTGGTTCAAGAAAGCAATGTTTCCGGGAATAACGATAATCCCCGGAATCGGCGGGATCTCCTCCCCCGGAGGAGGCACCTTGATGGGCTCCAGCATGATGGGTCTGATATCGAAACCTTCAATTTCGAGCTCAGGAACCCCAGAGAGTCCTGCTATCGGGATGACAGGAGGAAGGTCAGGTTGTTCTCTTTCCTTCCCCTTTGTCGTGGGGAAAAGCACGGGCAGATCAATTTCAACCACCCTGCTCTCGGTTGCCAGTGCCATGGTGAAATTGAATGCCTTGAAGCTGTTTTCATCAAACTGAATGCCCAGTTCTCGGATCTCTTCCAGGGACAGGGGTCTGGAAGTAACGTCTCCCACCAGCAGTTCTTCCAGAACGTTTATGTTGACCTCAGGAGGGTTCGCCATGAGGCTGAGGTTCGGATCAACGTCCAGCCGAATGTCCTCGAGGAAATGTGTACCGGACTGTGACAGGGGCGACAGGAGGATGGGCTCACCCGGCGTTGCGGTGATCTCGATAGTCCCCGGAAAGCTTGGCCCCCTGAGCGTGGCCCGCACGGCAGCATCAGCGGGTAAAGCTTCCGCGCCATAGACTGAAGTGTTCACTTGAGTTGCGACCCCGCGCGGCACCGTGAGTGCAGATGGGGAAACCTCAAGGGCAAGTCCGGTCAGGCGGTACTCAAGGGTTGGGAGTTCCGGAGTCTCTACTTGCGTGGCGCTTGCGACATTGGCAAAGGAGAGAAGCGTGAAAAAGAACAGAATAGAGATGCAACAGATTGATCTCCCATAAGACCAAGTGGAATTATTTTTCCTTCCCTTTGACGTCATCTTCTTGCCCATTTGGTCCCCGTAACGGCAAGGGGCAAGGCGTCTACAATCAGCTTACGGTCTAGTCAGAAGCCTGGCATCAACGCGGTATCTTCGGCAATAGCGTTGCAAGTCCGGTCCCGGACCAGTAGAAGCGCACGCTCCTGCAAGCTGCCTAATCAAAAAGAAACCTTCCTATTTTCTACCCTCGACCTCGACGTGGGTCCTCTCGGTCTCGGGGCTTCGACGCAGTGCAGACAGTTCTTCTGCAACATAGCGCCGGTATCGATCCACGCTGGAGGATTGAATCCTTTCCAGAGTACGCTCCCGCTCATAGCTCATGCGATAATTCATGTGCGATTTTTTAAGGTATTCGTCTAACACAATCACGTTGCCGGCATCTGTTTCATCAATAACCGCTTTCAGTAAAAACCGATTCACCATAGCCCGACTGGCATTCCATTCTAGATTTGTAATGTCCTCTAAGTTCCCAACAAGTGTTTTGTACAGTCTATATCTATCAAGACGAATATAATGTGCTCCGTTGGAGACCACCTCGCGAGCGAACTCAAGCATTTCAGGACCGCCGGCGTTGGCAATTGCTCCTATCGCCGTGTTACGCAAAACATCGTGCTCGGTTCTTGCTATGGTACTTAAAACCGGAATAGCAGCCTCGCTGCGTAATTCGCCAAGAGTATAGACAGTTCGTATACAAAGAATGTCTGACCGGCTCCTATCTCTGATATTCGGGCATTCTTCCTCAACTATTGCGATGAGAACCTCTTCAAGCTCTTCATTAGATCTGCCAATTTTTTTAAATTCCGACAGCAGTTCCTGCGCATGACTTGGCTGGCCAGGATGTCGAGATCGCATCAAAGTTTTTTCTACAGTTATTCTTAGTTCATGTTGTTCTGCAAACACGGGGGAGATAAGTCCACTTACCAAGACTGTACTGACAAATAGATGCAAAATAAAATTATGTAGCTTTTCTCTTATCATCATTTTTGCATTTTGCTCCTAATCATGTATGTTCCTTGGACATTTTGGATCAGCCAAGTGCAGTGATGTATCCATCGGACACAGACGAACCTCCGGGAGCCCAACCGCTGTACCGAACAAATAGTTCCCAGGTATGTCGACGCTCGCCCTCCAATCGCCACAGTATGCAATGTCACACATAAGGAGACGCTGTATGAGATCTTCCGGGCCGATGCTAGTTGAATAATATTGCTGGCCAGGTCCATTGTTCCAGTCCCGGACCCAAGTACTGTTAATAAACATGTCAGTAGGCACCTGCTCAAATTCATCTAAGTTTAGTGCATGACCCAGCTCATGTGCGACCACAGTAGCCGTCTCAGTTGGATCATCTTGTTCGAAAACAATAGAACCACCTAAGTAGTCAATACCGACAGCTCCATGAATAAACTCAATAAAGTAAAGCTCGGCACCTCCAGTGTCCGAACGTAGATCAACCACTTCACTACAGTTCCTATAGCCCATAGGGCATGAAGGATCGCAGTACGCACATTTAGGAACTTGATTTGGAATTAGTTCTGGAGCTTCGAATTCCCACTCTATTCCCACTTGCTCGTATATTTCATTGACCCTGGTCATTATCTCGGCGATGGGTATGTCCGGGCATATTGCCAAATTTTCACATATAATATAGATCTTTAGAGGGATATGTATTTTGTGTGGAAAAACCTCCACTTCTAACTGCGGCATTCGCCCCTGGATCCCCGCAAACTGCGATGCATTTGAAAGTTGATCCGAAAAGCCCATAATGTTTGCTTGCAACTTGGCGGTTCCTTCTCTAATGCCCTTCGCCCATATTGTCCGACCAGTGTTGAAGGTTATGTCCAATTTCTTATCTGATGCCGTCCCAATCTCTTCCCACATGATATTGTTATCGGGTATTGTAAAAGGATACACGGTAATAGAAAATCTCGCTTCGCCGTAAAGTTCTACCCCGGCTGGGTTATACGGCGGGAATATTGTTGCACCCGTATTAGGATCAATCGGTTCGTTTGTTATTGGCTCTAGGATAATATCGGCAACGGTAAGCTTTACTGTGTCTTTGAACGTTTTTCCTTTCACTTTCAGAGAGAGGATAAGTTCGATATCCCTTGGATCAGCGCTTGTACCCTCTCCAGACACTAACAACTCTTTTGGAAAACCAATTGGATAAAATCCAGTCAGCCACCATTCTAGATTTGTGACACTCAGGTCACTCCCCTTTGCAGCCTTACCATTCAAGTCATAAAATTTTATATCCCCACCCCCTGCTTTCCTTTTTGCTTCAAGTTTAACTCTGGCCTTGGCATCCATCTTTTCCAGAATCTCTGGATTTTTCACGGATAGCGTAATCTTTATGAGATCATTTTCTCTACTCAGATCGAGAGAGGCTTGTATATTATCTGCGTCGCCTTTACCCGTTGTACCGTCAGGGGTTTCCCGGTCATCATCATCATCGTTCAGCAATACAAGTCCACCAACGGTCCACTCCTCTTCACTGTCTCTCTTACCGATATCTTTAAAACCCACAAGGTCCAGATCAACCGGATTGCACACACGGCGCGTCCCAGCCCGTTTCCAAAACTTTTTGGGAATTGCTAAGCAACGCTTACGAGTTCGTTTGCGAGGATTGCCGGCGGCGCCGTTGGCGAAAGCAACTATCCCGTCGGAAGTAGGAAGGAGAGGCAATTTCGTTAACGCCCCCGATTCAGGCTCGGCTTCAGTGCACATGCGCACGTTGACCACTCCAATGCCGGCCTCTTCACCCATGTACACCACATGATCGTCGTTTGTGATGGCGTTATAACCGATGGTTCCCCCTCCCAACCCTTTAACTTGGAAGGGCTCCCTGCCTTCACCCGGATCATTCAAATCGATCGGGTCGTACGGGTCGTTGAAGTCGATAACGTGGAACACACCCTCGTTTTCGACCACGTCGGTTATCTCGTTAATGATCTTCCCCCCGTACAGATAGGCAAGCCCGCTGCATGCGTCAAACGACATGTTCCCGTAGACGTTATCCAGCACACTCATCAAAACCGGGGACCTCGGATTCGTAACGTCGAAGATTCTGAGTCTGGGGACGGGGGTCTCCTGCGGGGTGTTGACGAATGCGAGGTCAGCCTCGTGGAGTGTACCCTCATCATCCTCCCACTCGAATGCGGGCACCGCCCCCACCCGGCCCCCTACATGTACGCGGACCTCCTTCGGCATTGGGTAGAACGAGAGTTCTGAGTTACGGGGCATTGGTTCCTCGGGATCAACAAGCGGATAAATCCTCAACCCACCATTCGGCGTGAGCTCGCTGCGCCCCACAATACTGACAGCAAAATCGTCAAAAAACACCGTATCATAGAACTCGTAGGAACGGACACATTCCCAGGCCCGGGGAGAGCCATCGTCCAGACATCTGAAGAATGGTGGGAAGCGGTCGTATGGGCATACCATACCTGCTTCCGGCCCTGCGATGCAGCGGCCGGGATCGTGCAATGGACTCCACGTGTGCTCGATAACCCCAAGAGATTCCACTGGGGAAGTCGGGGTGAACATCTCGATGTTATCAAGGAAGTTGAGCACGGCAACTCCCTGATCCGTGATCTCTACGCGGGCCGGCACCGTGTTGGGGTTCCAGATATGTTGAAAAGTGTAGAAGGAGAATTCGCGCGGAGAGTTGAGCCAGGCAAGATCTCTCATGGGCCTGTACAACTCTAGAAGAGGATCGGTCACTTGGAACACTTCAGGATAGCTCAGGTCGAACACCTCGAGATTCGAGGGAGGCGTGGGCATACCAGCACCCCAGCCCCACTCTATTATCGGCGTCCAGTTTTCTTGAGCCCCTGTAAAACTACCTCCCGTCCAACCATAACTTAGAGCGTAATCTGTTATATACCACTCAGGCATGACGAGGTGACCGTACCAACGATTGCCGACGAATACCTTGCTGCCGTCCACTGCCAGACTCTCGGGAAGACCGTAGGTTTTGATGGAATGGAGCAGACGAGGTTCTGTGAGGAGAAGATCAGGGTCGTCCTTATCGCGCACCTGGTATAGGTGAATAGCACCATAGTCAACCACCGGTATCGGATAGTTGGTTGCCACCAGCACATCCTCAAGCACGTCATCGCCCAATTCAAGTTCGTCTACCAGGGCGACATCCGTCGCATTCGGCAGGTCAATGGTCGCGACTTCTTCCGGTCCCGGGCACTCAAATCCCAATGTCGCTCCGGGAAAGTTTTCGCCGTCCCGATCTAAAATTGCCGAGGACAGACGGACAGTGTAAAGGGCACCCAGGCGTAGGTAACGTTTCGGCGTGATGCGAACGACCGAATCCCCGAACTCCGTCGTGACTTCGGCCAACACAGTCTGCCCCTCCGGATCCAGGACTTCAACGGTCGATTCGTTAACGGTCCCTGGGTCGAGAGGCTCGCTAACAAGGACCACGATGTCCCCGTCGAAGGATATCTCATGAGCGCCTGGAATAAGCGGCGCAGGGGTGGGTTCATCACCTGGTCCATCTTCTGGAGGCTCATCTGGAGGCTGGATCAGCCCTGGCGTCTGGCCGGGCAGCGATTGAGGAGGTGCGGCCTGCCCTTGTGAGTCGACCTGAAGAATTCTCACATTTCTATCAACAAAAGTGGTATTCCCGGTCCTGTCATGTGCCTGGGCACGAAAGCGGATAAGTCCTTCTGCCGAAGGCGTGAACTCAAAGGTCCCATTGGACCCAAGAGATACAGGCTGCGAACCGCTGCCCTGATCCACTTGCAACCCGACGAAAGCGATCTCGTCATTGTCCGTGGCCGATACCGTGACTGTCAGGCGGTCTCCCACCAGTCCGTATCCCCTGGTAAGCGATGATCCGGTCACAAAAACCTGTAGATCTGGCGGCTCGAGATCGCCGAGTTTATCGATAATTGCTCCGGGAAGGGTCGCCGGCAGGACAAAGGGCTCCTCCAGATGAGCAACAACCGAGTGAGGCGGCTCTGGCGAGCCGACCACACCCCGCACATCACGACGGATCACGCGGTTATATCCCGGATCAAAAACGTCGAGGCGACTCGCTACAACGGCACCCACTTGATGAGTGCCGCCAGCGCCTGCATCGGCGACCACGAAACGCCCCTGAAGGTTGGTCATCGTGGCAAACGGAGAAGTCTCATCAGCACCCGGCAAGCTCTGCACCGCAGCCCCCGCAATAGGGACTCCTGTGGCCGAATCCCGCCTTGCTTCGCCAGCCAGAAACGTCAGTGGCCCTTTTACCCTGAGCCAGGTGAAGTCACCAGGCCCGGTAATGCCGGAGAATGGAGGTGAGTCGGTGGAAAGAACAAGTTCCCCCTCTACATCCTTCACCGTCGCCGTGTCGACTATTTCCAACCGTTCTAATGTTCGCAGCGGATTCTCCGCGGCGGTCAAGCCAGTGTTGTGGTCAAGGTCTGCAAGTGGCCCTCCCATGGTAACCGTGAGGGAGCGCACCAGAACGAATAGGTCTCCCTCGATTGCGTTCGGTGGAGGCGGGAGCGAAAGGTGCACCGCGCCGGCGAACCGGTCGGCTTTTGCCTGGATCTGAACGCGATCTGCAACTCCAAAGAGAACTTCAAATGCTGCCACTAGATCCGGATCTGCTGTAATATCCACTGGTAGTTGGAAGGGCTCCTCAAGTCTCGACACTGAGAATTCTGTCGCCCTGAACACTGCGCCCATCGGCACCTCGAGGTTTATTCCTTCGGTGCTCGTGACCGTACCACCATCCCGTCCGATCACCACCGAGACGATTTCGCCGCTCACAGGATCACGGCGTGCGAACGGCACAGATTCAATGGTGGTTGAGTTGCCGCTTGCGTCGCTTACGATGAGGCTGAGCCGGTCGGTCACTTGCGCTTCAATGCGGGCAACAAAACTGCCGTCCGCTTCCACTGTCGCGAGAACTGTAAGACCCGTTTTTTGATTGAGCACGGTAACAGTGTCATCCGGATTGACCGTTCCCAGGGAACCGCTAATGGTAACGAAGCCCTCGTCGTCCGGCACCAATGCTTCTATTAAGCCCGGGTCGACGGCTGCAGGCGATGTCCGGTCTTCAGTGCGGAAACGCTCGACAACAGGAGCGTCCGTAAGGGACCGCCCATCGCCATCAACGATGGTTTGTGTGAGTGTTATCCGGTACACAGAGTTATCTTCGAGGGTTGCGAGGGGACGGAGTGTAGCCGTTGAGCCGGCCGCGTCAATAAGAAGTTTGGCGGAAACAGGCTTGACCTCAGCGCCATCCTCGAGCTCCAAGTAAAATCCGGCTTCCAGTGAACTTGTTAAAACAGGCTCGGAGAAATGTACCGCTACTTCGCTTATCACGGGCACGTCCGGGTGGTCAACATCCATGGGCAGTCTGAATGAAGTTTGGCTCGAGCGTTGACCCTGTTGGCTGAGATAGGTAAACGTATACCGGAGTAAGGCCGGATCCAGGCCAGAAGGAACAGTAAAAACGAATGGCCCCACGAAAACTGCTTCCTGGGGCTCCAGGGTATCCATATCCATCGTTTCGGGCGCGACTGTTACTGGACCGTCGGGGCCACGAACCCATAGCACCAAGGAACCGCCTTCTGCCGGAATCGTGCCTTCGTTTCGAACAGTAAGGCTTAGTTCGATGCGTTCTCCCGGGTCGATCTCACCATTGCCATTACCGCTGCTTTGACCGCCGGAGTCATCATCAATCACTGGCGCCGGTTTGCCAAGTAAAACCACTGGGCCGGCGAAGTTTCCTTCGATCCGTGGAAGCCGGACGGTTATCCGTTCCACCTGCGGTGGCGTGGCGCTGATGACCAGATCTGGAAGCGGTGTTCCGGTGTCGCCCACTATGCGGGCCTGATCCAGACTTGTTGCCGCCGTGGCAATGAGCGTGAAGGGGCCGGGAGGCGAAAGCAGAGTATATGAGCCGGTCGCATCGGTAAGGGAGACGAAGGGCATTTTCTCGATTTCCACGACCATGCCATCACGACGTCCATCCTCGTCCTGCGCTGTGCCTTGAACTAGCTCAAGAGGACCCTCGAATAAATAGAATCCGTAGCTACCACCTGCTCGCACTCCAGGTACCGAGGTTCCGTTAAACTCGGTAACCGTCGTAAGGTCGTCTCCTTCGACGAGGGCGAGAGCCACCGGTACCAGGCGTGTTTGCCCCCTAACACTTTGCAGTTGGGCGACAACCACACTGCCTCCAGTCGGAACGAAGGAGGCACGGCCGCCAAGTGAGAGGGATATTCCGCTCGTGGCAGTAACGCCTGAGAGGTCGAGTTTCAGCCCACCGAGGAACTTGAGTCCTTCAGGCGTTACCACAGCGAAGTCAGTCTCAGAGAGTCTGGAAAGATGGACAGGAACGTCCGCTGCAAGTGCTCCAGCTGGGATGATGGCTCGGCTACCGTCTTCTGTTTGCACGCCGCCACCAGCAGTCCCGACCAGATGGCGGACGACGGGTGAACTTCGACCTATCGAGACAGTGATGGTGCCCTCGCTCGCCTCAAGAGGGCTAAAGACCTGGGAAGGTGCCACTGGAAAGCTTGCATTTAAGCTGATCCCCTCCTCATCTGTAGGCACTCGGTACCCGAACAGATCCTGCGAGGTTGCAAGCGGTGCCACTCGTCCACCGTCACGCAGGACGAACAGCTCCACAAAGTCCCCGAGAAGCGGCGTGCCACTGCGAAGCGGGGTAGCTGCCGAAATCGTGACTTTTGCCCCGGCAGGCGTGGGATCGTCGATTCGTCCCACCGGAGGTGTGACGGTGCCGGTGCCCTCGGCGTTCTCGGGGATGGGAATCGCGGAACCTGCTGTGAGTGGCTCTCCAGGTACTGGGGCAGCGGGAGCGCCGTCTCCCAAGTCTGCGACAAGGAGGGCATATTGTCCGGAATCCGTTATTTCCTCAAGTTCAGCGGTACCGTCCGCTGACAGTGTCACGTTTGCAAGTGCAAGCCATGATCTCGACACTTCATCATATCGAGCAATCACTCCATCTTTGCCAGCAGAAACGGTGCTGCGATCAACCATTATAAGAGCAGCCGGTGGGTCAAATGGCTCAGGTGCTTGAATGTCGACGAGGCTGAGCGGCGTCCACCCAGGCGGAAACGGCAAGCGCGGCCCCTGCTCGCTTATCTGCGTTAAAGTAACTTCTCCATCTGCATCAAATGCCCCTGGAGGAATCTTCAGAGTATTGCCCAAGGCGTCCTGGATCTCCGCGCCAAAAACAGCTTGGACCGGCTGCGGCGCACCCAGGGGTGTCAGCCTCGCGTCCAAAACCTCTGCAAATGATCCTTGTTGACTGACCGCTTTACGCTCAACCACAGCGAAACCGGGTTTTGTTACCTGGATTAAAACATCGCTGCGTCCGGGGGTGAGTAAATATCGTCCTCGCTCATCGGTCTGCGTTTGCTCAAGTACGTCGCCCGAATCAGCGGCAAGGGCTGCAACCAGAGCTTCGTCCAGTGGAAGACTCCTTGTATCGTCATAGACTTCGCCGATGAATACCCCTGGCTCGACCATGTCCCCTGAAGTAGTAAAGCGGCTCGCATACGTCGAGGCCAGTGGATTGCCTTGCGCGTCCGTGACCCCGGTTGTAATCATTACCTCGACGTCACTTCCGG
>JBDGXD010000040.1:0-19055 GCA_039584755.1 Gemmatimonadota bacterium
AGAATGGTCCAGGAGGCTCTGCGGCACGCCAGCCCGGTTGAGGTGGGAGATGGGGTGGCCGTGCTCGAGGTGACAGACTGCGAGGTTCATCTCGAAGGCCTGACGCGAAGTCGCTCGATAGTCCAGGCAGCGATCGAGAGCGTGCTCGAATGCGGCTCGGTGAGGGTCGAGTATCGGCCCCAGAACAACTCGCCCGCTGTGGCCGCTGATGCCCCTCAACGGCTGAACCGGGAACGTGACCAGGAGGAGCAGTTGCGCCGTTATCGCGACAGGGATCCAGCACTCGATGCCATAGCGAATGCACTAGATCTCGAGGTAATCGAGTAGCTTGCGGCTCCTCCACGCCCTGGCTAGCTTGCAAAGTTCCATGCAGTTCTCGTACCTGTGAGTCCAACTATGGCCGATTTCAATCAACTCCTGCAGCTGACCGGTTCTTCCGGCGGTGGAATGGTCCGGGCCTCGGCCAACGGTCGTGGTGAGATCCAGTCGATCCAGGTCGACCCCAGTGTGGTATCGGACGGTGACGTTGAGATGCTAGAGGATCTTGTTCTTGCCGCGGTGAGTGAGGCCCAGCGTAAGGCCCAAGAGCTCTACAAGAATGAATTGGGCAAGGTAACGGGAGGGCTTCCGCTGCCGTTCCAGCTTCCGCTGTAGCAGGCGTGTCGGCAATCGATGAGCTTACCGGCGAGTTGGCCAAGCTGCCCGGAATCGGGCGCAAGACGGCTACCAGGCTGACATACTTTCTGCTCAAGCAACCGCCCGAAGCAGTGATGCGGTTGGCAGCTGCCATCAAATCGGTGTCCGAGCGGGTGCGTCCGTGTTCGGTGTGTGGCAATCTGAGCGAAGACGATCCATGTTCCATCTGTGACGATCCGCGGCGAGACAAGGAGCTGTTGTGTGTGGTGGAGGAAGCGTCTGATGTCGGTGCGATCGAGAGAACGGGCGAGTATCGCGGACTCTATCACGTGCTGGGCGGTCACCTGTCACCGCTGGACGGCGTCGGCCCTGAAGATCTGCGAATCGAGGGACTGCAGCAGCGGTTGGCGAACGGTTGTGACGTGCGTGAGGTGATACTCGCAACCAATCCGTCGATGGAAGGAGAGGTGACCGCCACTTATGTGGGCGGCCTACTGGACAACGTGGGAGTGCAGGTTACGAGGATAGCGCTTGGCCTACCCGTAGGTGGTGACCTGGAGTACGCCGACGGTGTAACCATTGCCCGGGCTCTCACGGCGCGGCGCGAGGTATCGCGGTGATGGGTCCCAAGATGAGGGCCTTGCTCATCGGGCTCGGGGTTGGGGTAACGGCGGGCGCGTTCCTGGCGCAGCAATCGATGGATCGTCACCGAAGGCAGTTATTCAATGGCAGGCCCTTGCGGCGTCTTTCCGCATTGGGGTACTTGAAGAGTCATCCGAGTGTGGAGGCGGTGCATCTGTTACAGGATTACCTTGCATGGGAGAAACATCCCATGCTGCGACGGCGGGCTGAAGCGATTGCCCGTCGCATGGAGGCAAAACTGGGATGATGAGAGGATAAAATGCCTGGTGCAGCGACATGGTCACTGGATGAGGGTGACTACAAGCGCATTAGCGCTTATCTGAACGCCCTCCTCAAGGAGTCGAACGCGAGGTGTGCACTCCTGGTGGATCGCGCTGGGCAGTTACTGGCCAGCGTGGGGGAGCAGCTGTCGTTCGATCCCGCCGCTTTTGCGTCTCTGACCGCCGCGGATTTCAGCGCGAATGACCAGCTCGCCAAGATGATTGGAGAGCCGGAGTTTGCGTCGCTGTTTCACCAGGGCGAGAAGGAGTCCATGTATCTCGCCGATATCGCGAGAAGGGTCATCCTCGTGGTGCTGTTCGATGAACGCACAACAGTGGGAATGGTACGACTCCGTGTGAAGCACACAGTGACCGATCTGGTTGCGCTATTCGATGAGATGTTCGCGCGAGAAGCGCCTGGGTCTGCGACCCCGACCCAGCGTGGTGGACTGCTCGAAGGGGCAGAAGACGAAATCGACAAACTCTTTGGGGATTAGGGAAGGCGCTGTGGACCGATGTCGATGATCAACTATGCTTCACGGGAGATCAACTGTAAGCTCGTCTATTACGGACCGGGTCTGGGTGGCAAGACCACCAATCTGGAACACGTGTACCAAAAAGTTGCACCCGATACACGAGGCAAGATGGTATCGCTCGCAACCGAGACGGAGCGTACTCTCTTTTTCGATTTTCTCCCGGTCGATCTCGGGACCATCCGCGGGTTCAAGACACGGTTCCATCTCTACACGGTTCCCGGCCAGGTATACTACAATGCGTCGCGCAAGCTGATTCTGAAAGGTGTCGACGGTGTCGTGTTCGTGGCAGACAGTCAGCTAGAGCGAACAGAAGCCAATATCGAATCAATGCAGAATCTGTACGACAACATGGCAGAGTACGGATACGATCTGACCAAGATCCCATTCGTCGTGCAGTACAACAAACGCGATCTGCCCAACGCAGCCCCAATTGAAGAAATGCAATCTCAGCTCAATCCGGGGTGGCCGGTGGAAGACGCGACGAGGAAGAAGGTCATTCCCGACCCGTGGCACGAAGGGGACTATCTTGTGGAAGAGATCGATGGGATGTGGATCGAGCGTGCGCCGCACTTCGAGTCGGTGGCGACAACGGGAGATGGTGTGTTCGATACACTCAGGGCGTTGGCCAAGACTGTCCTGAAGGCGCTTAGCTGATTCGGCACAGCAATGATCTGGACGCTGCCCAACATACTGACGCTCTGTCGCATAGCGTTGACACCGGTGATCGCGCTGTTGCCGTTCATCAGCGGGTACGTTCCCAAACTCATCGCTTTTGTGGTCTTCCTTGCCGCCGCGATCAGCGATTTCTACGACGGTCGCCTCGCGCGGGAACGCGACGAGATCACAGACATCGGTAAGCTGCTGGACCCGATCGCTGACAAACTCCTGTTGTTTGCCACACTGGTCCCGATCTATTGGATCACGAACTACCGCATGCAGGAATACGGAATCCCATGGTGGGGGAATTTCCCACTCTGGGTGGCGCTGATACTCGTCGGACGCGAGTTGCTCATGACTGCCTTCCGGCACGTTGCGCAGCGCAAAGGCGTTGTAATAGCCGCTGGCGGCGCCGGCAAACTCAAGACGATCGTCCAGGATGTTTTCATAGGGGCGATGATCGCGTGGTTCGCCTGGAAGGACATGCGGCAAGAGTTTGGCTGGGAAACCGGCTGGTTCAGCGCGTTCTGGGAGCGATTTCACGGAACCGTCATTGCGATCACGCTCGGTATCACCGTGCTCATAACGGTCTACTCTCTGGGTGTCTACTTCTATCGCTACAGAGCACTGTTCCGTGGAATGCCCGTCTCCCCACCGGGCGATGGATCTTGAAGTAGTAACGGTCGGCACGGAACTCCTCCTCGGGTTCACCCTCGACAAAAATGCAGCAGACATTGCACTCGCTCTCGCGCCTCTCGGGGTGCGCGTGGTTCGTCGCACGACCGTCGCAGACGATGCCGCGGCCATCCAGGGGGCAGTATCAGACAGCCTCGACCGTACCAGATTCGTGATCGTCACCGGTGGGTTGGGTCCGACGCGAGATGACATCACCAAACGCGCAGTGGCGGAACTGTATGCTGCACCGCTGGAATTGGACGAAGCATATCTGCAAGTCTTGAGGAATCGGTTCTCCAAACTGGGGCGGGGGCCGATGCCGGAGACCAATCGCAGCCAGGCTGAGGTGCCGCGCGGAGCAGTGGTGCTGCCCAACCCGCGAGGCACCGCCCCCGGGCTCTGGCTCGAGGATACAACCGGTGTCGCTGTGCTGCTGCCGGGGGTCCCGCAAGAGATGCGAGCGTTGCTCAAACGCGAGGTTGTTCCCCGTATCCAGCAGGGGAGGGAAGCGTTGCCGGGTGGGCAGTCCACCGTGGTCCGGTCCCGGACCCTGCGCACGACCGGTGTGTCTGAGTCTGCACTGAGTGAGCAGATTGCTGATCTGTGTGACAACTTGGGGCAGATTTCGCTGGCGTATGTGCCGGGCGTGAGTGGAGTTGACCTACGGCTCACCACCTGGCAGCTGCCGGACAAGCAGGCCGATGACAGGCTGGCGCAGGCAGTTGGCACATTGCGGCCCGTGTTGGGTCGAAGCTTCTACGGCGAGGGGGACGTCGAGCTAGCGGCGGTCCTGTTGCAGCAACTCAGGCTATCAGGACTCCGGTTGGCGACTGCCGAGTCGTGTACGGGGGGGCTGATCGGGGCCAAATTGACTGAGGTGCCCGGATCGTCCGATGCCTACGCCGGAGGCGTGGTCTGCTACTCCGCCGAATCCAAGACCCGGGATCTGACTGTGCCTGAAGTGCTGCTGCAGCAACACGGTGCTGTCAGCGAGCCAGTGGTGAGGGCGATGGTTGACGGCGTTTGCGGCCGGTTTCGGACCGAGACTGGGGTTGCGGTTACCGGGATCGCCGGCCCTGGTGGTGGCACCCCTGAGAAACCCTGTGGGACTGTGTACATCGCAGCTAGATGGGGCGACCGCTTGGAATCGGCCGGACGCTGGTTCCCCGGTGAGCGGTACGAGGTCCGTCAGCGCAGTGCCCAGGCGGCCCTGGACTTGCTGCGGTGCTTGTTGGGGTAGACAGCTGGCCGCTGTCGACAATCCGTGGGAATCCGCCGCCGGCGGCGCCATTCCGCGGCCATATCTCCGCAGACGAGCGGTAAAATGTTATAGTTCTTGCTCACGTAGCCGGTTGGTTTCTGAGACACGAGGGTACCGGAAGGACGATGGGGAAACGAAAGAAGAAGCGGCATCCTGCCGAAGACGAGGCTCAGACAGTGGATCCGGTGGCTGGAGAGCCGGAAACCGCTGGGGTTGAGGCGAACGAAGCTGGCGATACGGCACTGGCTGAGGATGCCCTGGAAGACGGTATAGGGGACACGGCCGGGCTGATCGAGACTGCGGACGAGGCGGTGGCCAGGCTGACATTGGAACTCGATTCTGAAAAGGATCGCTATCTTCGCCTCGCGGCCGAGTTCGACAATTTCCGGAAGCGGATGGTGCGAGAGAAGGGCGAGATGTGGAGCCGGGCACAGGCTGATGTGGTGTCCACCCTGCTCGAGGCGTTCGATGATCTGTCACGCGTTGCCAGCTTGGATCCGGCCCAATCGAGTGTGAGTGACGTAGTCGCCGGAGTAGAGCTGGTCGAGCGAAAGCTGATGCGGGAGTTGGAGAGAGAAGGACTGCAGCGCACGGGCATTCAGGGCGAGCGGTTCGACCCCAACTACCACGAGGCTGTTGCAACGGCGCCGGCACCCACCGAAGACGAGGAAGACCACGTCGCCGCTGTGCTGCAGGCGGGATATCGGCTCGGCAAGAACCTGCTCCGGCCGGCCCGGGTACAGGTTTTCGTGGAGCAGCCGAATAGCGGAGAACCCGCATAGCGCATGGCCCCGGCCAAGGATTACTACCAGGTTCTGGGTGTTCCCGAGAAAGCATCGGCGGACGAGATCAAGAAGGCGTACCGGCGGCTTGCGAAGCAGTTCCATCCAGATGCGAATCCCAACAACAAGGCTGCTGCCGAGAAATTCAAGGAGATCTCCGAGGCCAACACGGTTCTCAGCGATCCCGATCAGCGCAAGAAATACGACACGATGCGCAAGTTCGGGGCGTTTGCGGGTGGGCCGCGAACCTGGGGCACAAAGACCGGCAGGCCTGGCTCGACCAAGTTCGAGGATTTCGACCTCGGCGGGTTCACTCAGGGAGGGTTCTCTGGTCTGGGCGACATCTTCTCCTCGATCTTCGGCAAGGGGAAACGGACTGGTGACGTGGAGCCCATCGAACAGGTGGTCGAGATACCGTTCAAGGTGGCAGCGCTGGGTGGCAAGGTCCCTATAACCATTTCGGTCACCGAGGCTTGTCCGAAATGCGGTGGATCGGGCGCCGCCCCCGGGGCCCAGATCAATACCTGCACGGAGTGCGGTGGCCGGGGCACTGTGAGCTTTGGCCAGGGCGGATTCGCCGTGACGCGACCCTGCCCCGCGTGCCGGGGTAGTGGACGGGTTGCCAGTCAGGGATGTGACAAGTGCTCCGGTGACGGCGAGGTGTCGATCAACAAGCGCATCCGTGTCACGGTACCGGCCGGCACCGATTCGGGACACAAGGTACGCCTCAAGGGGCAGGGACAGCGGAGTGCGACGGGTGGCCGGGCGGGCGATCTGATAGTGACTTTTCAGGTCAAGAACGATCGGTTCTTCCGCAGGGACGGACTCAACATCCACTGCACCATCCCGCTCAACCTGGCCCAGGCCGCTCTAGGCACGAAGCTCCAAGTGAGAACCATTCACGGACAGAAAGTGATCGTGAAGATCCCACCAGCTACTCAGCCTGGTCGGAAGCTCCGTATCAAGGGACAGGGAATCGAGCGGAATGGTAGGAAGGGTGACCAGTTCGTGGAGATTGACGTGACCATCCCGGAGAATCTGACGCCGGAACAGCAGAAGATCATGGAGGAGTTCGCGGCCGCTACCGAACTCAAATACTAGCCTGCACCAAGCCATTCAGCCGGCCTGTCGGGCTGAATATCGCCGTACTTGCGGACAGAGAACGTAGCAGTCGGACCTTCCATCCAGACTATCACCTCACCCGTGTTCGCATCCAGACCGAAGACCACGAAACCCTCGCGCCCTTCGTGACCTGCCAGGATCATGGGGCGCCCGTGCGAATCCACGGCGATGTCGGTGAGAAACAACGTTTCAACCCAAGGCCACTCGACTCTCCAACGGATCTTGCCCAAGCCGTTGTACTGAGTGAGCGTGCGATGCGGTACGACATGGAGCACTCCGCCGCGCACCGCCAGGAGCATTCCTGTCCGCGGGCTCTCGTCGATCAGCGCGAAAGTCGTGACGGTGTCCGCGGTGACAGCCACCAGGCGGTCATCCGCGGTCTCTACCACGATCTGGCCGTCGGGCAGAACGGCGAACTGGTGTGCGACCGTCGCGACTGATCCCAGCATTACCCGATCGATTAGGGTTCCGTTCGAATCAAACACCGCGATCTCGGCTCGTCCCTCGTCTACATCCGAGACGTACCACATACCGTCATTCCACTGGACGTGAGCCGGGCTTTTTAGGTCCTCCGCACCCAGCGTCGTTCTCGATCCGGTGCGAGGATCATACAGCAGGACTCCGGGCGTTCCGGCCGAAGTAATGGCTAGCACGCTATCGCTCGAGGAAGCGACAGCCCGGCCGTCCACGAACAGCGGTTCCGAGTCGGGTCCCGGGATGCCGCAGGCGGTAAGGGCAAGCGTCAGAACAGCAAGGTTCGAATATCGCATCGCAGCATTTCCACTCGTCATACTCTGCAACGTACAGAGTACAGAGTACAGAGTACAGGGGGCGTAGAATGCAGAATGAAGAATGTAGAATGTAGGTTCAGCGTTCAGCGCACAGCCCATATCTTCTTCCCCTGCTTCCCTTCCTTATCAAGGCCGGGAGGGGTGGTTGGGATACGGAGATTGCAGAGTACAGATCGCAGAGTGCAGATTATGACTTACATAGTCATTGGGCAGACGGGAAACCGGGAGGAACGTTGAGTCTTGGTACATACCGACAGAGCTTCGGCTACCAACTACCGGTCGAATACGGCCATCGGGACGTGACGCCTGATGTGGAGCAAACTGTGGCTGATTCAGGCGTTCACAACGGGATCGTGGTGGTACAATTGGTGGGATCGACCGGGGCCGTGACGACCATCGAGTACGAGCCCGGCGCATTGGCCGATCTGCGGCGAGCACTCGACTTGGTGGCTCCGACCGACGCTCACTACGAACACAATGCGCGCTGGGGCGATGGCAACGGGTTCTCTCACATACGGTCGGCACTGTTGAAGACGAATATTTCGGTCCCGATTGTCGATGGTCGGCTGGCACTGGGTACGTGGCAGCAGATCATCATCATCAATCTCGACAACCGAGCGCGATCGAGAGAGCTGGTGGTAGTTGTGATTGGTGAGTGAAACCGCTCAGCTCTTCTTGTCCTGCTTCTTCTTCCCGATGAACGTGTTTGCGGCCCAACCGGTGAGTCCGACGACGATCGATGCGAGTATCGCCGTGCCCAAGCGGTCGATGTGGAATGCGGGCATCAAACGCGCGACCAATAGTACCATCGCGCCGTTTACGACGAACACGAAGAGCCCGAGCGTGAGAAACGTGATCGGTAGGGTGAGGATATAGACAATCGGCCGAATAACTGCGTTGGCAACTCCCAAGAGCAGTGCCGCGAGCCACAATGCTCCCGCGGTATCGAACGAGACACCGCTCAAAGCCTGATCGGCCATCCACAAGCCAAAGGCGGTGACGAAGACGCGTGCTAGGAACGAAGACATAGTCGGTACCATTACGCTACAGGCAATTGAAAGGTTTCGCAAACTGCAAGTTACAACACACTCGGCAGCAACAGTCCAAACCGGTCCGCTAAGCGCATGAGCTCTCCTGTTGTAGAGTTCACTGAGGCTTGCTACGACCTGGGCGGGCGGCGTCTAATAGGCCCTCTCACTCTCACGGTCTTGCAGGGAGAGACCGTAGTGCTGCTAGGCGAGAGTGGCTCGGGCAAGACCACGATATTGCGGTTGATCAATCATTTGCTGGAAGTCACCCAGGGCGAAGTGCGTGTCCAGGGCAAGAGCACGAGAGAGTGGGATCCGGTACGCTTGCGGCGGCGTATCGGGTATGTGATCCAAGAGGTTGGGCTGCTGCCTCATCTGACCGTGGCCCGCAATGTTGCACTCGTGCCTTATCTCGAGGGATGGCCCAAGAGTCGGCGCGAGGAGAGAACGGATGAGTTGCTCGAGTTGGTGGGATTGGCCGCACCCGATTTCCGCGATCGCCGCCCCCATGAACTGTCGGGCGGACAGCGACAGCGAGTGGGCGTGGCTCGAGCGCTCGCTGCAGACCCACCGATTCTCATTTGTGATGAGGCTTTTGGCGCGGTCGATCCGGTGACACGCGGAGCGCTGCGCGGCGAATTCCGCGCGTTGACCCGTAGACTGGAAAAGACCGTAGTGTTTGTCACGCACGATGTAAGAGAGGCCATGGCGTTGGGTGATCGAATAGCCGTACTACAGACCGGCAGCATCGAGTTCTTGGGAACGGTCGAGCAGTTCCGGCGAGATCAAACTCAAACGGTTGCAGAATTGCGGGATCTCGCATGAGCCTATTCGACTACCTGATTCAGCACCGGGCCGACGTTTTGGTCAGAACGGCAGAACACATTGGTCTGGTGACGATCTCGGTTGGCCTGGCAGTGTCAGTCGGCGTCCCGTTGGGGATCATGATATCACGCAGGCCGCGGTTGCGCGGTCCCATCCTGGGAAGCGCCAACGTCGTGCAGACGATTCCCAGCTTGGCCTTGTTTGGATTCCTGCTCACGGTACCGTTCATTGGACTCGGTGCCCGCAACGCCATCATAGCGTTGGTTGTCTACTCACTGCTGCCAATAGTCCGCAACACGTACACGGGAATCGTGGGAGTGGATCCGTCGGTTCGTGAAGCTGCTCGGGGAATGGGTATGACAGACTGGCAGTTGCTTCGTATGGTCGAACTTCCGCTGGCAGCACCTGTAGTGCTGGCGGGTGTCCGAGTGGCCGCGGTGATTGCGATTGGCGTCGCGACCATTGCTGCCGCTATCGGAGCAGGCGGACTCGGCGTGTTCATCTTTCGCGGGCTCTCGATGGTGGATAACGGTGTGATCATGGCAGGGGCAATTCCCGCAGCGGGGCTGGCACTCCTGATCGACGGATTGCTGCACCTGGTTGAGCGGAAGATCGATTGGAGGGTGAAGAGATGAGGAGGGGAAGAGGGGGAAGAAGGGGAAGGTGGGGAAGGAGAGGGCCATTTGTTCTTCTTCCCCTCCTTCCCCTTCTCATCTCGTGCGGCGGAGAGGATGGGCGCATAGTCATCGGCTCCAAGAACTTCACCGAGTCTGTTCTGCTCGGCGAGATCGTCGCGCAACAACTCGAGTTGCATGGGCTCGCCGTCGACCGGCGACTGAATCTCGGTGGGACGTTCATCTGTCACCGGGCGCTGGTAGCTGGGCAGTTGGACGTGTATGTCGAATACACCGGCACTGCCTACTCAGCGATCCTCGAGTTGCCCGATGAACGAGATCCAAGTCGGGTACGCGCTGCAGTTGAAAGCACGTACGCTCAAGAGTGGGATCTCGTTTGGACTGAACCGCTTGGCTTCGACAACACCTTTGCCCTGCTGATGCGGGGCGAGGATGCGCGGCGTTTGGGAGTAACGAAGTTGACGGAAGCAGTGCGGCTCACACCTGACTGGCGCTTCGGTGCGGGGTACGAGTTCATCGAGCGGGCAGATGGGTATCGCGGCTTGTTGCAGCACTACGCTATCAGCTTCGCCGGTGAGCCAATCGAAATGGAATTGGGCCTGACCTACCGAGCGCTGGCCGACGGCCGCGTTGACATCATCGCCGGCAACTCCACAGACGGACAGATCGAGGCGCTCGACCTGTTTCGTCTCGCGGACGACCGGGCCTACTTCCCTCCGTACCAAGCCGCTCCAGTAGTCCGCAATGAGACGCTGGAACGCCATCCCTCAGTTGGTGAAGCCCTGGGGGCACTTGCAGGAACACTGACCGAAGGCGAGATGAGTCGACTGAACTATCTGGTGGATGTCGAGCAACACGATGTGAGAGATGTTGCCCGCGAGTTCCTCGCATCACTTGCCAGCGGCGGCGCGCAGTAGCGCCAGACTACACTATTCCTTGGCGCTGTGCAGTACCGCGTCCAAGAATCCCACGATTGTCCGCGCAGCCTTCTCCACGTGATCTTGCCTGGTGAACAAATGGTCGGCCGTCGGAATGGCGGCAAACCAGCGCGGTTGCCGTGCGGCTGCAAAGATCCTCTCGCTCTCTTCGATGGCAACTATACGGTCTGCGGTGCCGTGAACCACCAGTAATGGCCGGCCGAGAGCCGTGACATGATCCAGCGTACCGTGGCGCTCCAGATCGTGGAAGAACTCGGCTGATATGTTGAACGTCCGGCCGGCGATCTTGACCTCGACAGAACCCGTAGCGAGTGCGTGTTCTACGTCCTGGTCGGTGAACACGTGTCTCAGGTGATCCGCGGTTGCCGGCGCCGCGACGGTTACTACCGCCTTTACCGTCGGAACCTTGCCAGCCGCCAAGAGCACGGCGGCTCCGCCCAGACTGTGACCGACCATCACGCAAGAACCGAAACTCCGCCGCTGCATGTATTGGGCTGCGGCTTCGATATCCGTCACGTACGTAGTGACACTGGTGTCGGCGAAATCGCCCTCACTTTCACCTATTCCGGTGAAATCGAAGCGCAAGACCACAAATCCGCCGGCTTCGATACCAGTGGCCAAGTTCCGTGTGATCTTGTACGTCTTGGAGCAGGTGAAACAATGAGCTAGCACCACGCCACCCCGTATTTCACCCTCGGGGATCTGGAGATTGCCAGACAGCTGGCCGTGGCTGCCGGGGAAGGAGACCTTTTCGTGCAGGCGGGTCATGGTGTATCTCTCTTTGTGTGCCTTGGCAGATAAGGAGGGGAAGGAGGGGAAGGAGAATGCAATCTTCTTTGCCCTCTTCCCCTTCTTCCGCTTCTAATCTGTCCAAATCCTCCGGCCCTCACCTAATCACACCCCCACCAAGGAGCTTCCCACGCTCCCCATACATCACCCCTGACTGTCCTGGGGCAATGGCCCTCACCGGTTGAGCTAGGTCCAATGCTAATGTGTCGGTTCTCCTTGGTTCGGCGACACGAGCCGGCACTGAGGGGCTGCGGTAGCGTACTTGTACCTGACAAGTCGCGTTCGGTTCGAGTGGCTCACTGAGCCAGTTCAGCTCGGATAGCTCGACTCGGTGGCCGAATAGCTCGTTGGCCGTTCCGACAATGACTTTGTGGTCTTCTGGTACAATTGAAATAACGTACATGGCTTCACTGAAGCCACCCGGCAAACCACGTCGTTGTCCGATCGTGTATCGGGCGTAGCCGTCGTGCTCACCTACGACCTCGCCCGCCGTGGTCACTATCGGACCGACCGAAAGGGCTGGCGCATCGCTTGGCAGGTGTTGCTCCAGCACGGAGATGTAATCGTCGTTGGGTACGAAGCAGATCTCGACGGACTCTTGCTTGTTAGCGGTAACGAGCCCGAGTTCGCGTGCGATGGTACGCGTCTCCGATTTGGTCAGGTTCCCGACAGGCGTGAGCATCCTGCTCACCACGGATCGATCTATGCCCCAGAGAAAATAGGTCTGGTCTTTGACGGGGTCGATCCCGCGATAGAGAGCGCCGTCTTGTGTGACCGCGTAGTGGCCGGTGGCGATGTAGTCACAGTCGAGTTCATCCGCGTGCTGCAGCAGATCTCGGAACTTGGTGAATGAGTTGCAGCGCACGCAGGGTATCGGTGTTCGTCCCAGTGAGTATTCGGACACAAAGTTCTGGATGACCGCCTCGCTGAACTTGTCCTCGAAGTCCAGCACGTAGTGCGGGATTCCGATATTGTTGGCAACCGAGGCGGCATCGGCGATCGAGTCGAGCGAACAGCAGGAACGATCGGGCACCTCGTCACCGTAACAGAACAGTTTCAGCGTGACACCGATGGCCTCGTAGCCCTGCTGGACGAGCAAGGCGGCGGCTACAGAGCTGTCGACTCCGCCCGACATTGCAACAAGAACTCGGCGGCTCATGCTCGAGTCAGCTTCTCCACCAAGGGAGGCAGCACCTCGATTACATGTCGCACTTCTTGTTCTGTGTTGTACTTGGAAAACGAGAATCGCACTGCAGACACGGCCAAGTCGTTGGGAATACGCATGGCAGTCGACACGTGCGAGGCTGTCACTGTTCCCGTGTTACACGCCGATCCGGAGGAGCAGCAGATGCCTGCCAGGTCCAAGTGCATCAACAGTGTCGAGCTGTCTACGCCGGGGAATGAGATGTACGCGATGTGCGGTGCCCGCGAACCGCTGTCACCAATGACCCGAGCCTGCGGTAGAACCTGCCGCAATCCATGCTCCAAATTGTCGCGCAGCATCGCGACGTGTGTGGCAGTGGCACCGAGTTCCTGGACTGCAAGCTCAACTGCTTTGCCCAGCGCGACGATACCAACGACGTTCTCGGTGCCGGGACGTACGCCGCGTTGCTGACCGCCGCCGTGCAGCAGAGGGGCAACTATGTTTGCCCTGGGAACGATGAGTGCACCGCAACCCTTCAGTCCACCGATCTTGTGACCAGAGATGGACAGGCAGGCACCCGGGGCCCTGTCGAGCGAGCAGGGTACCTTGCCAACGGCCTGTACGGCATCGGTGTGAAACATTGTATTGGTGCTCTGGCACATGCGAGCCAGGGCAGTGACGTCCTGCACGACACCGAATTCGTTGTTGACCCACATAGCGCTTAGGACCGAGACCCCGCTGTCGAGAGCCTGGGCTACTGCGTTGGAGTCCACCAGTCCCGAGCCTTCGACCGGCAGCACCGTGGCCTTACCTCCCATGGCTGCGACGGCCTTGGCAGCGTCGATGACCGCCTTGTGCTCTATGGCCGAGACCGCCACGTTAAACGGCGCACCGCGCGACCGGGCTGCAAGGGCGCCCCCCAGCAACGCGAGGTTGTCGGCCTCGGTGCCACCGGAGGTGAACACCACGTGCCTGGGGTTGGCACCCATCGCGCTGGCCACCTGCTGACGTGCCTGCTCGACCGCCGCCCGCGCGGTTCGGCCAAACCGGTGCGCCGAGCTGGGATTACCGAAGCCCTCATCACCCAGGAATGGAGCGATGGCAGCCCGCACCTCCGGTCTGACCGGGGTGGTGGCAGCGTTGTCGAGGTAGACCAGTCTGTCCATAGCCGCAAAAGGTAAGGAGTGTGCGCCGTGGTGGGAACGCCCGGATGGCAGGTCTCGGACACGCATTGCCGGCTTACGCAGGTTCTTCAGTCAAGTGTGCACCCGTGCATATCGGCCCGGTCGCGTGAGTTGCCGGATTGCAGGCCAGCGTGGCTGGAATGTGAGCGTGCCAATGAGGATTGTTTATCAGCAGGTCGGGGATGTAGGCGTGCCATCCGAGATTGCCCGCGTGCAGCGCCGGATGAGCATGCACAAAGCGGGATTGTTGGCGTGTAAAGCAAGATTGTGAGTGCTGCCTGACAGGAGTCAAACCCTTACAGGACAAGCACTTGACTGAATGAGCAAATCTATCGGCGAGAGCGCTGCCAGAATGGCGGGGCTCGGTATGTGTGTTATGCCTGGGTTTCGAAACCGGCGTGACTTCTCGCTCCCCGGAGCGGAGGTTGCCTTTGGGTTGGCCTTGATCGCATCAACTCCAGCCTATGTCCGGCGGCTAGGGGTCATGGTTTTCACCAGATTGAAGCCCGAGTCCAGCCAGCGTAGTTTCCGCAGGACCGGAAGGGCACGTATCGCGTGATGCGTCCACATAACGTTGGGAGCCTGGGTTTGACCAAAGCAGAGTCAATCGCCTTCACCTCTGAACCCGAACAGCCGATTCGTGCTGAGGTCTTTGGCCTCGATCGGTTCGAGCAGCACGCCGAGAGTCTGGCGGCGGCCCAGATAGCGAGCGAGAGACCGGAGAAGGGCAGGAACCTCCTTGATAGGGTCCGTGACAATGGCCGGGTGCTGCTGGCTGCGTACCGCAACATTGTCCAGGCTGTGCGTGAGAAGAGTGAGATCACGCCTGCCGAAGAGTGGCTGCTCGACAACTTCCACACTGTGGATGAGCAGATCCGGGAAATCCGAGACCATCTCCCCCACCGCTACTACCGCCTACTGCCGAAAATCGCCGAGGGTCATCTAGCCGGATACCCGCGCGTCTATGGTGTGGCTTGGGCTTACGTAGCACACTCCGATAGCCGCTTCGAACTGCCTACACTGGAGAGCTTCGTTCAGGCCTACCAGCGCGTCCAACCACTCACCATCGGTGAGGTCTGGGCTGTGGCCATCCACCTCCGAGTGGCCCTGATCGAAAACCTGCGCCGATTGGCACAGCAGATCATCAGGGCGCGCGAGGCCCGGTCCAAGGCAGATCAGCTGGCGGATAGCCTGCTTGGGCTGGGGGACAAGCCAGCGGAGGACGTGGATGCCGTGTTGCGCCGCCTAGGCAACGCACCGCTGTCTGACGCCTTTGCAGTCGAACTGGTTCAACGGCTGCGCGATCAGGACTCCTCGATGATGCCGGTATTGCACTGGCTCAACTCGAAGCTCAAGACCCAGGGAACATCTACTACCGAGATCGTCGCGCACGAGCACCAGGCCCAGGCCGAGGCAAACGTCACTGTCCGCCACATCATCACCAGCATGCGTTGGATGTCCTCGGTCGATTGGCAGGAGTTCTTCGAGGATGTCAGCCTGGTTGATACGGTACTCCGCACCGCGCCCGGTTTCGCCGCGATGGATTTTGCCACTCGGAACGAGTACCGCACCCAGATCGAGCTGCTGGCGCGTGGTTCGGAACGTTCCGAGTCGGAAATTGCGCGCGAAGCAGTGTTTCTAGCTGAGACCGCATTCAGCGAACGGGACTCAGCGCTCGACACCAAAACGCGCGACAACCACAGGCTACCCGATGTTCCCGAGCGCCCAACCGAAGATCCGGGCTACTACCTGATATCGCACGGCAGGGAATCGTTCGAGCAACGTCTCGGTTTCAGAGTTCCCATTCGCATCCGCCTGCGGCGTGCCGTCCGATCGGTCGCGACCGGTGGGTATCTGTCAGCGATCGCGATGTTGACAGTCCTGGTCGTGGCAGGCCAGCTGTACCTCACGTGGATAGCAGGCGTCAGCCCACCGATCCTGGTAATTCTCGGGATCCTTGGAATCTTCCCCGCCTCGGACGTGGCCGTGGCCATCGCCAATCGTCTGACTCCCGTGCTCGTTCCACCCAAGCTGCTCCCCAAGCTGGAACTGGCAGCTGGCGTGCCTCCGGAACTCAAGACGATGGTCGTTGTTCCCACGCTGCTCGCGAGCCGAACGGACATAGAGGAACAACTCGAACGGCTCGAAGTGCATTACCTCGCCAATCCCGAGGGACATCTGCACTTCGCTTTGCTGAGCGACTGGAAGGATTCGCCTGAAGAGACGATGGATGACGACGAGGGATTGCTGCGTGTGCTGGCCGACGGTATCGAGCGGCTGAACGAACGGTACGGACGCACACCAGGTGGTGGAATCCGGTTCTTCTTGCTTCATCGCAGACGACTGTGGAACGAGAGGGAAGGTGAGCAAGGCAAGTGGATCGGTTGGGAACGTAAACGGGGGAAGCTCAACGAGCTGAATCGGCTGCTGCGCGGCGCAACCGACACATCGTTCGTTTCCGTGGCTGGACGAGCGCCGACCGTCCCGACCGGTATACGGTTTGTGATTACGCTCGACGCCGACACACGTCTGCCCAAAGGGACGGCGTACCAACTCGTCGGGGCGCTGGCGCATCCGCTCAACCGGCCCCGTTTCGACGAGCGAGATCGAAGGGTCGTCGCAGGTTACGCAATTTTGCAGCCACGGATCACTCCCTCTTTGCCGACCGGCCCAGAGAGCACGCCGTATCAAAAGATCATATCCGGTCCCGGTGGAGTGGACCCCTACGCCGCTGCAGTGTCCGACGTATATCAGGACCTGTTCGGAGAGGGATCGTACACGGGGAAGGGTATCTACGAT
Source organism: Gemmatimonadota bacterium (assembly GCA_039584755.1). GTDB lineage: Bacteria > Gemmatimonadota > Gemmatimonadetes > Gemmatimonadales > GWC2-71-9. Next base: position 16,705 of record JBDGXD010000040.1, read on the forward strand.
GTCGATTCGTTCGAGCTTGCACTCGCAGGCAAGGTCCCCGACAACGCGCTCCTCAGTCATGATCTGTTCGAAGGACTCTTTGCGCGGGCTGGACTTGCAACAGACATCGATCTGTTCGAGGAATTCCCGTCCAACTACGAGGTAGCCGCCAGACGTAACCACCGCTGGGTTCGCGGTGACTGGCAATTGCTGCCCTGGATTCTCGGTCTCGCCCGAGACGAATCGGGTCGCAGGCTGAAGATCCGGATTCCTGCCATCGGCCGCTGGAAGATGGTGGACAATCTGCGCCGCAGCCTCTCGGCCCCGGCCAGCTACCTGATCGCGGTCGCTTCCTGGCTTCTGCCCGGCGTCAACCCGGCTCTGTGGACCGGCCTGGCCATGGGGTCGATTGTAATACCCAATCTGATCCCATTGGTCGACGGACTGGTTCCGCAGCGCGGAGGTATTTCCAAGCGCAGTCACCTGCGCGCCATCCGCAACGACGCCGTAGTTGCCGCCCTTCAATCGCTGTTGACGATAACCGTACTGGCGCACCAAGCATGGCTCATGGCGGACGCGGTCGTCCGCACGTTCTGGCGACTCTTGATATCCAAGCGAAAGCTGCTGGAATGGGTGGCAGCAGCGCAGGCGGGCTACGGCATCGACCTGCGACTCCGCTCCTTCTTCGGGCATCTCCGTTGGGGAGTGGCAGGCGGCGCACTCGCGGGTGCTCTCTTGTTCTTGCTCAAGCCAGCGGCGTGGCCAGTTGCTGCTCCGTTCGTTCTGCTCTGGGTGCTATCACCGGTACTGGCTTGGCGGATGAGCCTGCCGGCGCGTATCCCGCGGAAGCGAATCCTGTCGACTCAGCAGATTGGCACTGCACGGCTCGTCGCCCGCCGAACTTGGCGCTTCTTCGAAACGTTCGTGAACGAGGCGACAAACCATCTGCCGCCCGACAACTTCCAGGAAGATCCCGAGCCAGTCGCAGCTCGCCGTACCTCACCGACCAACATGGGTCTCTATCTCCTGAGCACGATTACGGCCTATGACTTCGGTTGGATTGGGATACAGGAAATGGTCGAACGACTCGAGGCAACGCTGGGGACGATGAACTCCATGCGTCGCGTGCGCGGCCATTTCCTCAACTGGTATGACACCACCGATCTACGTCCGCTGGAACCGATGTACGTCTCCACGGTGGACAGCGGCAATCTGGCAGGACACCTCATTGCACTGACTCAGGGATTGAACCAGCTGAAGCGCCGGTCGTCACGCCGCCCCGAAATCTTCAGCGGCATCAATGACGCCTTGGAGTTGCTGCTCCATTCCATGGAAGAAATCGAACACCCGCAGCGCACTCAGGTGGTGACTGCGCACCAGCTTCAGGAAGCGGCAGATGCTGTCTTGCAGCTACTGAACGATCCACCGGTATCTCCATTGGAATGGCACGACCGACTGCAAGCTCTCGCGGTGGAGGCAGAGACGCTGCTGGACATGGCTCGCACGTTGACGGCGGAGGTGGTGGACTCAGATCACGAGTCCGAGGTCTCGACTTGGGCGGCGGCCGTGCTGAACTCCGTACGCAGCCACGTCCGTGATCTGGAGACAGCAGCAGCGAATGCAGAAGCTGAGACACTGGAACACCGTCTCTCTGCTCTAGCGTTGCTGGCCGAGCGCATGGTCCTGACCATGGATTTCCAATTTCTGTTCGATCGGTCTAGGCGACTCTTCTCAATCGGATACCGCGTAGCCGAAGGGAACATGGACCCGAGCTGCTACGACCTGCTGGCCTCTGAGGCGCGGCTCGCGAGTTTCGTTGCAATAGCCAAGGGCGATGTGTCGCCGCGGCACTGGTTCCTGCTGGGCCGTTCGTTGACGCCCGTTGGAGGTGGCGCGGCACTAATCTCCTGGTCGGGCTCCATGTTCGAGTACCTGATGCCGATCCTCGTCATGCGCGAGCCGGCGCACAGCCTACTCGACCTCACCAACCGTCTCGTAGTCGGGCGCCAGATCCGTTACGGAGCCGAGCGTGGTGTACCGTGGGGCGTATCGGAATCAGCTTACAACGTACGCGACGTGGAGCTGACGTATCAGTACTCCGATTTCGGGGTGCCCGGTCTGGGACTGAAACGGGGATTGTTCGAAGATGTAGTCGTTGCCCCGTACGCAACAGCTCTCGCCGCCATGGTCGATCCGAGCGCGACTATCGACAACTTCGCCCGTCTCGAAGCCGCCGGAGCACTAGGCACGTACGGGTTCTATGAGGCACTGGACTACACGCCTTCCCGTCTACCGGAAGGGGCCAACGTTGCAGTTGTGCGAGCCTATATGGCACACCATCAGGGTATGACCATCGTCTCGCTGGGCAACAT
>JBDGXD010000041.1:0-18548 GCA_039584755.1 Gemmatimonadota bacterium
CGAACGGTTCTACGTGACGTTCGACAATCACCGCACTAACGATTTCACCCCGTACGTCTACGTGACCGAAAACGGTGGTGGGAGCTTCCGTTCTATCGCGTCGAATCTGCCCACCGGTTCGGTCGATTTCGTGCATGTGATCCGTGAGGACCCCCGCAACGAGAACCTGCTGTTTGTGGGTACTGATGTGGGTGCGTACGTGTCAACCGATCGTGGTTCCTCGTGGCAGCGCTTCATGGAGGGACTACCTGCCGTTCCGGTACACGATCTCGAGATCCACCCACGTGATCGTGAGCTCATAGCGGGCACACACGGCCGTTCCATCTGGATCGTGGACATCGCACCGCTGCAGGATCTCACCGACCAGGTAATGGCGGACGGCGCGGCGCTGTTCGAGCCGCGGCCGGCATTCCAGTTCGGCACGCCGCCGCGTGGTGGCGAATTCTATGCGCAGTCGTTCTTCCAGCGTCCCACCCCTGGTTCGAATGCCGAGATCAGCTACTTCATCGGTGAAGCGGTGGCGACGGAGTTGCAGGCTGCATACGAGGAGAGTCGGCCCCAGCGTGGCGGCGAGCGGCAACAGGCCGAGCAGGGAGCCCAGCGACCGGCCATGGCACAGGGCCCGTCCGGAGCCAGGCAGGGAATGGCGCGTGGCCCGCAAGTAGAGATCACGGTGGCCAACTCTGATGGTGAGGTGGTCGACACGATACAGGGTCCGGCGGAAGCGGGAATCCACACGGTTCGGTGGAACTACAGGGGGCAAGCCCCTGAAGCGGCCGAGCCGGGCCCGTACGAGAAGCAGGAAAAGGAGGAGCTGTCCGCCCGCGCGAAGGTAGTGGCCGACTCACTTGTCGAAGCCGGCTGGGACGAGAACACGGTCCGACGTCTGACCGGTGCGTATACGGGTGAAACCAGTGCGGCGGCGCTGATGCGTGGCTTTGGCGGCGGTGGCGGTGGCCAGGGCAGAGATCCCGAGGAGTTTCGGGAGCGCCCGGCCGAGCAGATGGGTGGGAGCCGCGGTGGCTTCAGCCAGATGCGTGAGGTGGCCGAGTTGATCGCTCCGGATCAAGGCTTCAGGGCACTGCGGGCGATGTTCCGCGGCGGTGGTGGTCAGGCCCCCTTGATGGATCCGGGGGTCTATACCGTCACTCTAAAGACCGGAGACAAGACGTTCAGCCAGACGCTGGTCGTCGAGCGCGTGGGGACATTTGCAGTGAGTCCGGCGGGATCTCAGAAATAGAGGACAAGGGGGCAGAGGGGGCAGCAAGAGAGCCCCGTGGTTCACTCGAACTGCGGGGCTCTTTGGTCCCGTGTCAGTGTTGCGACGATTCCAATTGTCCGCTCATCTCTTACAATTACAGACCGGATACTTGCATCCGTCGTCGTCTGTCTGAGGGCTCGACGAGGCCGGACGTGAATGCCGGCCGCCTGCACCTCGGTTCACGGGGCGTGGGGCCGCCTGCACCGGCCCGTCTGGAGTGATCCCTGGGAGATTCAGCGACGACAGAGCCGGAAGATGATGCCTCCGTCGGCCATTGGGCGACGGGGTACCGATATGAACCTGAGAAGGGTGTGCTACGGAGTATGACAGTGGACATGAACCGCGATATTGAGGCCATTCAGGACAAGATCCGGCAGGAGAGCGCCTTTGTCTCCCGACTGGTGGACGAGGTTGCTCGAGTCATAGTAGGCCAGCGATACATGGTGGAGCGTCTCCTGATGGGGTTGCTCGCAGACGGTCACGTGCTCATGGAGGGGGTGCCGGGGCTTGCCAAGACCATGACGGTTAGGACGCTGGCTCGTGCGATTCAGACGTCGTTTCACCGCATTCAGTTCACACCCGATCTGTTGCCGGCAGATCTGATCGGTACCCTGGTGTACGATCCGCAGTCTTCCGAGTTCAGGACCAAGAAGGGGCCGATATTCGCCAACATCATTCTGGCGGATGAGATCAACCGCTCGCCGGCAAAGGTGCAATCGGCATTGCTCGAAGCGATGCAAGAACGCACCGTGACGATTGGCGAGACAACCTTTGTGCTGGACGTCCCGTTCCTCGTACTGGCCACTCAGAACCCAATCGAACAGGAGGGTACCTACCCTTTGCCGGAGGCGCAGGTCGACCGCTTCATGCTCAAGCTGTCGGTCAACTATCCCAGCAAGGATGACGAGCTGGAGATCATGCGTCGCATGGCGAGTGGACCGGAACCCGACACGCGACCGGTGGTCGAGCCAGCGGAGATAATCAGTGCGCGCAAGGCGGTAGAGATCATCTACATGGATCCGCAGGTGGAGCGGTACATAGTCGATCTGGTATTCGCGACGAGGGACCCCAATAGCTACGGGTTGGCCGACCTGACCGATCTGATCTCCTACGGGGCATCGCCGCGGGCGTCGATCTACCTGGCGAAGGTGGCCCGGGCCAATGCATTCCTGCGTGGACGGGGGTATGTCACACCCGAGGACGTACGTTCGGTGGGCATGGACGTACTACGGCACCGTGTGTTGCTCACCTACGAGGCCGAGGCGGAGGAGGTCACTCCCGAGGATGTGGTGACACGGATACTCAACAGCGTAGAAGTTCCTTGACCTACAAGCCATGATCCCGCGCGAGATCCTGAAGAACGTCCGCCGCATCGAGATCGCGACCCGCGGTCTGGTTAACGAGGTGTTCTCGGGCGAGTACCACTCCGTGTTCAAGGGCCGCGGGATGAACTTCGCTGAAGTGCGCGAATACCAATACGGTGATGACATCCGCAGCATCGACTGGAATGTGACGGCGCGGACGGGGGCGCCCTACGTGAAGGTGTTCCAGGAAGAGCGTGAACTCACCGTGATGCTCGCCGTCGATGTGAGCGGTTCGGGCGATTTCGGCACGAGCGGCCGGATGAAAGGCGAGATAGCAGTCGAGATCTGTGCGCTACTCGCGTTCAGCGCGATCAAGAACAACGACAAGGTAGGCTTGATCATCTTCAGCGACCGGATCGAGAAGTTTGTGCCGCCACGCAAATGTCGGCGGCATGTACTTCGTGTGTTACGCGAATTGCTCTACTTCGAGCCGGAGGGTCGTGAGACAGACATCGCGGGCGCTCTCGAATACCTGGCTCATGTGGTTCGGCGACGGGCGGTGGTGTTCCTGGTATCCGACTTCATCGCCAGGGGGTATGAAAAGGCGTTGGCCGTCGCCGGCAGGCGTCATGATGTAATTGCAATCCGCATGGGAGACAGGCGCGAGGCCAGCCTGCCTGCAATCGGCTACATGGCCTTCGAGGACGCTGAGTCCGGTGAGCTGCTGGTGGTGAATACGTCTGACTCGACGTTCCGTGCGACGTTCGAGAGCCGGACCGACGAGGCACGGTCTGTATTGGAGAGGGTTTTCAAGAAGACACGGGTGGACGTTATCGATATCGATACTGGCCAGGAGTACGTGGAACCTCTGATGCGGTTCTTCAGGGAGAGGGCCAGGAGGTTCCGGTAATGTTTCGTGGTGCGAGTCTGCTGCTGGGAACTCTGGTGCTTGCGGGAGCAGGGAGCGGGGAGCGGGGAGCGCAAACGCCCACACTCCGTGCCGCGGTTTCCCCGGTGGAGATGCTGGCCCAGGGATTGGCTCCGATCATCCGAACTGAATTGGACACGTTCGAAATCACTGTGGGTGACCCGCTGGCGCTCACGGTCGCAGTCGAGCATGATGTGGGATCCAGCGTGGTGTGGCCCGATTCGATCGACCTCGGCTCGGTCGAGCTACTCGATGCGGTTGTGCTGGAACCGGTGCACCAGGCTAACCGCCAGATCTCTGCCGCGCGTTTCGTCGTCACTGCATTTGAGCTGGGCGATCTCGAGATCCCGAGCTTCGACGTCGCGGTGGTTGGAGCAGACACCACGGTCTTGGCGTCGGACGAGTGGAACGTGACGGTGGTGAGCGTAGGACGCGATGAGAGTGGCGATATCCGTGACATCAAAGGGCCGCTGGATATCCCCAGAAACTGGCTGCTGCTGATACCGTGGATCTTGGCCGTGATCGTCTTGAGTTTCGTCGGGCGCTGGGTGTACAAGCGGTACCGCGGGTCGAAGACACGTTCCGAGAAAGTGGTGCCAACCTCACCAACGAAACCTCCCCACGAAATAGCATATGAGGCGCTCGACCGCCTGGCAGCGTCCGGATTGCTGGAGCAGGGCAACGTCAAGCAGTACCACATAGAGGTGTCCGACATAATCCGCCGTTACATCGAAGGGCGTTACCGTGTCGCTGCACTCGAGATGGTCACTTATGAGGTGTTGCTGGGGCTCGAGGACGTCGGCTTGGCGTTCGACACGAGGCTCGAGTTCGAACGGTTTCTCGGTGATTGCGATCTAGTGAAGTTCGCGAAGCTGAGACCGGAGATTGCCGGGTGTCGCGAGATGATACCGCGGGCGCGCTGGATCGTGGATGAGACTAGGGAGGGAGATACAGAAGGGGAGGGAGGGGAAGGAGACCTTGCAGTTTCGTCTGTTCGTGCTGTCCCGACTGCGTCCTCCGCTCCTTCTCCGGGACGGGAAGGGGGTGGGGCATGACCTACCGCTTTGCCGACCCGCAATACCTGCTATTGCTGCTTGCAATACCGCTCCTCGCGTATTGGCAGTTCTGGAGGCGTGCGGGCAAGGTCGCCAGTGTGCGTTACTCGGACGTACAGATGCTCACCGAGTCTGATCTCACGAAAACGGGGAAGTACCGCAGCATCCTACCCACTTTGCGCATGCTGGCTGTCGCCGCCATGGTGATTGCGTTTGCCAGACCCCAGTCCGGAGTGTCCGGTGAGAACATAGTCACAGAAGGGATCGACATTGTGCTGGCGCTCGACATCTCGAGTTCCATGCTGGCTGAGGATATCGAGCCGAACCGCATAGAGGCGGCGAAGCGGGTTGCTGTCGACTTCGTACGTGGTCGTCGCAACGATCGGATAGGGCTCGTGGTGTTTGCAGGTGCCGCGTTCACTCAAGTGCCGCTCACTCTGGATTACGATGTGGTAGCCACGGTGTTGGGCGAGCTCCAAGTGGGGATGATCGAGGATGGCACGGCTATCGGTATGGGGCTGGCCACTGCAGTAAAACGGCTGCGTGACAGCGATGCCGATTCGAAGGTCGTTGTGCTTCTGACCGACGGGCGCAACAATCGTGGCGAGATAGATCCGATCACAGCGGCGCAGATGGCACAGGCACTCGGAGTGAGAGTCTATTCCATTGGTGCAGGCACACGAGGTAACGCGCGCGTGCCGGTCGACGATCCGGTGCTCGGTCGGCGCTATGCTTCGATGCGCGTCGACATTGACGAGACGGCTCTGAGGGAGACCGCGGCGTTGACCGGTGGTCAGTATTTCCGTGCTACGGACAGGGCGAGCCTCGAGAGTATTTATGCAGAGATCAACGAGTTGGAGACGACTGAGATCGAGGTGCAGCACTTTACTCGCTATGGCGAGTTGTTCCACCTGCCACTGACCGCTGGATTGGTGTTGGTGGTACTGGAGGTAGTGCTTGGCAACACGGTGCTCAGGAAGATCCCATGATCGGTGAAACGGGAGTGGTCTAGACAGTGTTTCGTTTCGGATCCGTGGAGCTGCTATTCGCATATGTGCTTGTTCCGTTTCTAGCGGCGTTTCTCTGGCTGGCTTTGAGATGGAAGCGCAACGCCTTGGTGCGCTTTGGCGATTACGAGTTGGTGAAACGGTTGACACGTACTTCGAGTCCGAAGGGGCAAGCGGTGAAGTCGGTGCTCATGGTGCTGGCGGTAGCTGCGTTTGTGACGGCGTTGGCGCGGCCACAATTTGGAACGCGCATCGAAACGATCCGGCGGGAAGGGCAGGACATCATAGTGGCGTTGGATCTGTCAAACTCCATGCTCGCGGAGGACATCGCACCCAACAGATTGGATAGAGCGAAATTGGCTGTAGCTCAATTGATCGAGCGACTCGACGGCGATCGAATCGGACTAGTTGCCTTTGCGGGGGAGGCATTTGTACAGAGCCCGCTCACATCCGACTATGGCGCGGCAATGCTGTTCCTCAATGCGATGGAGCCCGGAATCATTCCACTGCAGGGCACCAACCTGGGCGCGGCACTCGTTGTGGCGCTCGACGCGTACGACGAGGAAGCCCAGCAGCACAGCGTGCTCATCGTGATAACCGACGGTGAAGACCACGAGGGCGAGATCGAAAGCGCTGTTTCGCGCGCTGTCGATTCGGGAATCGAGATCCACGCGGTCGGCATCGGCTCGCGGGAAGGGGTTCCCATCCCGGAGTTTGACGAATCCGGTCGGCGCAGCGGATTCAAACGAGATGCCGATGGTAGCGTGGTTACGACGAGACTGGACGAGGCGACCTTGCAGCGTATCGCACAGCAAACTGGCGGCAGCTACATCCGGGCGACGGGCAGTGGCAGGGCACTCAATGCTCTGGCCGACGAGATTGTGGCGCTGGACGGTCGCGAGTTCGAGGCGCAGCAGGTGACCCAGTTCGAAGAGCAATACCAGATCTTCCTCGGTTTGGCGATCCTGCTGCTATTCACAGAGTTCTTTGTGCCTGATCGCAAGCGGGTGAAAGCAGAATGGAGGGGGAGGTTTCAATGAGAGGGGGCAGAGAGGGCAGAGGGGGCACAACTTGGAGTTCGCGTTGTTACCCTCGCGCTGTGTTCAACTGTGCTGTTGGCGTCCTGCTTACGGCACTCTGCACCGTCTTGCCGAATGACGCCCTCGCGCAGAAGGGCAGAGCAGAGGTGCTGGAGGGCAACAGGCTGTACGAGGACGGGCGCTTTGCCGAGGCGTACGAGAAGTACCTCGAGGCGCTGCGCAGTGCGCCGAACTCCCCACTGATTCGATTGAATGAAGGCAACGCTCTGTATCAGTCCCAGGAGTTCCAGAGGGCTTTGGATGCTTATCGGGACGCGATCGAGAGTGGCGATCCCGATCTGGTGTCCAAGGGTTGGTACAACCTCGGGAACGCACTTTACCGGCAACAGCAATTGCAGGAGGCACTGGAGGCGTACAAGCAGTCGTTGCGTGCCGATCCGTCCGATGCTGACGCCAAGCACAACCTGGAGAGGGTACTAGAGCAGATGCAGGAGCAGGAGCAGGAGCAAGGAGGGGAAGGAGGGGAAGGAGACGATCGGCAAGAACAACAAGAACAACAAGAACAACAGGACCAGGAGGGGCAGCAGGATCGGGGGGAGCAGGAGGAACAGCAACCGCAGAGACAACAGGAGCAAGAACCGCAGCAGCAGGGACAGATGAGCCGAGAAGAAGCCGAACGCCTGCTGCAGGCGATTCAAGAGGATCCCGGTGAGATCCAGCGGCAGCGAGCCCGGAGTTCGGTGCGGCGGCGTCCTAGGAGAGATTGGTGATTCCAAGTCTGCGGCTTGGTTTGATCGCGCTCATCGCCGCGGCTCCGGCTTTCGGGCAGGACGTATCGGTACGAGCCTATCTGAACCAGAGTCAGGTGGGAGTCAACCGGCAGTTCGTACTGAACGTCGAGATCTCGGGTACGCGGCAGGTCGAGTCAGATCCGATACTCCCCGACATGGACGAGTTCGCAGCATACTTGAGCAGTGGCACTTCGACATCAATGCAGATCGTCAATGGCAGGACGACCGTGTCCGTCACTCTGCAGCATCGCTTTCAGGCCATAAAGGAGGGCACGTTCGAGATCGGTCCTGTGGAGGTGAAGGTCGGGAATGAGACTCTCAGAACTGAGCCGTTGACGATCTCCATCACGTCGAGTCCGCCACCGTCCCAGCCCGGTGCAGCTGATGCCGCTGGCGATATCGAGATCGCGCCTGAGGACCTGTTCGTGACGGCAGAGGTGAGCGGCCGGGATGTCTACGAGAACGAGCCGGTGGTCGTGTCATACCGCATCTACACGCGACTCAACGTGTCATCTTACAGCATCCTGCGGTTGCCTGGTACCGCCGGGTTCTGGGTCGAGGAATACGAGCAGCAGCCGTCGCCACAGGTGGAGCAGGTGGTGCGTGACGGAGTGCAATACGCGACTGCGGTCATCAGAAGAGTGGCGCTGTTCCCGACCGGTCCCGGTGACAAGACGATCGAACCGCTATCGCTAGAGGCACAGGTGCAGGTTCAACGGCGTTCGCAAGACCTATTCGACGATTTCTTTCGCTCCCCCTTCAGCAGTAGTGTACCTGTAGTTGTCGCATCTGAACCCATCGAGATCCATGTGAGAGCACTGCCGGAAAGTGGGAGGCCTCGCGACTTCAGCGGTCTGGTAGGCGACTTCGACATGACTACTACTCTCGACAAGACCAGTGTAGAGACGAACGAGGCAGTGACGTATCGTGTGCGTGTCGAGGGAGTAGGCAACGTCCGCACGGTGCCTGAGCCGGAAATCGATTTCCCCACCGGCTTCGAGGTCTACCCACCCGAGGTGACGGAGCAGATCAATCGAGCTGGGGATCGAATAAGTGGTAGCAAGATGTACGAGTACGTCCTGGTCCCGCGTACACCCGGTTCTCACACGATCCCAGGGTTGCAGCTCGACTACTTCGACTCAGACCGCAACACGTACGCCACCGTTACCACACAGCCGATAGAGGTAGCGGTGGCTGGTACGGCCGTAGAAGGCCCCACGATCGCCGGTCGCACTAGAGGTGGTATCGAACAACTGAGAGAGGACATCCGATTCATTCGTATCGCCACACCGAATTTTCAGCGGCGCGGGCGCTCGGTGTTTGCCCTGCCGGTGTTCTGGATCGTCTTCCTGGCACCATTGGTTGTCGTAGTTAGCGCTTGGGGGGTACGTCGGCATCGTGACCGGCTGGAGGGTGATGTGGCATACGCCCGTGGTCGTCGCGCCGGCCGCGTGGCGAGAAAACGACTGGCTCGGGCCAGGTCGCTGCGCTCGTCAGAGACACAGCGTGAGTTCTATGCTGAGGTCGCTCGCGCCTTGCAGGGCTTCCTGGGAGACAAACTGAACATTGCCGAAGCCGGTCTGATCAGGGAAGAAGTCGGTGCTGTGCTCCACGACCGTGGTGTCGGACAATCCGTCACTGACGAGTACCTCAGCTGCATCGACGTGTGTGACCGCCAGCGATTTGCCCCGACAGAGGCGAACGTAGCTGAGATGAATGCTTTCCTCGAGCTGGCCGAGCGCGCAATGACCGACCTGGATCAGGAGCTTGCGCGATGATGGCGATGCATCAACCAGCTATGGTACTGGCCATGTTTGTAACATCGACCGTTGGCGTGGCCGGCCAAGCCAGTTTCTTTGACGAGGGGAACCGATTCTACCAGGAAGGTCAGTACAGCGATGCCCTCGAGAGCTATCTTCGTGTCGCAGGAGAGGGATTGGAGAGTGGTTCGCTCTACTTCAACATTGGCAACGCATACTTCAAACTCGGCGACCTTGGGCACGCGATTCTGTATTACGAACGAGCGAGAAGGCTATTGCCGCGGGACGCCGACGTACTGGCTAATCTGGAACTCGCACGCTCGCTGACGGCTGATGAGATAACCCCATTACAGCGGTTCTGGTTGTTGCGCGCCGCCGTTTGGTGGGTCCATTTGCTGCCGGCCTCATTGCTCAGGCTCATAGTCGCCATCGCATATCTGAGTGTCATGGGGGCGATTGTGACCATTGTTCTCCGAAGAGGAACGAACCTGGCAGCAGTGGGTCGCTGGATAGTGGCGGGCGGAGCCGCAGTGGTGATGATCTTCGGGGTCAATCTCTTTGTACGGGAATTCGACATAGGGCAACCGGAAGAGGCCGTGGTAGTGGTCGACGAGGTGTCGGTGCGCTCCGCACCCTCCGACGACGACGCACTCACGGTCTTTGCGATTCATGAGGGAACCAAGGTTCGGATAGATCGACGCGCCGGTGAGTGGCTCGAGGTTGTGCTAGAGGATGGGAAAGTCGGCTGGGTGCGTGTGGATGCAGTCGCAGTGATCTAGTATCTGAGCCCTTGTCTGATTCACGGTCGGTGTCGTCCAAGACTTCTCGCGCCCTTCTTGTAGGACAGACAATAGATTACTCGTGGTCTCGGGTGAGTGGCACCCGATTCCGTTCGTCCGTCGTTGAACCGTATTAGTGGTTGCATCGGAGGAACCGTGGTCTCAACCGAAGGCCTCACCAGGGCGCTGAGGAGCCGCTTCACGATTCGCCGCAACTTACTGAGAAACATCGTTCTTCTCATTATTGTTGCCGGCGGCGCGGTGCTCGGCGTGATCTTGTTCGAGGCATATCGCGCGGTGGAGACGTTGTCTGCTTCGTTGATCAACCGAGCCGCCGATCAGACAGAGGCTGAGTTGCGGCGTTTCTTCGAACCTGTGGGACAGAACCTCCTGGTTGCTGCGGAGTGGGGTGAGACAGGTGCCCTCGACCCCGACGACATAGGTGGGCTGAACTCGATCTTCATTCCGCAATTGGACCATTACCCTCAATTGTCCTCCCTGATGATTGCGAACACTGCGGGCTTCGAGCACATGCTGCTCCAGAGCGAGGGAGAGTGGCTCAACCGTCGCATGCTGGTTGATGTCACAGGCAGCCGTGCCCACTGGATGCGCTGGCGGGCGCAAGACGACCTGATAGTGGAGTGGTGGGATGAGCTGGAGTACGACCCTCGGTTGCGGCCCTGGTTCCAGGGAGCTCTGCAAGGGTCGTCAGGCGAAATCCATTGGACCGAACCGTACACGTTCTTTACCACCAAGGATCCCGGGATCACTGCGTCGATGAGGTGGTACCCGAGAGCGGACTCAACGCTGGCTCATGTGGTGGCCTTCGACATTATGTTGACGGATATCTCACGCTTCACTACCGGTGTCGCGGTTGAGGAACGTGGCTCGATAGTGGTTCTCACTGAGGACCGCAGGATTCTCGGTCTGCCGCGCGACGATCGCTACTCCGACCTCGCCTCGTTGAGAGCTGCCGTGCTCCGGCCCGCAGACTCACTGGGAATAGCAGCGCTATCGGGTGCCCTTGAGGAGTGGGGAAGCGCCAACGATGCGAACGTGGATCCGGTCAAGTATAGCAGCGGTGGCGAAGTCTGGTGGGCCGGATTCCGACCGTTCGAACTCAGTCGTGAGCGGAGACTCTGGATCGGCGCGGTCATTCCGCAGGGCGATATCCTCGGATCGACCATACGACAACGCAACACAATCATTGGCATCACGGTCGCGACGCTCGTTCTCGGGATCGGGATCGCGATATTCTTGGACCGGGCCTATCAGAAGAACCTGTCCAGCGAAGTACTCAGGGCAAAGCAACTTGGGCAATACACGTTGGTCGATAAGATCGGCGAAGGGGGAATGGGGTCCGTGTACCGAGCACGTCACTCCATGCTGCGCCGGCCGACCGCCATCAAGTTGATCCGTGCGGAGCAACAGGAGCATTCCGAGTCGCTGTCTCGTTTCGAGCAGGAAGTGCAGTTGACTAGTCAATTGACGCATGCCAACACCATCGCAATCTACGATTACGGCCGCACTCCAGATGACGTCTTCTACTACGCCATGGAGTACCTCGATGGTGTGTCGCTGCAGGATTTGGTGGACCGCACGGGACCTATGCCGGCGGACAGAACGATACATGTGCTGCAGCAAGTTTGCGGTTCCCTCGGGGAAGCCCATGGGATCGGTCTCATACACCGTGACATCAAGCCCGGTAATATCATGTTGTGCGAGCGCGGTGGTGTACCTGATGTAGTAAAAGTGCTGGACTTCGGTCTCGTAAAGCACGTCGATACGAGCAGGAACGTGGACCTCACTGCGCAAGACGCCGTGCTGGGAACACCGGGGTACATGGCTCCCGAGGTGGTGCACGCGCCCGATGATATCGACGGACGCAGCGATCTCTACCTAGTGGGTGCTGTTGGCTACTACATGATGACTGGCACTCGCGTGTTCTCTGGACTCACCGCGCTCGAGATCCTGGCGCAGCATGTTAGCAAGGAACCAGAGCCTCCTTCCAGTCGCACACCCGGGGTTCCTGCTGATTTGCAAAACGTGATTCTGGCCTGCCTTGCCAAGGACCCCTCCCAGCGCCCGGCGAATGCGTTGGAGCTTCGCGAGATGCTCGGAAACTGCCGTGATGCGATGCAGTGGACCGCCCAGCGTGCCAGTCAGTGGTGGTCGGAGCATGGAGAGATGGCCCGTGTTGCGACCGGCACGAGCGACCGGCCGCGGAGTGCCGACTCAGTCCTGACAATCGACTTGGCCGCGAGGGCGTAGGCGGTCGGGAGCATCTCAGCATGCATCGCGTCATCTGGCATTGCTGCGAGCTGCGTGCTAGATACAAGTAGTCACAACAAATCAGCGCAGTTGGTGACTGTGTCAACACGCTCTGGAGGAACATGATTGACGAGCTCGGACTGACGACTCGATATGGGATGCGGACCCAGGAATTCAGGGATTTGATGGAGTTCAGGGTGCAAGAAATCCTGCTCGTTGCGTCCCACTACGACACGTTCGTGCTCGAAGAGGATGGTCAACTGACCGAGCTGCTCCTCGAGGAATATCGCAGCCTAGCCCTCAACCTTCGCTACACACCGCACTTCACTCCGGCAACGACCGGCGCTGAGGCCCTGCGGCTCATCGAAGAAGCCGACCGCGGTTTCGATATGGTAGTCGTCAGCCCGCGTCTCCAAGACATGGAGGTTGGGCAGTTCGCGCGCCAAGTGAAGGGAATCGACCCGGATCTGTCGGTCTGCGTTCTAGCAGCGCACGCTTGGAACTTGCCTGATTTGGACGGTCTCAGAAGGTCGGGTGAGGTCGATTTCCTGTTCTTGTGGCAGGGTGATGTGAAGTCGCTGCTTGCGATGATCAAACAAGTGGAAGACCAGAAAAACGCCGACCACGATGTACTCGAAGGCGGAGTTCAGGCAATCATTCTGGTGGAAGATGAGGTTCGCTACTACTCCACCTACCTGCATCACATCTACACCGCCGTCACGCTGCAAACCGGTAATCTGATGGCCGAAGGGTTGAATCTCTCGCACCGGCTGCTTCGCATTCGTGCCCGCCCCAAGATCCTGTTGGCTCAGGACTACGAGGAGGCGTGGACGCTATTCGAGCGGTATCGCTCCAACGTGCTGGGCGTGATATGCGACGTGGCTTTCCCGCGCGGCGGTGTCATGAGCGTCACGGCGGGGATCGAGCTGGCTCGCCAAGTACGCGAACAGGTTTCCGACATGCCGATTCTACTCCAGTCAGCGGATAGATCGCACCGCGACGACAGTCTGGAGGTGGCGACTGCTTTCCTGCACAAGCGATCACCGCACATGCTCGATGAACTCAGACGTTTCATCATCGAGCAATTCGGATTCGGCGACTTCGTATTCAGACACCCGGATGGCCGTGAGATCGCTCGAGCAAGCGACCTGCGTGGGATGATCCGGTCTCTGAAGGAGGTTCCTGATGACTCGATCAAGTTCCACGCGGAGCGGAACCACTTCTCGGCTTGGCTAAAAGCGCGGACCGAGTTCGAGCTGGCCTCCATGATTCGTCCACGCACGGTGGAGGATTTCGACTCGGTTCAGAAGCTCGGGCTGTGGCTTACCTCGACCATGACCGGATACCTGCGAGAGATCCAGCGGCATGTGATGGTCGATTTCAAGGGAGACGAGTTCGATGATTACGTCGCGTTTGCCAAGATCGGGTCGGGTTCCTTGGGGGGTAAAGGGCGGGGGCTCGCGTTCGTCCAACGGCTTCTGTCGGAGGAGCGCATAAGAATCCCGGGAGTCGAGATCGACATACCCCAAACCGTGGCTCTGGCAAGTGATGTATTCGAGGAGTTTCTAGCTGAGAACGGTCTCCGCAGGCTCCCGCGGGAAGTCAGCTTGCTGCCAGATGATGAGATCCTCCGGCGCTTCCGCCAGAGCCGGTTCAACCGGCGTCGTCGCTCCCAGTTGGCGGCCTTCCTGCAGAAGTTCAAAGAGCCCCTTGCGGTGCGCTCCTCCAGTATCCTCGAGGACTCGCTATACCAGTCGTTTGCAGGTGTATACGCGACGGTGATGCTGCCCAACAACCACCCGTCGCTCGACGTCCGCCTGGCGCAGTTGCTCGAGGCAATCAAGCTCGTGTATGCCTCGACCTTCCTTTCTGCTGCACGTGAGTACCTTGGCAAGACGCCACATCGAGTCGAAGAGGAACGGATGGCGGTGCTACTGCAACGCCTGGTAGGAAGCCGCCGCGGTGACTTGTTCTACCCCACGCTATCCGGTGTCGCGTCATCTTACAATTTCTATCCGTTCGGCAACATCAAGCGCGAGGACGGCGTGGCCCACATCGCGCTAGGCCTGGGCAAGTCGGTCGTGGGAGGCTTCGAAGCCCTCCGCTTCTGTCCCAAGTATCCCCAGACCGTACCTCAGTTTTCCAGTGTCAAAGACACGTTACGCACAGCTCAACGTAGTTTCTACGCACTGGACATGGTGCGCGACGACATGATCGCCGGAATGCCTCCGGACTCCAATTTGCTCCGCCGTGAAGTGACTGAGGCGGTCGACCAAGGTGCAGCTAATCTGATTGCGTCGACCTACATGAGAGAGGACGACAGGATTACTACGGGTGTGCAGCGTGGGGGAGTCCCCATTATCACGTTCGCCCCGATGCTCAAGGATAGTGCCTTCCCGCTGTCCGAAGTTCTCTGCCGTATCCTGGAACTCGCGCAAGACGCGATGGAGTGTCCGGTCGAGTTGGAATTCGCCATGGACAGTGGCGAGTCACACGATGGGTCACCCATCTTTCACCTGCTACAGATACGACCCGTTGTCGTCGAGCAGGGTCTGTTGGACGTGACCCTCGACGACGCGGTGAAGCGGGACGCTTTCGTATCCTCAGAGGACGCACTCGGGTATAGCCGCCGCGTAGCGGTGACCGATCTAGTGGTTGTCGATTCCGGGAGATTTGACCGGGCCACTACGCGTGGTGCTGCCAATATCATTGGGGACCTCAACCACAAACTGGCTCAGGAGGGCCGTCACTACATTCTGATTGGCCCCGGCCGCTGGGGAACGCAGGACCCGTGGTATGGAATACCCGTTACATGGCCGCAGATTTCGGCTACACTTGCGATCGTAGAAACCGACTTCGCGGACGCTGATGTAGACCCATCCTACGGTTCACACTTCTTCCACAACCTTACGGTCTTCGGAGTGGCCTATCTGACAGTCACAGAACGGCGCGATGAAGGACACCTCGATTGGGGCTGGCTCAAGACACAACCTACGGTGACGGAAGAGATGGACGGTGTGATCCGACACATTCGGTTGGAGCAGCCAGCCGAAGTCCTAGTCGACGGAAACACCGGCAGCGGCGTGATACGCAGGTCGTGACGTTCTGGGCCCACGGTGGCAGCAGTAACTGAGGTCAGACGCGTGCTTCTTCTTTTGGTCAGCCCCGGTTTACTCGGTTGCCGGCGACGTACACGTGTTGGATGCTGCGCGTGTTTTTGATGTCAGTCAGTGGGTTATCGCTGAGAACAATGAAGTCAGCCCAGTTACCCACCTGTAGAGTGCCAACGTCGTCGAATCCCATGCAGGCCGCGGCGTCTTTTGTCGCAGCCTGAATGATCGCAGCGTTGCTCATGCCGGACTCCGCCATCAGTTCGAGTGAGCGGTTGAAGATGTGAGTGTACCGCGCATCAGGGAAGAAGGGATGCTCGCTTGGCTGGCCGGATTGGCGAGCCCTACCTACATTCATGCCTTGTCGCGCGGCGGCCAGACCTTTGAAAAGGAGTAGGGCATGATCAAGACGGGAGCACTCCTCACGTTGGCGCTGTTGCTGGGTGGGCAACCAATGAGCGTGCAGGATCAATCCATGAGCTTTTTCATCACCAGCGTGGGTTCGGGGAACGGAGCGGATGTAGGGGGGCTCGAGGGTGCCGACCGGCACTGCCAGATGCTGGCCGAGACGGCCGGGGCCGGCAACCGAACCTGGCGGGCCTACCTCAGCACGATCACGCCCGACGGAGGACCGGCGGTGCATGCGCGAGACCGAATCGGCAGCGGGCCTTGGTACAACGCCAAAGGTGTGATGGTTGCAGAGAACGTGGCCGACCTCCACAGTGAGAACAACAAGCTGTCCAAGGAAAACTCACTATCGGAGAAGGGTGAAATCGTCAACGGACGGGGTGACCAGCCAAACATGCACGATATTCTGACTGGCTCCCGACTGGACGGAACCGCGTTCACAGGTGAGGGATACACCAACTGTGGCAACTGGACGGGGAGTGGTGAAGGCAGTGCGCGCGTGGGTCATCACGACCGCATTGGTGGTGGAGATAACTCCACGTCGTGGAACTCGGCGCACAACTCACGCGGCTGCAGCCAGGAGAACCTACAGAGTTCCGGTGGGAACGGTCTGTTCTACTGCTTTGCAGCTCGTTGATGCAATCGTCACGCGGCTAGAACTGACTGCCACGGATAATCATCCGAAAACGTGGGCTCAGATGATCGTCCGTGGCAGTTTCTCCTAGCTGCTAAACCAATGCGGTAGTTTTGGAACGCTGCTCAACATACTCCATCACAGCCTTGAACTGGCTCTCCCCGTCGAGGCCAGCTTCCTTCATCACCATCTCGCCCGGACCGCTCCCGAGGAAACGTCCCTTCTGGAACGGATGGAGAGTCCTCTTGAGTCCTTGCTCTGAACGGATCCACCGGTACATAGTGGGAAGAGTGAAGCCCGTGATTCCCATTGCACTTTGGGCGATCCTGTCGGGATAGATGCTTCTCTGCTCCGCTGCTGGGAGCAGATCGAACAACTCGGCGCTAGCCACGTAGTAGACATCGAGATTGACGCCCGCCATTTCCAACAGGGGTAGGGCAATCTCCACAAAGTCATAGGCAACCGCACTTCCTTGGAGCACTATGGTACCGTCACTCTTGCCGCGCGCACGACGGAGTGCGTAGACGCCTTTGGCTGCACTTCTGGCTGGTGCCAGTCCCAGAGCTTCTCGGTCTATCACGTTCTCGTTGGGCCGTGTTACAAACGGCGCAATCAACGCCGGCCGTTCGGTGAGCGCTGCCGCCAACAGCGGCCAGACTTCCTGTGGATCCCACGGGGTCAACGTTATCGCTGTCCCTCGAGGAAAGTTCTCCTGCAGCAGCTGCAGCGGTTGCGGGTCGGCATGGGTTGGTCCATCCTCGCCGGTCTTCAGACCCGCATGCGCACAGATGAGTATGTAGGGTTTGAACGGTTCCGTCTTGATCTCTTGGCGGGACTGGTTGCCAATCCCATGCAGTCTCGATGCGATATGACCAAGTGCCGCGATGAATGCACCATACGAAGACCCGGCACCAATGTGGCAGCCGTAGGTGGAAAGGCCGGCGAGGATGCCGCTCATGGCATCTTCGCAGATGCCGCCGATTGAAAGCACCCGCGAGTCGGGGTTGGTGCTTGCATTGTAGTAGCCCTCGGGGAATCCCTTGGCGGCTGCACTGATGCTGGTTGATCCGAGTAAATCGGCGGCGGCCACCAGAATTGCTCCATTCGAGGCCTTGTTGAGCACACCCAGGGCGTTGCCGAGTGCACCCCGCAGAGTCGTCTGTGAACCGGCTTCCAACAGCAGCTCGTCGGGCGTTTGGCCTCTTGCCTTTTCTATGGTGGCGTACAGCGCCGCAACATGGGGAGCACTGGAGCGCGGCTTGCGCTCGGCGTTATCGAGCCTTCCACGGGCAGCGACCAGCCGCCTGGCGAGAGCATCAGTAACCACTCGGTTGCTCTCCAGACTGTCGCGGATTATCAGCAGTGATTCCCAGTAACACTCCTCAACGATGCCCTTCTCAGCCCCCTCACAGCGTTGTTCTCGGCCATCACATCTGGGGAGGCCGATTCCGACCTGCTGGGTGAATGGCGCAACGGCTTCGTAGAACCCACCGCTACACAGCGCATGTCCCGCTCCGTGCGAGGCTTTGCCCTCGATGCCGTACTGCCAACCCTTTGTCGTGCGGTACACGATTGCCGTCGGCTGGTTGTTGGGAAGCTCCGCGACCATCCGCTGTGCTGCCACAACCTGTTGCAGATCGGTACCGTCGGGCACGGAGATCACGTTCCAGTCGTGTAGGTAGGTGAACTCCTCGGGAGTCCACTGCACATAATCTCCCGGTTTGCCATTGTCGCGGCACACATGGTTGGAATCAATGGAGGCTTGGTTCCAGTCGATGTGGAGAACGGTGTTGTCGATCGATGCGGTACCTGTGGCGGCGAGAGCCTCATATACACGCCCAGGTGTCAGCCCTCCTTCTCCCTCTACGATGTGTACCTTTGGCGCGTCGTCTCCGTAATAGTCCTTGGCACCAAAGGCGAGACCCAAAGAGCTTGCCACGCCAACACCAGACGCCCCGGTCGAGAGCCGTAGGAAGGGCGTTGCCGGAGTGGGGTGTCCGTCGAGCGGCTTCACCCCAAAACGCTTGAATAGCGGTGTGTCAGTCGTCGGGTTTCTTCTAAAGCCTAGCAGGTCTTCCAGCCGTAGCTGCAACTTCACGTCATCAGGGAGCAGGGTAGGCTCACTGAGCCTGATTATCTCGTTTCGCAGGGCCCACATTGCGTAGAGCCCCAGTGCCTTGTGTCCAGCAGCATAGGAAAT